>JAWXCH010000529.1:0-12658 GCA_034440595.1 Planctomycetota bacterium | reverse complement strand
GTTTTCGGCAAGCATTGCTCAGCACGCCCAAACTGGACACGTTGCGGTTGGCAGCCCGCAAGGCGGGCATGCGCACGATGCAAGAAGAGGGGCTGTACTTGATTGCCCGTGGAATCACATCGATTCCCGAATTAATGCGCGTATTGAAGTTGTGATATTGCGAAAGTGCGTGTGTCAGAATGTGTGCCACTGGCTTTGCCAGTGCTTCGTACCGATGGCGTTTGTTGGAAGTTGTGCGTTTAAACTTTTTTGAATTGGTGTAGTCGCATGGAATGGATCCTTCCAATACTGATGCTTGTGATAATGCTGGCCTGTGTTGTGTTAACACTGAGCAGTGGGCTGTGGGGAAACCTGATCACGCTGATCAATGTAATTACGGCGGCACTCATTGCGACCAATTACTATGAGCCGCTGGCGGCTGCTTTCGATGATTACGACAAGACATACCGCTATCTCAGCGATTTCTTATCGGTTTGGGTGATTTTTATCGCGGTGCTGGCGATCCTGCGCGTCTTGACCGACCTGGCCTCGAAGGTGAAAGTCCGCTTCAAAAAGCCATTAGAAATCGGCGGTGGCCTGTTCTTTGGTGTCTGGATCGGCTGGATCATGGTCAGCTTTATCATGTTCACGTTGCACATGGCACCGCTATCGCAAAACTTTTTGTTCGGGGCGTTTCAGGAGAAACCGGATACCCACATGTTCTTTGGTCTTGGCCCCGATCGAAAGTGGCTGGCCTTTGTTCATGGTTTGTCGTCGCCCGGTGGTTCACTGGCCACTGGCACATCGGCAAATAAAGTCTTCGATCCGGAGGGGAAGTTTATTCTGAAGTACGGCGAACGACGCAAGGATTACGAAAGCAAGATGGACGTGCTGGTTAAGCCACAGTGAACGTGACCGGCGTGTACCACTGGCTTTTCCAGTGTTTGGCTAGGGTGAGCTGTCGAGGTCATCGTTCTAACTTGGTTCTCACTGGCGGAGCCAGTGGCACACAGACGAAATAGGAATCGCTTAGTAGGACATCCCTATGCCGGCCAATGATGTCGCCACAAAAGCGGAAATCGAATACCGCGCCGTCAGTCTGCTGGCGCTAGCCACACTGTTTTTAGGGGTAGCTTCTGCGCTGGCGTTTACGCATCCCATCTTTATTGCCGTGCCGGTGATTGCTCTGGCAATTGGCACTGCGGCGCTCGTGCGAATTGCTGCGTCAGAGGGGGCGCTCTTTGGGCGTAAGGCGGCGATTGTCGGTCTTTGCTTGGCGGTACTGTTTGGGTTCACCGCTGCTTCACGAGTTTTATCCCGCGATATCTGGCTAAAACACCGGGCCAGTGTGTTGACCGACCACTATATGGAATTGCTGCGAACTGGTAAGGGGCGTGAAGCTCAGCAATTGCAAATGGCCGAGGAGGTGCGCTTGGATCCGGCGGAGGATCTCGAGGCATACTTCGAGCGCAATCCGGGCCTGCAGCAGGCTTACAGTGAATTCTGCGACCAGGACGGGGTTCAGGCGCTATTGGATTCCAAAGGAAAGGCCCAGGTGACACGCATTGAAGCGAGTATGGAAGCGGGGAGCACCAAGAACGTGGACCATGTACGAGTTACGTATCTGGTCTTGTTTCCATCGGGGCTCGATAAGAATCCTTCCAATGACGTTCAGATGACTTTGGATGTGTTTGCCGAGCGGACCTATGTCCCGGCCAGCGATCGCGAGGAATGGCGCATTCGCGGAATGCGCGCCAGCAAATCGCGGTAGAAGTTCGCGAAGAATTCGTTGTGGTAGATTCTCTGTTGCGGTCAATGCTCAATTGTACAAGAGTCAATATGAACCCCGACGAGCCGCCGCAGTCGAATTTACTGCCTTCGGAGTCGCGCGATTCAGAGGGCGCGGAAGACACCCCACGCATTTCTCTCCCCTGGCGAATTGCTGGAATCCTGCTGGCGATCACAATCGCCGCTCTGGTGATATGGCCTTTCGCTCTGCTTTTAGATTGGCTATGGCATGATAAGCATAGCGCACATGATGTGGGTTGGTTCTAATTGATCTATCGCCTGACGGCAGAAAACGCTTGAATTTCCCCCCGCGACAGATTCCAATCGGAGCATCAAACTGCGGTTTGCGTAACCTGACTATCCACCGGCGGAGATACTCCATGCAACGGCAACTAAGACTCTTGGCGGCAATTTTACTAGGCACAATCATGACCTCGACCAATCTTCCGGCAAGAGAGCCAGACGTTAAAAGTGATGCCGAAAAGTGGCACGTCTACATTGGCACGTACACCGGCACCAGTGCCAAGAGCAAGGGGATTTATCGCTTCGATTTGACTACCAAGACTGGCAAACTGGGACAGGCTGAACTAGTGGCCGAGATCAAGAGTCCTTCATTCCTGGAAATCCATCCAAACGGCAAAACGCTGTATGCCGCTGGAGAGATCGGGGACTTTGAAGGAGGCAAGGGAGGCGCGATCAGTGCGCTGGCGATCGATCGCAAGACTGGCAAGCTCAAGCTACTGAATCAGAAATCGTCTGTGGGTGGTGGCCCGTGCCACGTTTCGGTTGATCCGACTGGCCAGTGTGTCATGGCGGCCAACTACGGCGGAGGCAGCGTGATCTCATTGCCCCTGAACAAAGATGGCAGCGTCGGTACCGGCGGAACGTTTGTTCAACATACCGGTTCAAGCGTAAATGATGGCCGTCAGAAGGAACCGCACGCTCATTCGATCAACACGGACAAAACCGGCAAGTTCGCTCTGGCGGCGGACCTCGGTGTGGATCGGGTGTTCATCTATAAATTGAATGCTACCGAAGGCACGATGGTGGCGAACGATCCGCCGTCGGTGAAGTCGCACGCCGGTGCCGGCCCGCGACATTTAACCGTCCATCCCAGTAACAAACTGGCCTTCGTCAACAACGAGTTGGATTCGTCGGTGACTTCGTACGCCTTTGATGCGGAGAAGGGAACGCTGACGCCACTCGATACGCAGTCAACCCTGCCGGTTGGGTCCAAGGTGGGGAACTCCACCGCCGAGGTACAGGTGCATCCGAATGGCCGGTTTGTGTATGTGTCCAATCGCGGTGATGATAGTCTGGCGATTTTTTCGGTCGACACAGCAACCGGCAAGCTGACACCGATCGGTCATCAGAAGACCGGCGGCCAGACGCCACGCAACTTTACGATCCACCCAAGCGGAGAGTACTTGCTGGCCGCGAACCAAACGAGCGACACGGTGGTGCTGTTCAAGGTCGATCCAAAGACGGGTCTACTGACCGAGACGGATCAAATTGTGCAGGTCCCTGCACCGGTCTGCATTCGCTATTTGGCCGCGGAATAGTCTGTTCACTCAGGCGCTTAATGGTTTCACGCAAAGACGCAGAGGTGCAAAGGACGTATTGCAATCCGTATCCTGTGAATCCTGTTCATCCGTGTTTCAAAAAAACGAACAAGGATAGACAGGATGAACAGGATAGTGTTTGACTCAAAATCCCGCGGCCTCCGCGGTAAAAGATGATTTGCGATTCTTGTCGGAAAGTACGCTATAATTCAGCAGTACTATCCGCTTGCGTCTTCGCCATTTAGCTTTTTGTCCATCATGCCAAGCATCGTCCGTGGCGGCCTCATTCAGGCCTCGCTGTGTGAACCAACGACTTCCGCGCTGCCAAAGATTAAGCAGGCGATGATCGATAAGCATGTCGCCATGATCGAGCAAGCGGCGGTGCGCGGTGCGCAGGTGGTCTGCCTGCAGGAACTGTTCTACGGGCCATATTTTCCCGCTGTGCAGGAAACCCGCTGGTACGACCTGGCCGAACGTGTGCCGGACGGCCCAACGGTGAAACTAATGATCGAGCTGGCAGCGCGACTGAACATTGTTTTGATCGTCCCGGTCATGGAAGAAGAAATCACCGGCGTCTATTACAATACTGCCGCCGTCATCAACAACAACGGCACGTACCTGGGCAAGTATCGCAAGATGCATCTGCCGCATGTCCATCCTGGTTTCTGGGAAAAATTTTATTTCCGGCCTGGCAACCTTGGTTACCCCGTGTTTGAGACGGCGGTAGGCAAGATTGGTGTCTACCTTTGCTACGACCGCCACTTTCCCGAAGGGGCACGTTGCCTCGGTCTGAATGGAGCCGAGATTGTCTTCAACCCGTCGGCCACCGTCGCCGGACTTTCCGAGTACCTATGGAAGCTGGAGCAACCGGCACACGCGGTCGCCAATGGGTACTATGTCGGGGCGATCAATCGCCCTGGGTACGAAGAGCCGTGGCACATCGGCGAGTTCTATGGGCACAGCTACTTTTGCGACCCGCGCGGTCAGACGATTGCCCAAGGGGCGCGTTCGACCGACGACATTGTCATTGCGGATTTAGATCTCAAGATGGTCCGCGAAGTCCGCAACACCTGGCAGTTCTTTCGCGACCGGCGGCCAGAGACGTATGGTGCTCTGGAGCATCTCTAGCGCGCTGGTGAGACCAGGCGTTCGCTGTACGGCAGACCAAAAGTCTCTGCCACGGCACGGTTGGTGACTTCGCCATCGATCAGGTTGATAGCGCGGGCTACCGGCGGAAGTTGTTTCGCGGCGGCGGCGATTCCCAGCTTGGCAATTCGCAGAACCCAGGGGAGCGTGACGTTACAAAGTGCATAGGTGCTGGTTCGACCAACAGCGCCGGGCATGTTCGTCACGCAGTAGTGCAGCACTTCGTCGACAATGTAGGTTGGCTCGCTGTGCGTCGTCGGGCGGCTTGTTTCCACACAGCCCCCTTGATCGATCGCCACGTCGATGATCACACTGCCTGGCTTCATTAGCGCCAGATCGGCACGTTCGATCAGCCGTGGTGCCTTGGCACCAGGAATCAGCACCGCACCGATGACCAGATCGGCACGGGAGAGTTGCTCGCGCACGGTGTGCCGATCGCTGAACAGAACATCGACGTTTGCCGGCATAATATCATCCAGGTAGCGCAGCCGATCCATGTTAATATCCAACAGGCCGATGTTGGCACCGAACCCGGCGGCGACCTTGGCGGCATTGGCACCGACGACACCTCCCCCGAGAACTGTGATATTGGCCGGAGCTACGCCCGGCACACCGCCGAGCAAGATACCGCGACCCATTTGCGGGCGTTCCAAGTACTTGGCACCCTCTTGAATGCTCATTCGGCCAGCCACTTCGCTCATTGGTGTAAGCAGCGGCAGACGGCCTTGGTCGTCGCTGAGCGTTTCATAGGCCACGGCCGTGACACCGCTGGCAAGGAGTTTTTCGGTCAGCCCGCGATCGGCTGCCAAATGGAAATAGGTGAACAGGATCTGGCCGGGGCGAATGAGCGCTAGCTCGGCCGGTTGTGGCTCTTTGACTTTGACAATGAGTTCCGCAGTGGCAAAGACTTCTGCTGCCGTATCGACCAACGTGGCACCCGCTTGTTCATAAAGCGCATCGGGCAGGCCAGAACCGATGCCAGCATTACGTTCCACTAGCACCGAGTGCCCGGCCCTGACCAGTTCTTCGACACCGACCGGTAGCATGGCGACGCGGTATTCGTCACGTTTGACTTCCTTGGGTACACCTACGATCACGTTTCACTCCCCAGTGTTTGATCAGATTGGGTTTGACCAGATTGGCATTATCGTTTGTTGAGACGCATTTGCCTCTTGAGTTCTAGCACTTCATATTAATCCGAAGCGCCAGCGAGGCGCAGCGCAATTTGGTGCATTGTCCTCGCTGGCGCGTCGGGTCGGTGTAAAATTGTTGCTACCGCTTTGAAAAATTCACTGCCTGTTTTGCAATATCGAGACCAACCAATTCATTCCATGCTGAGAGCAACCGCTGATACATCTGACCCGGAATGTGATGTGTGCTACCGCCGATTGGCTTTTTATTCAGGCTTGACACTGGCAAGATACAGCTCGGCGTGCTGCACAGAATCATTTCGTCGGCATTGTGCAGATCGGCGACGGTCAGGTCGCGTTCTGTCACGGGCTGGTCAAGTTTTTCCGACAGCTCTTTAGTTACCTGCAAGGTAATTCCCGGCAGGACGCGCGAACGTGGAGGAGTCACAAATCCGGTTGCTTCGTTCCAGACTAGCAAGTTCGCGGTGGAGGTCTCGGTCACGTGCGCGGCGGCGTCGAGGAGGAGTGCGCGTGCGCCCGGCTCGATTTCTGCCGCGCGGCGATCGGCCAGATAGTAGTGCATGCGGCTGCGGCACTTCAGTTCCGCAGGCCAGCATTCTGTCGGAACTTGCTGCACTTCGGTGGTGACCAGCCGCACGCCGTGCTGATATGCCTTAGCCCAGCGATCAAAAGGCAAGCGATAAGTATGCACGCCCAGTGTCACGCCGGCCGGGGCACCATCGGCCAGTGTCTCGTAGGGACCGGGGGTGAGAAAGATCGAAACGCCGAGGTCGTCCTGAGCATCGACTAACTTTCGGTTGTGGTCGACGACCTGTTGCGCGATGGAGAGTAATTCCGACTCGGTCTTGCCGGGGTCGATTCCGACGATTTCCAGCGAGTGGCTCAGGCGCTGCCAATGCCGCTCAAAGGCGAATATTTTTCCGTCGAAGGTGCGAAGTTGTTCGGTGACAGTGACCCCTTGGACAAAGCCCACATCGTACAGCGGTATAGCTGCTTGTGCGGCGGGGAGGAATTGACCGTTTAAATAGGCGATCGGTTCTGGCATACTCATATCGTACCGGCCGATTGGCGTTTGCGAAACTAACCTTCGCCACGCCTACCGTAGAATCTCCCTGAACACTAATCCACGAAATTGTGATCCTATGATTCGATTCGGAATTCTCGGCTGTGCCCGGATTAGCCGCCGTGGCTTGATCCCCGGTATTCAAAACTCTCAGAAGGCCAAACTGACTGCCATCGCCAGTCGGGACCGATCGACGGCGCAGCAATGGGCCGCCGAATTCAGCATTCCGCGGGCACACGGTTCCTACGAAGAGCTGCTGGCCGATCCGACTGTGGATGCCGTCTATATTCCCCTCCCTAATGAGATGCATCTGCCGTATGTCGACGCAGCCGCCAAAGCCGGCAAGCATATCCTGTGCGAAAAGCCTCTCGCTCTGAATGAGGAAGAGGCTCAGCGGATGGTCGAAGTCGCCAGCAATTTTGGTGTGCAGTTGATGGAGGCCTTTATGTGGCGGCATCACCCGCGCGTGACCAAGGCGCGCGAACTGCTTGCCGCCGGACGGATTGGCGAGCTACGGCTGGTGAAGATGGATTTTTCGTTTCAGTTGAACCCGAGCGACTGGCGTGCCGATCCCAAGCGTGGCGGTGGGGCACTGTTTGATCTGGGCTGTTATGGCATCAACGCGGCACGGCTCTTCAGCGGGATGGAACCGATCGAGTCGCGTGGCTGGACGGTGTTTAGCAAAAGCGGCGTCGACATGACCAGTGGCATTCAAATTCGATTTCCAAATAACGTGCAGGCGCTGATCGATTGCAGCTTTGAGTGCCCTGACCGGAATAGGATTGAAATTGTCGGCACCGGTGGTTCGATTGAACTGCGCAACGGGGTTCTGCCGCAAGAAGGTGACGGATTGATTCTCACGACCTCGACGGGATCTGAAACCATTTTCGTGCAGCATGCGGATCAATATGCCGAGCAGGTCAACGCGTTCTGCACCGCAATCCAAACCGGCAAGCTGCCCAGCCCGGCTGAAAATGGCCTGGCGAACATGCGTGCGCTGGAGATGGTGCAGGGGAGTTTGGCGGGGACGGAGTAGCCGCGCGCACCGTGTTTACACAACTTTCCGAAATTAGCTTTCAGCCGGCTCGTATCTCTTCGGTCAGCAGATAAACGGTTGTGGATGGATTGCGACCTTCTTCATTTGCATCGGTTGCGTCTTGGTCAATTTTTTGAGCACGCTTGACGGCCTGCTCATATCCGTGAGCATAGACGGAATAACGAACCCGCTTCGAGTATTTAGGAACGTGTTCTCGCAGCAGCTCACACATTCTATTGCCCAGTTGCTGGCCAGGATTATCGCGAAAGTGGAGCAACAACCAAAGCTCGAAGCAGGGGTTAGAAATGGCTAATCGGATGCTGTTTCCGTTTGCTTTTTGAATGGCTTCTGGGATTCTTGCGTGTTGGTCGCAGTCAAATACGCACCATGTTGCTTCATATGCTAGAAACGGATCTCCCTCTCGATTTGCGCGTTGGATTGCAGCATCTCGAAGTCGAATAGCTTCTTCAACCATCGTCATCGGGTTGCCGGACGCAGAAACCACCTCGACCACAAGCACGTTGCTGCGATGTTTCTGGTGAAATCCTTTCAGATAGCCAGGCTCGGTCTGTTTACCTTCGCAAACGACAAGGATCCGTCGTTTAGGAGTCGTTGAAAATCCACTGCGCCGGCCTCTTTGAGAATCTCGATTTCGCCATCCCCTGCCCATTCTCATTCTCCCGTTATTGAGAATTCTCCAAGTATTGGAACCCCACCGAACCTTCCTTGCAAATATCCGCGCTCCAAGTTTTCAGATTTGCGTGGGTGATAGTCTGTTAATGGGTACAGGGAGGTTGCGCCCGAAATATCCTTCTCAGTAAGCCAAATTTGGTCGCGTCGCAAGATCGGTTGGCCAACTGTTGTTCCAAGTAGATTGGTGTCGTGCGTTGTAAAAATCAACTGCGCGTTATTTGAATTTACGGTTGGATCATTGAATTGGCGAACTAACTCTTGAACTAAAACTGGGTGCAGACTGCTTTCCAGCTCGTCAATCAATACCAGTGCACCCGCGTCAATTGCTTCCAGAATCGGTAGTGCCATGTAGAACCAAGTTTGAGTACCACGTGATTCCTGTTCTAGTGGCAGCCACGAATTCTTGAATTCAGTTTGATGCTTTAACTCAAATTGAACCGGATCAGTTGTCTCTACTGTGCCCGCTGCTTTCTGGTATTTCGCTCGAATATCAACGATTCCGATGTCGGCGCTTGTGAGCAATGTTCGAAAACGATCCATCAGCGAGGATGAACTAAGTTCGTTAAAAAGAGTGCCTTGCCGCGAGTCTTCTCGTTTGAGCAATCGTGCAAGCTTCCAAATTCTGGAAACCAGGCCGGGAGCAGGCGAGATTTCCGGCGGCACAATCAAGGGTTGAATAGACTGAAACCAATGGTAAATCGGACTTAGTTGCCCATGTCTGAGCTGGACCGCCGACGAAAGATACAGTGCATTCGGGCGAGTAAACTCCTCGATCTGCTTATTCTCACCACGCAAATGCTCACCAAACTTAAAAACCTGATCGTCCCGTTCAAACCAGATCTGCTTCTTTCCTTTAGGCCAGGCGAACAGCCACTCTTCCGAAAACTCAGCGTCTGTAGCTGCAAACCCGTATTGATAGCGCACTCCTTCCAAAATAATTGTGACTTCAAACCGAGAAGGTTCTGTTTGCGAATCTCCCCACGCGAACGGATCGCGCGGAACACCGCCATCAGGCTCCCATAGCCGATGGGAATGGAGAACTGCACTCCGCATATATGCAAGCGCCGAAAGAACGTTTGATTTTCCGCTGGCATTGGCACCATAGAGGGCAGCAACGGGCAGCAGCGGAGTATCGTAACCAACGACAGTACGCGGACGATTATCGGCCTCATCGCCGGCACGCCCCGCTTCCATCGTCAGAATCTGCTCCCCTTTGAGCGAACGGTAGTTCTCAACGCGAAATTCAATGAGCATTGCGGTGACCCTTTCACTTCAACTATACCGCTTTTCGTTGTCAATCCGCAAGGAATCTGCGCAAAATGGCGTTAAAATGCCAATGTACGGCCTTTTTTTCGGGAATCGAGGATTGGGAACTGCGGAAAAGGCGAAGTTTGCAGGGGAATCATTCTCGCAGGCTTTCGCAAAAAAGAACCACCCGAAGGCGCAATCTCTCGCACCCTCGGGTGGTTTATGTCTCCTGATCCATCGTCCCAATCCTAAGTTCGACGGGTGGTGTTTCGAAGCATCCCCCTACTCCTTCCCCATCAGCTCCTTAACCTTTGGCTCAATGGCGGCGGCCCAGATTTCGTAACCTTGTGGGCTGAGGTGGAGCAGGTCGGGCATGATTTCTTTGGACAGGGTGCCGTCCGGCTCAAGAAACTTCTGGCCAATATCCAGATAGAACACGTTTTGATCGTCGGCCGTGGTTGCGGCAATCTCGCTGGCCTTGGCGTTTTTGGCACGTTGTGCATTCGGTTTTTCGTTCCTAGGAAAAATGCCTAGCACGAGAACCTTCGTCTCGGGAAGTCGCTTGCGCAGTTCGGTAACGATCGCCTTGATGCCACCGCCGATCTCCTCGGCAGTGTAATCATTGCCATTCGAGTTATTCGTACCGATCATCAGCACGGCCAGCTTTGGCTTGATCCCTTCAACATTGCCGTTCTGCAACCGCCACAGAACATGCTCGGTTCGGTCCCCGCTGATCCCCAGATTGACCGCCTTCAATGGAGCAAAATGTTTCTCCCAAGTTGCCTTGCCGGTGTCGTCCCATGCGTCGGTGATGGAGTCGCCGATGAAAAGCAGGTCAACATCTCCCTTTTTGATGATCTCGTTAAAGCTTTCGTGACGTTTGACCCAGTCTGCACCACGTGGTGCCGGCTTGGCAGCCTTGTTCATCTTGACGGACTTTGCTACCGCTGGTTTCTTGGCGGTGGCTGTGGCGTCCTGAGCCTTCGAAAACTGGCCGATCGCAAAAAAACCAACGACGACGATGAATATAAGTCGGGCTGATAACATACTTCTTCCACTCCAAAAGTTGAAGGTTGAATGGTGAATCTTTGGGAATGCAACTCGGCTGCTCGCAGTCCCTTGCAAGAATACGGCGCGATCCACATTTACGCGAGGCACCGATTGTGACGACTCCAGCGATCAATCGTGCCAGGATAGCCCAGACATTGCAGGACACTCTGCGGAAAAACTTGTCTGGGTACATGGCATCCACGACGCAACGGTTCTCCCAAGCCCAGGCGGCGTTGCAAGCATCAGCAAACCGAGCGTGAATCGTAAGTGCTAATGCTACAACTGTCGCGGGACGGTATTTGCTGATTGCGCCCTATGCTTTCTAGGCAATCGTGGCGAAAAACGTTGCTTTTGCCACGGACTTCGGTATGTTTAGTGACGGTGTGTACCGTCGTTTGCAACGGTTTTCACCGGCCGAATGGCGGCGGCCCTTGTTTGTTTAAACCCACATTCTCACGCCAAACCAGAGTATTCTCATGAAGCGAATCGGTATCCTGACCAGCGGTGGGGATTGTCCGGGCCTGAATGCCGTCATCCGCGGCGTAGTCAAAGCGGGCAGCCAACTGGGCTACGACTGCGTCGGATTTCTGAAAGGGTACGAGGGGCTGGTTGACCCGGTCAGTTACCTGCCGCTCAACAATAAGAACACCTCGGGCATTCTTGTTCGCGGTGGTACGATTCTCGGCTCGACCAATAAGGGTCGCTTTGTCGCCGTCGCCGGAGAGAACGACCGGGTGGAGATCGACAAGTCTCTGCTGGAAGCCTCGCGCAAGACTTGCGAGCAACTCGAACTGGATGGGCTGATCTGCGTCGGTGGTGATGGCTCACTCGCAATCGCACAACAGTTTCATGAATACGGCATCCCTGTCGTTGGCGTGCCAAAAACAATCGACAACGATCTATCGGCCACTGCGTTTACGTTTGGATTTGACAGTGCAGTGGCCTGTGCGACCGATGCCTTGGACCGGCTGCACACGACGGCCGCCAGTCACGAGCGAACAATGGTGCTGGAGGTGATGGGACGCCACGCCGGTTGGATTGCGCTGCATTCGGGTATTGCCGGTGGTGCCCATGCCATTTTGATCCCTGAGATCGATTGGACGTTTGAGAACCTTTGCCACAAAATCCTGGAGCGCGATCAGGATGGCAAGCGTTTCACACTGGTAGTCGTTGCCGAAGGTGCACGCCTGCCGGACGGTGGTCATGTCGGTGAAGACCGTGGTGCATTGAAGCAGCAGATGAAGCTGGGTGGCATCGGTCAGGTTGTTGCCTCCCAAATCCAGCACCGGTTGCACCGCGAAGTGCGTTGCGTGGTGCTCGGTCACCTGCAACGCGGTGGTGCACCAACGACGTTCGATCGCGTTCTCGCAACACAATTTGGTGCGCATGCCGTGCGACTGGTACACCATAAGAAGTTTGGCGAGATGATCTGTTATCAGCCGCCGAATATTCATAGCGTGCCGATCAGCGAAGCGGTCAATCGGCTCTCGACGGTGGACCCCAAGAGTGCGGCCGTGCAGGCCGCCAGAGCGCTGGGCATCAGCTTTGGAGATTCCTCATCGGTAGGCAGCCCGTTCCATTCGCCGTTTTCGCATTCGACAAGCGAGACAGAAACGGTCACGGCGGGGACGTAATCTGTTGCCTTTCACTCCGTGAAAGAGCAATTGTCTACGCCGGGTATCAGCGGTGTATTCGTCGCGTTCCGTCTGACAAATAATTGATCGGTCCCGTCGTGCGAGTACGCATCAGCATTTATTTTTTCAAACGCGTGGCGCATGGAGTGCTTCAAGAAAGCCCTCACCCGCCGCTGGGGCGTCGACCTCTCCCAGAGGGAGAGGTGAATTGCTGCAATTGCAGTTCACCGCTGGCAAGCTCGCCGGCGATCCCTACTTCTTTTCCGCCTGAATGCGGTAGAGGTCAGTCCGCGTTCGTACGATGAGTG
>JAWXCH010000528.1:0-4589 GCA_034440595.1 Planctomycetota bacterium | reverse complement strand
TGCCAAGGCACTGGCCGCTGCCACCGTGGTGACGACCAAGCCGCTGCGCCGCAAACGTGCAATGAACCCGATCTTCTCGGCAGTTATGCTGGTGTTGTTCGGTGGTGTTGGAATTCTGGCTGCGATCATGATTCTGTTCTGGGGATTTGGCACCGATCCAATTGGTCTTGGTCCGATGCTGCCGACCGCGCTGGTGCCGGATGCGCTGCAAGGCCCAAAACCGCGCAAAGTTGCGGACGTGCCCCCACCGGACGACGTACCGGAAGAAGGTGTTCCGCAAGACACGAGCGGAGATAATGCAGCAGGGGACAATCCTGACGCGCCCGTTGTGCCGGAAAGTGGCACGCCAGACAATGGTACCGCTGTGAGCGACAATCCACCGGACAACGGTACGACGGCGACACCTGGCAATCCAGATCCCAGTGCACCAACAACTCCTGCACCGGCGGCCGCTGTTGACACCATTCCGCCCGCGGCATCAACCCATACCCCAGATCCATTTGGCGAACCAAAGATCCCGCCGCCAGTAGCGGCTACCCCTGGCGAAACTCCAGCCGATCCATTTGGCGAACCGACGACAACTGTGCTGAAGCCGGATGCCACCCCAAACCCGTTTGCGGATCCTCCACCGGCTGATCCGGCGGCACCTGCCACCGAACCTCCGGCTGCCAATCCAGACACTACCGCGACATTTACGATTCCGCCTGATCCATTTGGAGTCCCCGAGACGCCAGCCGATCCGGCCGTAACTGCGCCTCCCGCCGCAGTTGAACCTCCGGTTGGCTCAGTTGCTACGACCGTTCCGCCAGTAGCTGCACCGCCAACGGCGGGCCTGACAAACGATGAGAAAAGTTTTCAGGCGGTGATCGAAAAAGTAGGTGAAGATGCGGCACAATTTCAGTCCGCCTCGACCGCTGCCAAAAAAGCGAAGGGGGCGTTCTATCAAAGCCTGGCGAAACTGGGTGAAGCAACTGCCCATGTGCCAGCCGACGGATCCGCACCGCCGACTGAACACCGACCTGCCGTTGCTGAGCAAGTCATGACGCGAATCGTCACGGATCGTGCGCTAGCCAATGAACTGGGTCGACTGGCCAATCTGTGGCTCGACCATCCAGCGCGCAAGGAACCAGGGATCATCCTGTCTGGCAAAGTCGAATTGATCCGCCCTGTCGGCAAGCTATTCGAGGTCGTCGTATTGCTGCCTGGTTCTGCGGGCGAAGCCGTCCGAGCGCCCCGTAGTGTCCCGGTCCTCTTTTCCGCAAAGCCGTCCGCCGTAGTGGGGGATGATTTGCTAGCCCTTGGCATCGTGGTGGATGACCCGGCGACCAAATTGAAGGATTATACGGGCGATGCGCGGCAGGTGATCTGGGGAGCTAGCTCCATGCCACTCAATAAACTCGCACGGTAGTCCGGTAGTAACTATTGTCGGCATTTGCCGCTTAGCGAAAGCAGACTGTACGCAACAGCCTGAATAGACCAATATATAGACGTAAATATCATGTTGGTCTGCCTGGCCAGTTTCAGGTTCGTTATTCACCATTTCACTCCGACTGCGCATGAGCATATCTGATCGACCTGCGCAATTGGTAGGGATGTCCGCCGTTGAGATTGCGCAAGGGGTCGCGCGCGGCGATTTCTTGGCCGAGGAAGTACTGGCCGCACACCTGGAGGTGATCGAGCGCGTCAATCCGCCGATCAATGCCATCGTTTTCCCGACGTTTGAACAGGCACGTCAGGATGCAAAGGCACTGGACGAGGCGCGGCGGCGCGGAGAACCGCTCGGCGCGCTGGCCGGCGTCCCGATGACCATCAAAGAAAACTTCGATCTGGCCGGCTCTCCATCTACCATGGGCCTGCGACGATTAAGCACCATCCTGGCAACGGAAGATGGCCCTTTAGTCGCCAAGTTACGCGCGGCCGGCGCGGTCATCGTCGGCAAGACCAATGTGCCGCAGTTGATGCTTCTGCACGAAACCGAGAATCCTCTCTACGGCCGGACTAACCATCCAATGGCACCGCTGACGCGCAGTCCTGGCGGAAGCAGCGGCGGCGAGGCGGCTATCATTGCTGCCAAGGGAGTCCCGCTCGGGCTTGGCAGCGACCTCGGTGGTAGCATCCGGCAACCGGCGCACAGTTGCGGGATCGCCGGTTTCAAACCGACCGGGCGCAGACTTTCGATTGCTGGCTCGACGCGCAATTTGCGCGGCATGGAAGCAATCTCTGTGCAACCAGGGCCTATGGCACGCTCGGTCGGAGATCTGACACTGGCCATGCAAGTGTTGTTAGGATCGAACGACGATGAAGATCGGCATCATCTGCCGCCAGTACGCTGGCGCGATCCCAATCAGGTGAACATATCCTCTCTGCGAATTGGCTTCTGGAATGACGATGGGTTCTTTCGTCCCTCGCCGGCCATTCGTCGCGCGGTGGACGAGGCGGCTGAGGCGCTGCAAAGAGTCGGCGCAACCGTCGAGGCATTCAATCCACCCAACACGGACCAGGCGACCACACTCTACTTTTCCCTGATTAGTGCCGATGCCGGAGCCGGTTTCCGTCGCGTGCTGGCCAATGAAACACCTGACCGGCGAATCTTGCAACTGATGAAGCTCACTCGTGTGCCGCGCTCCTTGCGGCCGCTCATTTCCCGAGTGGCTAGTGCCAGGGGGAATCATTGGCTGGCCAAGATGGTTTCCGCGATTGGTCAGCGTTCCACCGACGAATATTGGACACTAGTCGACGAGCGAAATCAGTACTCCGCGTCATTCCTACAGGCGATGCGTAAACAAAACCTGGATTGTCTGGTGTTCCCACCACATGCCTTACCGGCAATCCGACACAACAGTCTCTATCTGGCACCGGCGGCAAGTTACTGTTTTCTGGCCAATTTGGTCGACTTGCCGGCGGGCGTGGTCCCTTGGACTACCGTTCGACCTGGCGAGGAATCGGATCGCCCGACCAGCCGCGATAGGTCGGTCCTTTCGGCCATCGAAGTCGAACGCGAAAGCGCCGGGCTGCCAGTCGGGGTCCAGGTTGCGGGGCTCCCCTGGCGCGACGATCTGGTACTGGCCACCATGCGGGCACTCGAGCAAATGCGGCCAGATCCAGCCAAAAATTGAGCGTTTGACATTCGCTCAAAAACGCTTACAATCGAGTCTACCTGAGATTGATTCTCATTAGTGTCGAAGCCTTTGGAAATCGACCGGTGAGAGGTGTTTCAGCCAACCGTTTGTAGCCCGCCAGCCAAAGTCCTTCTTTGCATGCCATTGCCGTATCCGTCAACCTCTGAGCGGAGGAAGTTCTTGCCAGGCCGGCATCCGTTGCCGGTATGAGCTGAAGACGAATTTTTTCGGCGTGCTTCGTTTAAACCACAATTGCAATACACGACCAGTCGTATTTCATTTTCCAGATAGGTGCATCCGTTATGCGTTGCTCGAATTTGCTGAGAATTATCCTGTGCGGGGCGGTGATGGGAATCTGCTCGCAGGCGTCCGCTCACTTTATTTTTGTCGTGCCAGATGCGGCTGGCGAAAAGGTGCAAGTCGTGATGAGCGAAGGCTTGGAGCCTGACCTGGAAATGAATTCGGGTATGGTCCGCAGTTCGGAACTGCAATGGAAAGCGGCCGATGGGAAGGCACAGTCACTGGCGCCAAAGAGCGAAGGGGACGAGACCGCCTTGGTAGCTGCCATTCCGGGCAAGGGAAACCGCGTAGTGTTTGGCAAGGTCGATTTTGGCGTCATGCAGCGCGGTGCGAGCAAGGCACATTGGTTGGTTTATTTTCCCAAAACGATCATCGGTAACCCATTCGATGAAAAAAATACGGTTGATGCCGACCGACCGGTCGAGATCGTTCCTGTCGGAAAATCGGGCGAAACAAAACTGAAGTTGCTCGTCCAAGGCAAGCCGGCGGCGAATACCGAACTGACCGTGATTCTGCCAGGTGGAGCGGAAGAGAAGCACACCACAGACGATGCCGGTTTGACCAAGGCCCTGCCCGCCGCAGGACGCTACGGGGCCTGGGCACGCAATTGGAAAGAGCAATCCGGCACCGCCGGCGACAAGAAGTACGAAGAAGTCCGCAACTACGCTACATTGGTATTTGACGTGCCGCGAGCGGATGGTTCAAAGGTCATGGTGGATACCAAATTAGCTGCCAAGACCTCGACCAAAAAGGCACACGGTAATCCTCACGCCAAGGCACATGGCAACCCGCACGCGAATCCTCACGCCAAGGGGCATGCAGCGACCGGAAATAATCCACATGCCAAAGCACATGGTAATCCTCACGCCAATCCCCACAAAAATCCGCATGGTGACGATACCGCGACTGTTGGTGATTCGGACGATGAAGGCGGATTTCACACCGGACAAAAGAAAGCCACTGCAATCAGCGATACAGTGAAGCCGTTTGCCACCATGCCACAGGCTGCCTCTAGCTTTGGTGCAGCAGCGATGGACGGCTGGCTGTATGTCTATGGCGGCCATATTGTCACGCCACACGAGTACCACACCGGCGCGGTCAGCGGGCAATTCCATCGGCTAGATCTGTCCGATAGCAAGACTTGGGAAAAACTGCCTGATTCGACGCCCC
>JAWXCH010000527.1:0-5919 GCA_034440595.1 Planctomycetota bacterium | reverse complement strand
TGCGCGTCGACCCTGGGCTGTGGTATGGAACGCCTTCGGCGTACATTGCAAGTTTACGCACCCGGCCATACCATTGCCTTCTTACGACCCAATCTCCGTGCTAACGCGAACTTATCTTGCTAGCATTTTTGTGTAGAGACTAATGGGCAGAGCCAGTGGCACACCGCCCTAATTCCTAGTCGTTGCAAGCTCTACAGCAAGCTTTCCAATAACAGACGAAGCTTGCGCATCTCGCCACTATGATCCACATCCGGCATCGGGGGCATATGAACCGATAGCGCGCGATTGTAATTGAACATCGCCAGTTGCGAAATCAACTTGCCGTATTCGACTTCACCTTGTCCAACGCGTACTTGCAGCTTTTCTTTGCTCGTATCGCGCAAATGCGTATGGATGACAAACTTCAGTAGTTGATCGTAATTGCCACCTTTCAACGGACCACAGATGTAATGGCTAGGATCTAGCGTAATACCTAATCCCTTAACATTATCGCACAGTGCCAATGCCGTGTCGGGGTTCTCAGTCAGTCGACCGACTTCGGTCTTCAGCCCGACCACCACGCCGTCAACGGATGCGATCTTGACCAACTCGCGCAGTCGTTCGATTTCGGCATTAAACGGGGTACCCAGTTCGGCTGCTGGAACCGTCACCGCAACCACCTTGGTCGCCTTGGCCAGTTTGCAGCACGATGCGAACTGCGCGTAATAGTCCGGTCCCTCGGGCATGTCGACCGTGTACCCGGCCGGTGTCAGTCGGTGCGTATCACGGCAGAGCTTGATCGCTCGCTCCAAGTCCGCATGCACCTGCGATGGCTTGAGTTGCTTGCCAGATTCGATCAGCCCAAACTCGACCCCGGTGTACTCGAGGTCGACCATGCGATCGAGCGCATCGGTCAGGGACAGGTCGGGAAAACACTCCGTTGAAGCAGCGACAAACACTCCGTTGACTCCTTTTTCATGCCAGCATGAGAGGTGAGAAGGGGACTGCGGGGCGAGTTCGCCGCCAGCCACCAAGACGTAGCTTAACGCCAACAGGCGGAATCGTGCAACCGCAGAGCACCGAACTGCCGAGTTTCCCGCCGATCATTGCTGTCTTTTAAGCAGACTCTACAATAGGGCCAGCAAATGCACGCTATGTTCAAATTATTTGTTTCATTAGAACTCTTTTTGAGGGGAGCCAAGTATGTCACCTAGCCCGAACGATCCTAACCTGCCGGGTGGATATCCGGTTGCGACACGCGCCGATGTACCGATGCGTGTCATCCTGGAGCAGGGCCGCTTTGGCCGTTTCGGCGCGCGGTTGCCGTGGATTCTGCTCGGAATCGCGGTACTGGTGATCTTTTCGCTGTATTCAAAGTATTCGTCGTACATTCAGCCAAATCCTCAGATTGAGGAAAAATTTCACTCGCTGAATCTGACTGCCACCGACAAGGTTGCGATCATCTCGGTCGAAGGGGCGATTATGCACAATGAAGGTTTCGCCAAATGGCAGATCGATCAGGTGGCCAAGGATGAAAACGTCAAAGCGGTTGTGCTGCGGATCGATTCTCCTGGTGGAACCATCACCGGCAGCGACTACCTCTACCATCATCTGATCAGGATGACTGCCGAGAAAAAGATCCCGCTGGTGGTTAGCATGGGGGGGCTGGCTGCTAGTGGTGGGTACTACATCGCCATGGCCGTTGGTAGCGAGCCGGAAACCATCTACGCCGAACCGACGACCTGGACCGGTTCGATCGGGGTGATTATTCCGCACTACGATATTTCGGCATTGCTGGAGAAGTGGGACATTCAGGACGATTCGATTGCCAGTAATCCATTGAAAATGATGGGCAGCCCAACGCGCAAGCAATCGCCAGAAATTGAGGCCAAGGAGAAAGAAATTCTCCGCCAGTTGGTGGAGCAATCGTTCAACGATTTCAAAGACATCATTCGCAAGGGGCGTCCAAAACTGGCCAACGATAATGAGGCCATGGACAAGATATCCACAGGGCAGATATTCACTGCGAAACAGGCCAAGGATCTCGGTCTGGTCGACCAGTTGGGGTTTATCGAAGACGCCATCGGTCACGCGGTAAAACTTGCCGGCCTCAATCCTGATGAAGTTCGCTGTGTGAAGTACGTTCGGCCAAGAGGATTGCTAACCGATGTCATGGAAGGCCCTTCTTCACAGTCGCAATCGCTCAACCTTAGTGGGCTGCTCGATCTGACGGCCCCTAGGGCGTACTACCTGTGTACCTGGCTGCCGGCGATTATCACCAATCGCTCGGTCGGGAACTAAAAATGTTTCCCATCGATTTATCACAGCGAACGGCGGTGATTACCGGGGGTGCTTCGGGCATCGGCCGCGCCATTGCGCTAGCGTTTGCCAAGCATGGAGCAAACGTCTGGACCGGAGATTTAAGACCGGCAGCGGAGAATGAGCCTGCTTTCAGTAGCGCCGGCATTTCGCAGATACACTGCGACGTGCGGCGTGAAGCGGATGTCCGCTCACTGATTGAAGCAGCCACAGCGGCCACCGGGCGACTCGACATCGTTGTACATAGTGCGGGGATTGTCCTAGTCCGGCAGATACCCGACGTACTGGAAGAAGAGTGGGACGCCTGCCTGGAAATCAATCTAAAAGGGGCGTTTCTGCTGGCCAAGCATGCCATCGGACCCATGCAAAAAAGTGGCGGCGGCTCGATCATTCTAATCGCCAGCAACTCTGGCCTGCTGCCACGGGCACACGATCCCGTCTATTCGACCAGCAAGGCGGCCGTGATCGCCTTTGGCAAGAGTCTGGCACTCTGCCACAGCGTCGACAAGATCCGCGTGAATTCCATCTGCCCCGGACCTGTCGCACAGACAGAGATTATCGACCGCGCGCTCGCTGCGGCGGACGACGGCGGCGCACTGGCGCGGCACATGATCGACGCCACACCAATCGGCCGCGCACTAGGTCGTATGAACACTCTAGAAGAGATCGCACAAGCGGCGTTATACCTGGCCAGCGATGCATCGGTGATGGTGACGGGAACTTCATTGAGAATCGATGGCGGAAAGTCGCTGGGCGTGCCACCACCGAGGCGGTAATCCTGTAGGGTTTGTGAAACGCACCGCACACTTCGTTCGAGGTTGCGCAAAGGTACGCCTCAATCACCGATCGCGGGTTTACAACCATATGTCTGGTGCGTGGAACGAACCAATGCGCTACGTGAGTCGCTTCGCCGTCCCTCCCCCCGTCTTTCCCGCGAAGGCGGGAATCCAGAGCACCCATTCGTTATCTCCTTGCGAAGCCGAATCCCTAGAAGTTACAGTGCAGCGTGCTAGCATCGACTCCTCCTCGCCCCATCCTCTTTGCTAAATCGCCCTTCGTGCTAGCATCGATGCTGCTGCGACACTGCAATTGTTCTGAACAGGTGCTCTGGATAAACTTCCTGCCCCAAGCCAGTCGAATTGCTTCGCATCCATCCGGTGTGGAACACAAATCCGATGCAGTCCACCACAGCATTGGGCCGAGTAATATTCGAGGAGTCGCCACGGCAGCAATGGATTTCCGGTCCGGGGCAACCATTCAAAAGCCAGCTTGGCAATTACGAAAGGATCAGGGATGGATCGTCGCTATTTCCTCAGTGCGGGATTGGTCGGAATAGGCTCATTGCTGACGGGCTGTCGGAACAAACAGTTCGCGCAAATCACCAAGCCAGGGCAGCCCGACATGGTGGCCAGTCATCAGGCCGGTGCAGAAACGTTCACGCCGCTGGTGCAGGAATCCGTGGCCAAGTTGCTAGGCCGTCAGGCCGCATCCGCACAGATCACACCGGTCTCTTACGGGGGTGCCGAAGAGATTCCAGCCCCGCGAAAACGGATCTGCTTTGTCGCCGTCGAAAACAAAAGCGCCGAGGAAGTCGGCGATTTCAAGGATCAGCTTTATCAGATCATCGACACGAAGATCCTTGAGTCGCAGATGTTCGAGCCGGTCAGCAAACGCTACGTCGATGCCGGTTTGATGGAGACGCGACTTCGCCCAGATCAGTTGTTCCTGCCGGAGAACATGCGTGTTTTCACAGGGTTCATGGAGCAGGCCGGGCAACCGTTTGATTACCTGCTGTATGCCACGATCACCTCAGGCACCACGCGCGAGAACCAGGAGTTTCAGCGCGACTACCTGCTGACACTGGAGCTGGTCAACATCCGCACCGGACAGGCGGAAAAGGAGTCGGCAACGATTACTAAGACCTACCACAAGAGCCGCGTCGGCCGTTGGTTCCAGTCCAAGGCTTAACCACTACGGCCAATTCCCAGGGCAGGAATCTCGCGCATGAGGATGCCAATTCGATCGCTCCTGATGCTGGCATGTGCGCTGCTCATGGCGCACCTGACTGGCTGTTCGACCTATGCGGATCGGCTGCAAGAAATCCGCAGCGGATACGCCAGCGGCGATTTGATCTTTGCACGTACCTCTGTGGAAGAAGGCTTGGCAAAAAAAGGGAACGACGTCGAAGTTCTGAAGCTCGAACGTGCCATGCTGGAACTGGCCGAGGGCAAACCTCACGAAGCCCAACGAACACTGCGCGAAGTTCGCGATCAATTTGATGCCCTAGAAGGCTCCGACATTGGCGAGTCGACCCTCGCTATGCTGACGGACGACAATGCGTATGCTTACGCTGGCGAGGACTACGAAAAGGTTCTCATTCGCGCCATGCTGACGCTGTCTAACCTGATGACCGATGGTCAGGATGCATTGGCGTATTCGTTGCAAACCATCGACAAGCAGCAGCAGATCATTCACGACGGCACCGACGCAAACGGCAAGAACCCCAAGCTGGCCTATAAACGAATTGCGCTTGGCCCGTATGTACATGGCCTGTTGCGCGAAGCGACACATAGTAACTTTGATGATAGTCAACGCGCCACCGCCATGGTCTGCAGTTGGCAGCCCGACTTCAAGTACGGAGCGTTCGACCTGCAACGTGCGCAAATGGGTCGGCATTCAGCGCCGGGCAATGGTGTGCTGTATGTCTTTGGTTTGGTTGGTGCAGGACCGTACAAGATTGAAACCATCGAACTACCGACGCAAGTTGCCATGTTGATTGCGGACCGGATTCTGAGCAACAACTTGAACCAGTCGCTGCCCCCTACTCTGGCTCCGATTCCAGTTCCGAAAGTAATCAAGGTGGCCAGCAATGTCACCAACATTCGTGTCGCGGTCAACGGCCAACCGGTCGGTACAACCGAGACCGTGACCGACATCGGCGAGATTGCCGTGCAGCAGTACAACGAGGTCTTTGATCAAATCGTCGCCAGGGCCGTGGTACGTCGCACGATCAAAAAGGGAATCGTCTACGGGGCCAAGGAATCTGTCGGTATCGAACGAGACACACTCTCCAGCTTTGCATTCGATGCCTTGGGTGTGGTCTGGGAGGCCACCGAGTCGGCCGATACCCGCTGCTGGGGCCTATTACCTGACAAGATCCAGGTGCTGCGGATTGAACTTCCCGCCGGCGAGCATGCGATCGAATTGCAGGCGATCGGAAATGGCGTCGGGGGGAGACCTGTCGTCAAGAACGTGACGATCAATAACGGCTATAACAGCTACATAATGATCAATTGCCCTGGACTGAAACCGGTCGGGCAGGTGCTGGTCAGCCAGCCGTAGAAAATTGTAGTAGGCACCGTCCCGGTGCCGCAACCTTTGGCGAGTTGATGTCGTTCAGCCGTTGCAGTCCTTCATGAAGATTGCTTCGCCTATTGTGCTTAAGCGCGTCGGGAGATGGCAATAGCGACACGACCGAGGTGCAACGCGCATTCAGAAAAAGTTTAACGGCATGGGGACCAAGCCTACTAGTGCGTTTGCAAGTGAATTGAATCAGCAGGGTGGAAGTCCCTGTCGGGGTAAGGTTTGTACTCCGTAACTGAACGTAACTGCGTTCCTGTG
>JAWXCH010000526.1:0-17146 GCA_034440595.1 Planctomycetota bacterium | reverse complement strand
TCGTCGTTCCAGGCTGCATCCAGCCCGGATCCTCCGTCTGCTTCCGGCCGAATTAGCTCGGCGTGTTGCAGTTCGCTTTCGGCAGTGATGATAACGCTGCGATTGTCAGCCACCTTGCGGCAGTGGCGCGTCATCTCCACCAGAATATGCAACGGTGAATCGTCCATAATCGCCTGAATGGCATCCAGCCGCAGTCCATCCAAGCGGTACTCGTCAATCCAGTAGCCGGCGTTAGCCAAAAAGAACTCGCGCACTGGCGCACAATCCTGCCCGTCAAAGTTAATCGCGTCGCCCCAGTCGGTTCTGTGTCGCGACGAAACAAAATTCCCGGCGAACTGATCCAGATAGTTATCCGCCGGGCCAAAGTGGTTGTAGACCACGTCCAAGATTACGCCCATTCCGAGACGATGTGCTTCGTCGACAAAATGGCGAAAATTGTCCGGCGGGCCATACAGTCGCGTCGGTGCAAACAGCAGCACTCCGTCGTACCCCCAGCCAAAGTGCCCGGGAAATTCTGCCACTGGCATGATCTCTAGCACGGTGACACCGAGGTCGGCGATTTTTGGCAGACACGCCTCAGCCGCTTGCCAGGTTCCTTGCTCCGTTAGCGTGCCGATGTGCAGCTCATAGATCACCTGCCCTTCGATCGAAATCCCCGGCCAGTCCGGCTGCTGCCATTGATACAGACCGGGGTCAACGATCTGTGACGGACTAGCACAGCCATCCGGCTGAAAGCGTGAAACTGGATCAGCGTACAACCGTCGGTCGTCGTCGAGACGCAGCCGATAGTGCATGCCATGCCGCGCCGTTGTACTCAATCCGGAAAAATACCCCCCTGCTTCTGATGTCAGCGCTAGCGGTTCTGGCACATTGGGATGTTCTGCGGATGGCTCAAAAACGACCGTCACTTGCTTTCTAAGCGGAGCCCAGACGCGAAAATGGACCCCATCGGGCAGCACCTCCGCACCGACCGGCAGGCGGCGCCGCGATGACCGGTTCGGCATTTCGCTGGTAGGTGCCACTAAATCAGTTTTTGTGGAACGCATGAACCTAACCATAGGGAAGAGTGTCGAGAAACGAGGCAACCGCGTGTGTATGCTGCAAAGCGTGTACCTCGATTGGTTGGTACATACCAACGGGATTGTCACGTCCGCGCTGATTGTTAGCAATTCTGCATGATTTCATTGACTTGTCACTGGCCGGATTTACGATAATACTATCAGAAACGATTATATCGCGTCGGTTCAGTATGAGAGGGCATGCGATAGCAGCGCGCATCGGTCGAGCAGGAAATCTGGGTAGTTATTTGAGGAACTCCTTGCCGTTGCCGCAACATCCGCGGATCTGTATGATCCGCCCGCTTGGAACAGGAATTGGCAATTTTTCGCTAGCGGTGCCGCAGGGCATCTTGGCGAATTCGACTTAACAACTTGCTCGCGTGACTTCTCGTTCGACAATTCGCATTGATGCAAACATTACCGGAGCCGCCAGGCGAACTTCGGCCAAAGAGTGCTCTGCCACGCGCCACGATCTGCGCTCCATGTTAGGTGACGGCGTCGCCTACAGCCTAATGGTCGGCGTCGGCGAAAACTACCTGCCCGCGTTTGCGCTGGCTCTTGGACTAGGCGAAGTCACCGCCGGGCTGATTGCCTCAGTACCATTGGTGGCAGGTGCGGTGTTGCAACTGATTTCTCCGGTGGGAGTACGCTGGCTGGGCTCGTATCGGCGCTGGGTCGTCGGTTGCGCAACCGTTCAGAGCCTCTGTTTTGTGCCGCTGGTCGTCGCGGCCTTGCTGGGCAGAATTCCCTCAGTGCTATTGTTTGTCATTGCTGGCACCTACTGGGGAGCCGGCATGGCTACTTCCCCTGCCTGGAGCAGTTGGGCTGTGACATTGGTGCCGCAAGGAATCCGCTCGCGATTTATTGCGCGGCGCAACAGAATGGCGCAGTTTGGCGTGTTGGCCGGATTTGTCGGCGGTGGCCTGGCATTGCAATACGGTCAATCGCTCGGCCGTTCGCTGGATGCATTTGCAGCAATTTTTATGCTGGCCGGCATTTGTCGGTTTGTTTCGTCGCGTTTGCTGGCCAGCCAACATGAACCTAGTCCACCCCCTGCCACAATCCACGGTGCCAGTCGGCGCGAGCTGGTCGATCGCCTGAAAAATCACGGCGAAGGACGCTTGCTGTTATACATTTGGATGATGTACGCCGGGGCGCAAATTTCCGGGCCGTACTTCACCCCGTTTATATTAGGCCATTTGAAGTTTTCCTACCTGAATTTTATGATCCTGCTGGGAACATCGCATCTGGCCAAGACCATCGCCATGCCGTGGTTTGGTGTCTTTGCACACAGCTACGGCAGCCGGCGGTTGATGATTCTTTCCGGCTTCTTGGTAATTCCATTGCCGGTGATGTGGCTGTTTAGCTCGTCCATGGCCTATTTGATGTTCGTGCAAGTTTGCGCCGGAATAGCTTGGGGCGGTTTTGAACTGGCGATTGTGCTGACTTCGTTTGATTGTATTCCAGCAGCGCATCGAACCAGCATTCTGACGTTGTACAACCTGGGATACGCCATCGCGACCTTCACCGGAGCGATGGTTGGCGGAATGCTGATCAAATGGCTCGGCGGCGGTTACGAGATTTACCTGGTCGTCTTTGCGCTCTCGGGCGTGGCTCGGATGCTGACCATTCCATTGATGCGAGCGCTGCCAATGCCACTGGCACGTGAGATCAGCGCTCCGCTGTCGCCAAGAGCCATTGAGAAATCGGCGCGAATTGCAAGCCGCGCCGGCCAAAGCTCGACACCCGCCATTGCGCCGTAGTTCCGCCTGATGTTTGCCTTAGGCAGCCTTGGCGGATTCGAATGCGGTCGACCAGCGTTGCGAGAGTCGTGTAATCGCGACATCCAGCGAAACTGCTTGCCAGGTTCCGGCAGTTTTGCTGCCAGCAGTATGGTAATCGACCAGTCCTAGCCGTTGCAACTTCTGCAAAGCGTCCGAGACTTCAAAATCCACATCACAGCCGATTTGGCTGCGGATGAACTGCTCGATCGTGCGATCCAGCTCGCAGGAGGTGGATGGTTTTGCCACGCCATCAGTGCGCCAGCGCAGAAAGTAATACGCCAGAATCGCCTCGCGGCATTCCTGCTCTTCGGCTTCATTGATCAGTCGAAACAGCACCCCGGCGTTGTTGTCGAGATTCTGGAAATAGAGCCGTTTGGTCAAATTCAGTTGATACTTTTGAATCGTCCGTTGATAACCGATGAACGATTTCACGCCGTAGCCGACGGTGCCTCCCAGCATGCCGGCCAGGCCGAGCATGCCATAAACGCCTGTTGCGGCTAGCGTCAGTGCCCCTTGGAGTAGTTTCCAGCCGCTGATCGCCAGGCCAGAGACCGTCGGCACGAATATCTTGATCCGGTCGAGCAGCGACATGCGAATGATCGCGCCTGGCAGTAGCATCTCCAGGTCCATCTTGGGGACGTTCTTAAACAACTTAAGATGGATCACTCGCGGGTTGGCCTCTGCTCCTAGACGTTCGTGGTCTTGCAGGCGAAAGACCATCGCCAGGCGTTCATAGGCCGGTATATCGGTCGGAACTCTGCGGAGCCACTGCTTCCAAGAGCGTTTCCAGCGCCGCTGCGAGATGTCGCCGCGGACGTAAACCTCCAGCCGTGCGAAAACTTCAAAGTTCAGTTCAATACGTAGGCCAAGCTCTCCAATCGACTTGACCGCCTCTTGAATTTCGGTTGGCGAAAGTCGGCGAAAATTCGCGCGCTCCAACAGCCACATCGTGCGATCAAAAAACTGATTGGAGGAAACTTCGAGTTCCTCTGCCGTTGGCTCATTCAGGCTCACGGTGTCCGAATCAGGATCGACCGCTGCATAAGCCGACTTCAACTGTTCCAGTTCCTCGTGGAATGCATGGTGGTAAGTCACCGTGATTAGCCGGCAGAATTCTGCGAACTGCCGCGATTCATGTTGCGACAGCTCTGCTCGTTCTGAGAGCAGTTCTACAAGCTGTGCCACTCGGATGGGAATGAAGTTCTCGCGCCTTGCCTTGGGTGCCGCCGTTATGGTTAGAGAAGCACCGGTTTCTCCTAAAGGCTGCGCGGCGACAGCCGGCTGTTCTTCAACTTCCAAATCGGCCAATTTCAATTGCGGGTGCGCATGCATCGATACGGTTCGCTCTGCCAGAGAATTGCCGGTGGGATCGCGGGCTGGGGGGGGCAGCGTTTACCACAGTAAACAGTGCTAGTAAGACTTATTCGGCAAAAGAGGGGCAACTGTCCGAAGATTCGCTTTGCGCCGGACGAGTTTAACTTTGTGAGCGGTTATGTCGACCGCTTTGCTGGCAAAGTCCCGCACAGAATGCCCATCTTGAACGGCGTTTCTGATGGAGACAAACCCGAATGGCGACTTAGAACAGCTTCTCGAGCACGGTCCCTTCGCGCAAAATCATCACCGGACGGCCACTGGAAGTATGATACTCCTTGGTCGAATCGATTCCCAGGCAGTGGTAGAACGTCGCGGCGACGTGGTCGGGCGTAATCGCTTCTGCGTCCGGCCCCATGCCATTCTTGTCGCTGGCACCGTAGACCTGACCTCCACGGATTCCGCCACCTGCCAGAATAGAGAACATGGCTCGCGGCCAGTGGTCGCGCCCGCTGCGTGGGTTAATCTTTGGAGTGCGGCCAAATTCGCCAGTCACATAGACGGCTGTGGAATCAAGTAAACCACGTTCGCTCAGTGTGGTAAACAGGGCCGCCAGACCAGCATCGAGTGCGCCGACCTGGCCACCTTTCAGTGTCTTAAAGTTATTGCTGTGAGTATCCCAACCGCCGTAAGTAACTGTGACGAATCGGACTCCTGCCTCAACCAGGCGCGTGGCCAACAGGCAACTTTGACCAAATGCCGTTTCTCCAAAGGACTCGGCAACGGCGCGCGGCTCTCGACTGATATCAAAAGCCTCGCGCGAACGAGGCGATCCGACAATATCATGTGCCTGCTGTGCAAACTCATTCAGCCCGCGAACCAGATCGTTGCTTTTCTCGATCCGGTCAAACTTGGTATCCAGATCGTGGAGCAACTGCGTTCGCTTGTGGACGTCGGTCACCGTTAGACCGTTGGCCAATGACAGGCCCCGCACTGAGTAAGGCTTGCCTACCTTGGGAGTTGAGTTCGTTTGCAGCGGGGCATACTGCACTCCCAAATAGCCAGCAGACTCAGGCGTGCTGGGAATCGCTACAAATCCTGGCAGGTCAGATGGGCCGGGCAACTCCTTGCTCACCACGGCGCCGTATCCAGGAAACTGCAACGAAGGGACCGGTTGATTTCCGGTGCACAGGTACTGAATACCCAGCGGATGCGCAGCCTGAGTATGACTCACTCCGCGCAGCAGAGCGAACTTGTCCGCACATTGTGAGAGCTTCGGCAAAAGTTCGCTGATCTCAATGCCGGGCACATTGGTTGAAATCGGTTTGAACTCGCCCCGGTTTTCGCTAGCCCCGTCGGGCTTCATATCAAACGTATCCAGATGCGAAGGCCCACCGGTCAGCATCATGAAGATGGCACTAGTCGCTTTGGCCGGACGTACTTCTCCGGCTTTGGACAATCGAAGGAAGTTCTCCAATGAGAGCCCCGCTCCACCGAGAACTCCCGCCTTGAGAAAATCGCGCCTCTTGACGCCATCGCAAAGAGTTCTAATGGCCATTATGCATCATCCTTCAAGTACAGAAACACGGTTGGAAGTTCGACTGCCGGTAATTACCGATTGACTATGAATTCCTTGGTATTGATCAAGGCCCATATCAGGTCGCGCAGTCCCGCTCTGAGTGACGGACTTTCGTCCAGGTGTTGTCGCACGCGGTTCAATTCGCTTTCGGTGGGTTTGCGGCTGAGCGTTCTCAAGTAGGCCTCGGTGATGGTGTTTTCCAGTACATCGTCGGAGAGATCTAATTCGGAGATCGCAATTTGTTTCTCGGGAGGCAGCGTATCAATCTGTTTCTGAATTTTTGCAATCAACTCCTGCTGTCGTTTGAAGCGAGTTTCCAGTTGATCAATCTTCGGCTGCTTGGCTGGATTTGCTTCTTTTTTTAGCTTTGCCAGGCGATCTCGTGAATCCTCGATTTTGTTCTTCTCGGATTGCAATTGCTCAGTCAGCGCCGAGCGGCTTTCTGTACCGCTCTCTCCAGCAAGTTCGGCATTGGTCAGACTTTTGACAACCTGACTGACCCAACCGTCAGGTCGTTCAATAAGCGACATAGTTTCCTGATCATTCTGCAAAAAAAGTGTCTGCAGCAAACTCGGTTCGGCAGAGCGTTCACAGTCACAGTTGCTAATGCGTGCGGGCTTTCCAAATATGGCCGGCGTAAAATCCCTTGGCGTTGCCTTTGCTGGTAACGAGGGTACTGGCCAAACTGATGTAACGCTTTTCAATTTCCTTCAGTGCATCGGTCGGCGTGGCCAAAGTCGCAGTATTCACCGCGTCATAGGCAACTTCGGCAGGCATGCGTCGCGGAATTGCATGGCTGAAATTGCGCGAATCGCGCTTGTTGGTATCATTCGGTTTCCACGAGAGCTGATACGTTTGACTCCGACAAATCTCGCGGTGCAGCCATTTCATGTCGTAGTTGTGTTTTACAAAACCTTCGGTTAGGTAGTCTAGCAATGGAGCGTTGCTGGGTGGATTAGCCAGGTTCATGTCATCCGTGGGATGGACAATTCCGACGTGGAAGTAATTGGCCCATACGCGATTAACGAAGGCTCGCGCCAAGTAATGTTTCGGTTCGTTTTTCAGCCAATCGACGACTATCGTGCGCGGATCCTCGACTTTGGACAGATCGACCTTTTCGCCACCCAGTACTCGACCGAACTGAGGCGAAACTGGCTTTTTTTTGCCGGTGACATTGGAGGCTTGCTTTTTCAACTCAGCTTTACCTCCTGGCGGAACAACGTACACTTCCGTAAGCGGAACCGCCTGTCCCTCGAGTAAAAGTGGCCGTAACTTTTGGCGGACCATTTGGAGGTTGCTTTTGGCGTCGATCTTCATATCCAGGGTCGCAAGCAATTCTTTTGCCTCATCTGCGGCCTGAGGATTGGAACCAAATTCAACCCGCGCAAAGAACGGCTTGAATTCATCAAAGTCCTGCTTCGTCCATCGGTCGAATGGATGCTTGTGACACTGCGCGCACTGAATCTGCTGCCCCATAAACGAATAGGCAAACCCCATCGCGCGGTCGTCGGGCAGTCGAAAATTCTTTCGCGCCCAATAATGAGGCATGTTGTCACGATCGGCGAAGTCTCGACTCTTGTTTGGCCCGTACTGTTTTGCAGTTTCTTTACAATATTCGACGAAGCTCTGACCTTTGGTTCGACTTTGGCTCAGAACGATACCGCTCACTATCTGATCGTAAGGAACGTTCTGCTCGACGCGGTGTTTCACCCAATAGAACCATTCTTCGGCGGCAGGAAAAATCACGTTGTTCAAGGGAACTGGATTATTGCCAGTGAGATCGCAGATGCGTGTCGCCCACCAGTCGGCATAGGCCGGTCGAGAAAGCAACTCGTCGATCTTGCGATCCCGTTTGTCTTTCGAAGTATCGGCCAAAAACGACTTGATTTCGTCGGCAGCCGGCAGTGTGCCAGTCAGGTCGAGGCTGACGCGGCGTAAAAAGTCCTCATCGCTTGATAGCTCAGAAGGGACCACACCCAGCTTCTTGAGCTTGTCTACGACCAGTGAGTCAATCTCGGTCGGTGTAGGCACCGCCGGATAGTTCTCCTTCACTTGTTGCGAATAAGGCAAGATTACCGGAATCGGCACCACGCCGGAATCGTAGAAGACGACGACATGCGTGTCTCCAGAGTCGGTTGAAGTAATCACGCCATGCTCATCGATCTTGGCAATCGAATCATCATTGCTACGAAAGCGAGAAATCGGTGTCACATCTTCACTCGAGCCATCGGACCAATGCGCCACAATCTTCAACGATTGCTGCTCGGTCGTTTTACCAAAGATAATTTCATGCGGGGTAACTTCCAGCCGCGTCAGCGTGGCGCTTTTGGCCTCTGCAGGTTTCGCACCACCTTCAATCCAGCGCTTTAGGACCTGATACTCCCAACCATCGCGGGGCATCCGCTGGCCACCTTCGTGTTCCACGCGCAGGGTCGGCTTTTGCAGCAACAAGCTACTAGCAGGCTTCTTCTTGTCCACTCGCCCCGAATCTTTTTCGGTGATGGCCGCAAAGTCCTTTTTGAAGTCGTAGCCAAACAGCGAAAGCTGAAAGCCTCCTTGGCCTTGAAACGAACCGTGGCAGGCGCGACCATTGCAACCGAGCCGCCCGAGCAGTGGCGTCACATGCCGCTGAAAATCGGGAATCTCGCCGATTGCATCTGCGGGTGTAGTCGTTTCTTGTGCCGTTGCAAGCCGTTTGCTGATTGGTTCAAGCGGAGCTGCCCCTTGTGCCTCTCCCATGAGCATCAAAACCGAAAGTATCGCGAATATCCGTGTCGCAGAAACTAGCGAAGTGAGGCAGTATATTTTCATCTCATTCCCTAGCGATCAAGTTGAAACGTGTACACGTTTATGGGCTATCCAATCCGTAACTACTGCTGCACAGGAAGTTGCTTGTCACTGTTCGGTTTGGCTGCACTGGCCGGGATCCGATTGCGTCTGGCTTGTTCAATCTCGCGTGTCAGCTTGTTGAGTTGTGTTTCGATCTTGCTATCCCCTTCGCTCTCCAGCCGCTGCTGGGTCGCCTTCAATTTACGCGCTCGACTCTCAGTACGTTGCAGATCCATGGCGACCACTTGTTTTTGCGCGGCGACTTCCTGCAATAGCTCCTTCCGCAGCTCGTCAACGTAGTCTTTATTATCTGACAGACTGGCACGAGCCGTCAGCAGGCGAATCCGCGATCGGACCTTCCAAAGCTCCAGCGAGAGCGAGTAACGCGCCGGATCCTTTTGCTGCATCGTCGAAAAATGCTCGCTGGTATCAAATAGCTCGCGAACCGCTTTGCGATACTCCTTGCGGTCCATTCGCTTGAGCTGTTTTAAAACATCAAGCAACTCGCGGTGATGCAACTCAACGAAATGCTGCGCCTCCTGCTCTTCCGCGGGCGTAATGGCGTTCACGGCATCACGCGCTTTCGCTGAGTCAGCACGGTTTGCCGCAGCCGGTGCTTTCTCCGCTGCAACTTGCGCATTGGCACCTTGCGCATTGGCACTGCGAGGTGTAAGCTTCTCGCCAGTTGCTAGCGGCAGTACCAAACCGAGCAACGCGACCGCTACCAACGATTTGAGAAAAGTGTAATAGTGCATATGATTGTCTATTGTTGTCAGTTGGAATCACTCGGCAATTGTTCTGTCTCTGGTTGCAATGCAATCACCATCCAATCGGGAGTGACCAGTGGATCGACATCGTTCTCCAAAAAATCCGAGGAGATAGTCTCAGGGTTTATGTCTGCCGAGGCGACGTCGTTCGTGGCAGAGTGTTGTGTCGCAGCATCCAACTCAAGCGAAGCCGAATTCTGCTGCTGCAAACTGGACCAAAGCATGGCCACTTCCGCAGCGTCTGGAGAAGATGCACCCCCCGGCAGTTCTGAAACTTTTCCCGTTTGCCAATACTGAAACAGCACGATCAAAATCGCACAGGCCGCTGCAACCGAGAAAATCCCGCTCAAATGACGACGCCAGCCTCGCTCAGAGCGAGCCTGCGATGGCGAGAATGTCTCCGCCGCCGGAAATTGACTCGGCACAATCAACGGACGACTCTCTCGCAGCACCGCCAGCGCCCCCTGCTGCAATTCGACCGCCGCAGCCAACGCTTCACGGGCTGCCTGATCGGTCTCCATCCGCGCTTCAAAAACCAACGCCTCGGCGGGCGTTAGTTCGTCGCTCAGATACTGGAATGCCAGCCATTCCAGCCCGGCAAGTTTTTCGCCTGGTAGCTTGTCATTCGTTGGATCAAAAGTATTCATTTTTCGTCACGGCTTATATTGTCACTGCTAAATTTTTAACTGCTCAACTTTTTCCGTAGCTTACCTAGTGCCAGTTGCATTCGACTCAACACAGTTCCCAAGGGGAGCGACAAATCGGCAGCAATCGTGGCGAACTTCTGCTCCTCAAATATCCGCCGCCGCACCACTTCCAACTGTTCTGCCGGCAACTCCTGCAAGGCAGCCCGCACCAGTTCGATCGATTCCCGCCGAATCTGGATCCCAACAGCATCCAGCAAACTGTTCGTGTTACCCGCCTGCTCGATCAGCTTTCGCTGCTCAATCGCTCGGTCGGCCACACCCTGCTTGCGGCGAATCAACATTGCCTCGCGATAGGCCACCGTAAACAACCAACTCTTCAGCGAACCCGGCTCGACGTTGTGCCCCTGCACAATCGCCTTCGTGAAAGTCGCCTGAAGTGCGTCCGCCGCCAAATCGCCATTTCGCAGCAGCCCATGCAAAAAACGACGCAACTCATCCGCATGGTCGTGGTACAGCGCCACCACCCTGTTCGGGTCAAGTTTCCGTTCGTCATCCACGGCCAAAATGCACCCGTCCGTCAAAAGTGTCGGCAGTAAATAAGATGCGCAGCACCGGCTGATTATTTGCATTTGAGGCGAAATAATTCCCCAATGCTACAAATATTCGCGCCGGCACGCGATTTCCCCGCAAAAACACCTGTTCAAGCCGTTGGAGATGCGAAATACTGGTGCATTCTTACCTTGCCTAACTTACCGCCAGACGACTGCTCAGCCCGCGAACCTCACCTGCTGGTTGGTGTCGAGAGCTCCGTTACTCCGAACCACCCGACTGGATCCACCCCGTTCGACATGCGCTCGGTGCAACGCTCCTCGCCCACGGCCGCCCCGCCGAAGCCGAACAGGTCTATCGCGAGGATTTAAAGATGCGCACGCACAACGGCTGGTCCCTCTACGGGCTAGCCCGCAGCCTGCAAATGCAAAACAAACCCGACTCCACCGCCGCCAAAGCGGAATTCGACGCGGCTTGGAAGGATGCGGATGTGAAGATCACGTCGTCGTGTTTTTGTCAGCCGGTGAGTGGCGTGGTGAAGAGTAAGCCGTAGCCCTATAGAATTCGTGCAACGCACCATAGTACTCCTCACGCTTTGGCATCCTCCGTCATTCCGGTGCCGCGCCTCGTCATTCCCGCGCAGGCGGGAATCCAGTGTATTTACTGCTCAGCTTTCACCTGTTCGACTCTCTCGCGCAGCGTGCCTACTTCACCTTCTTCGGAAACGGGTCGAGCTTGATCGTGGTGACCTTGTCCGTCTTCAGATTCTTGATTCTGATCGCAGTAGGGCCTTCAGGAAAACTCCCCGTAACAGCCAGGTGCTGTCCGTCCGGTGAGTAGGCATAGCAGTTCGCGATGAATTTGTCGCGGAACACATGTTCCTTGAAATCCCCTGTCCTGCTATCGACGATGTGCAACTGATCCGCAATATTCCGAGTCACAAGCGCCTTGCCATCAGGAGTCCAGACGATTGGACCCGGCGTATCGATATCTGCAAAACCCGCCGCCTTCTCATCGTCGGGAAGAACTCGACGAGACTCCTTACGAAATAGGGATCTGCGATTCGCTATATCCCAGACTACTAACTCCTTAAAAGTGCCATAGGCAAGATATTTACCATCAGGAGAGAATACCGGGGGAACATAAACTTCTTCGCTAGCCTCAGTCGTAGCGACTTCTTGTTGCTTTTCCATCTCGAATATATGCGAATGTGAGGCTAATAGCTTCCCGTCTGGGGACACATCGAGCGAAGTCGGATCGAAAGGGAACGCGGTAGTGGCAATAATTTTGGAAGGAAGTTCAATGATTTGAAGTTTCTTGTAGTTCACCGTAGCTAGCTTGTTGGTATCACCAATAAAGTCGAAAGCCGTGCCGTTAAATTTCAGTGTAGAAACTTTCGGATATGGTTGGGGCTTGCTCAAATCCCAGACACCAATTCCCCCGTCTGTCATTGCGGCCAAGTATTTCCCATCCCGAGAAACAGCGAATCCATACGAGCTAGTTCTTGGCTTAGCCCCAAATGGTTCGATTTCCCTTCCTGTACTCACATCCCAACAACGCATGGCCGATGAATGTTCTCGGCCAGAGGGAATACTGGTACACAGCAATTTATTCGACAAGAACGCGCAGGCTTGTACCTGCGGATATTCAATATCCTGCGGTGATTCTGGATCAAGTGCGAAACTGCTGTTAGCTGCAAAACTCACGATCACAACCAACCAGATTTGCGGAAATCTCATGTTTAATCCCCTGCGCTATGGCGTGATATTTAACAGTTGCCTATCGCTCCAGCAAAAACCAGCATTGGCTCATTTCGGTCAGTCCGGCCACACCGGTCAGGTCATTCTGGAAGCATTAGACGCTTCGACCGCGTCGAAAGTTCCCAAGAATTGAAAAATCCGAATTGGCTATGCCTTTCAAGCCATTCGCCGGGTGCCACCGCCTCCATGCCCGGCAGTGAGCATCAAAGCAACGGCTTCACTCTTGATCGCGGCTTAGCTGCATCCATCTTCTGCTCACCTATTCCACTACCCTCTTCCGTATCGCAAAACATAGAGCCAGCATTAGAATCGCCGAACAACGTACCAGCCAAAGGTCGTTGAACTGAAGAAGCCCAATTGCAACTGCGGCAAACAGTACCGCAGCATAGATCTGAAACCCACGTCCCTTCGGCTGCTCGGTTACCAGCAGCGCAAGTGCGATTCCCAGCAATGCTCCCGACAGGATCAGGCCGTAGCGATCTTCGCTTTCGATATCCTCCCCGATAACAATCCAAGGATGCTTCGCTACCGTGGCTAGCAATACGCCCAACGCCATGTACATCGTCAGCACCATGCCGACAACTTGTACGATCGCCAGTCGTACCCCTCCGGCATAGAGGGCGAATACGAACAGTGGAACAATCAGGGAAGCTGCCCCCCAACTGAAATCCCTAAGTGCAGTCGAAGCTGCCACCATGCTCACGGCTCCAAGCAGTTGCAGAAGGCCCAACTAAAACTTATCCGACGGATTTCGACTCGGGCTGTGCATGCTGTTTCGCAGTTCCCCTGCCTGTGCTTATCAGCGGATTCGGCACAATTTCAGCAAGTGTCGTTACCTGCTTGCTGGTAATAGCTTACGTCAGTGTGTTTGCGCTGGGAACATCGATTTTGGCATTTTCCCAAAAATCCCTGTCACAAATCCCCACCATTCTCGCTATGGGATATAGAGATGGAGCGACGAGCGGATAACTCAGCAAGGAAGGCGAACCGATTCCTCCCAGAAACGGCCACCTGACTGGCCGGCAAAAGCTGATGACCACGCAAAAGCAAGTCGCCGCAGTATTGACCTCGATCGTTTTTCTGCTCGCCTTAGGGCAGCTATTGCTAGGAGCGATCCCGCACATGGCCCCGTAGAAAATTCGATGGCTCCCTTGGCGGCTTTGCGCCTTTGCGTGAACTCTTCCTAAAAAAAGGAACTCACGCAAAGGCGCGGAGGCGCAAAGGACTACAGACAGCGGTAAAACTGAATCCGACAGCATCCAGTTCATCCTGTCCATCCTTGTTTTGTTTCTTTGAACAAGGATGGACAGGATTTACAGGACAGTCATTGATTCTCAACCTTTACGCACTTCGCGTCCTTAGCGGTGAAAAATGGCGTAGTAAGAGTCGGTTGGCGAATTGCAGCAGCACTGAGGTCAGTTCCGTCCATCCCGAACAACGCGAAAGTTGTCAAAGCGCACCCAATGCTCTTTGTCCGCCGGGCCACCGCAGGTGCGCAGGCCAAAACCGCGTCCAGGTCGATCGGTAATAATTGCCGAATGAAATAGATTCAGGTACTTACCGTCCTTGGAGGGACCGACTTGAAAAAAAGCCCTGTCCGACGAAACGATGATTTGCAGTGCGCCAAAGCTCTCATTGGCCGGCCAAAACTTTAAGGCGTACTGTTGTGGATCGCCGTCTTCACCTTGCTTACCGATAAACTCCGGTTTGGCAGGCGAGAATACGAGCAGCCCATTCAATTTTCGTTTCTCGGCTCTGAATTCGGGTCCGCTCTCGTTTATTAAGTAAAGTCCGGCCGTTTCAGTTGGCTCTGTAAACTTATCGACGATTGTCAGATCGACCGACGCCGTCACATTGTCCTTGGCCTCAAATGGAATCAGAACTTTCAACATCGGAGAGTCTTTGGTCTTCTCGCCTGGTTGAACGCGCATTTCCAGCTCGCCGTTCTTGATGCGATAGTCCTCCTTCTTCAAACCGACGATTTTCCATTTGGGAGACAACTTGCCCTCGAATTTGTCCTCAAACAGTACCTCTTCGCCAAAGCTCAGTTGACCTAAAACAAGGCACAGAAATGCGGCCAGCGACAGAGTAATGATCCGGTGCATGTGTGATACTCCAGAAAAAAGGAGACGGAATCAGAGGACTGTAACAAGGTGGGTAAGCGGCGAGCCAACAAGTGTTGGAATCGCGTGCTAGGCAGGCGGGGTAGCGGGGTACGGCTCAGTGTATCTGGCGTCTAGGTCGTCCGCAAACTTTGAGAAAAAAATGTGCACGCTCACGGGCAGGATGCCCGTGCCATGCAGATTCTCACGGGCAGGATGCCCGTGCCACGCAAATCTTACCAAACCGGCACGATACTTGTGGTTACTACAAAACGTCCTTCGGCAGAAAGTTTCTCAAAAGATTCTCGTTTGGCACGCATTATCTGATTGACAACAGGTCGAACCTTTTACTATGAAGGAAGTGTTCGGTAACGGTAGCTACTGTTTAACCATGACTTTCTCCAACTCCACGAAGGAGGGCAAGCATGCAAGATCCACCAGGCTGTTGTCGCTGAGGCGGGGTTCCTTCTGAGCCCGTCTCCAAAGTCGAACTTCCAACTACTACTTACTTCTAGCACGGCCCCGTGTCACAATAGGTGAAACGGGGCCGATTTTGTTTTCTGACAGCAGTTTAGAAGTAGTCTGCATCCATGAAATTGGCGATCCTGGGAATTGACGACACGGTTGAGCGGCTGGTTGAAATAGCCCTGCGCGATTCCAAGAATCAGTTGGTTTACATCGCAGATATCGATTCCAAACGCACCGTGTCGCATTGGAAAGAAAATGGCGCGCAAAAGGTCGATTGGGAATACCTGCTCGCCGGCAATGCCAAGCAACGCGGGTTTGACGCTTTGATTGTCGCCGCGGGTGGCAATTCCGAAGTGCGGATGGATCAGCTTCGCAAGCTGGTGCAGGCTGCCGTGCCGCTGCTGGTGGTGCATCCGGCGTTTGAGTCAATGCTTTGGTGCTACGAACTGGAGATGATTCGCGCGGAATCGGGTGGCGTTCTGGTTCCATTCCTACCGGCGCGATCTCACCCGGTTGCGTCGCGTCTGCGCGACTGGTTGTCGAAGGGCTGGGCCGAAAGTGAATCGAGCGAGCTAGGTCAGGTCGATCAAGTGGTCTTTGAACGCGCCATGCATCGTCCATCGCGCAGCAGCGTACAACGGCAGTTCGCTATCGATGTCGATCTGATCCAGTTCCTCTGTGGTGATGTCAAACGGCTGGGCGCGATGGGTTCCCCTGGCAAGAATGCGCAGGAAGAGTTCAACGCCTATGGCAATCTCGGCGTTCAACTGGCCGGTGAGGGGCATTTGTTCACGCGCTGGAATGTCGTGCCGATTGAGACCGTCCCCGGCGGCAGATTGATTGTCAGTGGCACCCGCGGCAAGGCGATCTGGAGCATGCCAGAGGGTTCCAACGACTGGCCGCTGGAAGTTCGCCGGGCTGGCGAATCCCGACACGAGTTAGTCGAAGAATCACAGCAGTGGGATCCGTACGTTGCCGCCCTGGATCGGATGCAGCGAGCCGTGCAAGGTGAGGCAGTAACGCCTACTTGGAACACTGCGGCCCGTGCCGTCGAGCTGGCCGACACAATCCAGCGGAGTCTGAAAAAAAATCGCACGATCGAGCTGCATCAAGAAGAGTTCACCGATATCGGCACCTTCAAAGGCTTCATGACCAGCCTGGGCTGCGCGCTGCTCATGGGTGGCTTAGCCGTGCTTGTCGCGGCATTGATTGCCGCGCAATTGTTCAAATCGCTGGGTTGGCCCAGGACTGCCGAATTCGTTGGCCGAATCCCCTATCTACTGCTAGCAGTGTTTGGAATCTTTTTGTTTATGCAACTCATCCTGAAGATAGTGGGCACCAAACCAGGCAGTCCGCAACCCCCCGGCGGCGACGATTCACCGGCCCCACCAACAGACCATTGACCGCCGCGCTGCGCGACTCTGCGCAAACCTTGGCGATTTTATGGATTCTACCGGCGCGTTCTGCCGATAAGGTGATCACGGCTTGTGTCAAATTGTCACCTCAAATAGTCACCTAGCAAGTTGCCAGCGGCGGTCTTTCGGCTGCCGCTCAGCAATGCTCCCTGATGGCCAACTCCTGCTCTAAATCTCGTCGGCTCACAACGTTAGCCACCTTGCTAGCAGCCGTCGGCCTGTCGACAGGTTGTTCGCTACCACGTGGCCCGATCACGTGGGAGCCACTTCGCCACCATGCCAGGGCTTTCAATGCCTCACTGATTGGCGATGACTGCGCGGAATGTGCCGAAGCCATGCCAGCGGGACAACCTACCGGCGATCCGATGCTAGCACCCCCGATCTCCAAATTTCATCCGGTGCCGACGCGGCCAGCCTTTGCTCCGCGGGAGCAGTTCGAGCCGGTTCCGCTGCAACCGGTGCCGCGCAGCAACACGGGCGCATAGAATTCTTGGCGATTGGCCGAGCCGCATCCCTCTGGTTTCAATCTCGCCCGCTCCCGCTACCGAATCGTCCATATCTGACCGCGACTCAGTTGGCGATCTAGGCGAACCAGTCAGCCCGTACCATCCGCAAAAACCGAACTGCGACCAGCTTGCGCGCAACTTGAGCCTCAATTGCAGAACTGTAATGAGTCGAACGGTAAGTTGGGAAGGGTATGCCGACGCAGCAACCGGTGGTTTAAGGGCCTTTGCATGCAGGGACGATTTACCAAGCGTGCTGATCGATGGAGGTCAGTCTCGTAGCTAGATTTTTAGCCACGCTGACTCTTCGCTAGCACGCAGATGTGGTTATTGCCCTCAAGACCATGACGAGCCCTCATGCGCTTATCTCCCGC
>JAWXCH010000525.1:0-5179 GCA_034440595.1 Planctomycetota bacterium | reverse complement strand
GGCTCATGCTGCGTTATGAATTGACGCCGGCAGCCGCAGCCCAGGCCGCTCAAGATTGGCCTGCTGCATCTCGCTTGCACCATGCAACTGATCAACCAACGTTGTTGGTGTTTGTACATCCACACTGTCCCTGTTCAAAAGCCAGTTTGACGGAATTGAATCAGTTGGTGAACGATATCAGTCACCCCGTCGATTTGCAGATTGTATTTGTCAGGCCACCCGATACCGCGGAAGACTGGGAGCGGACGTCGCTTTGGGACCAGGCACAAACGATTCCACGTGCCAAGGTTGTCACAGACCAGGATGGTCGCGAAGCGGCATTATTTGGCGGAACGACTTCCGGGGAAGCGCTCCTATATAACGCCGAGGGCCAATTGCTGTTTCAAGGGGGACTAACAGCATCGCGAGGTCACGAGGGTGACAGCGCAGGTCGCTCAGAGTTGGCTTCTTTAATCGATTTTGGTGGCGCAAGTAAAGATAGACTTCCTGTCTTTGGCTGCGCGTTAAACAATCATTGCTGCTCAGACCAGGACGCTGAATCCCCGTGAAATCCTTAAGTCATATTTACCATCCGGCGGATACTCGTGCGGACGAACTGTTCCACCAGCAATTTACGGCCAATGCGCTGCGAACAGATCACATGTTCGCGGTGTTAATGATTATTCAATGGCTGGCAGCGATCACCATCTCGTTGGTGCTGACGCCGTTGAATTGGAACGGTTCAGAAAGTCAGATCCATGATCACGTCTGGTTGAGCGTTATTTTCGGCGGCGTGCTGGCCGCCTTGCCGATCTTTCTGGTTTGGCGGATGCCCGGTCAGGCGGTAACGCGGCAGGTGATCGCCGTTGCTCAAATGCTGTTCTCAGGGCTGTTGATTCACGTCAGCGGCGGACGGATCGAAACGCATTTCCATATCTTTGGCTCGCTGGCGTTTTTGGCGTTTTACCGCGACTGGAGCGTACTGATCCCTGCCACATTGGTGGTGGCCGCCGATCACTACATTCGCGGCGTCTATTGGCCGTCCACCGTCTTTGGAATTACCAATCCTAGCCATTGGCGCTGGGCCGAGCACGCCTCTTGGGTGATCTACGAAGATATCTTCTTGATCGTTGCTTGTCGGTACAGTGTTCGCGATATGTGGGATAGCGCCGCTCGGACCGCACAACTCGAGCGCATCAACCTCGAAATAGAGAACCAGGCGGTCGAATTACGCCGGGCCTATACCGCGAATCAGGCGATTGTCGAAACAGCGCTAGACGCCGTTGTCCGCATGGACAATCAGGGAACGATTACTGCCTGGAACCCTCAGGCAGAGACGACCTTTGGCTATTCGGCCGCAGAAGCGGTCGGCCACTCGGTCGCGGAACTGATTGTTCCAGTGGGGCTGCGCGACGCTCATCGGGCTGGAGTGCAGAATTATCTGGAAAGCGGCACAAGCCGCCTGATGCGACAGCGGACCGAACAGACCGCCATGCGGCGCGACGGAACAGAGTTTCCGGTCGAAATCGCCATTGCGCCGATTGTCTCGGACGACACCATTACGTTTTGTGCATTCATACGCGACATCACAGATCGCCTTGAGGCGGGACGCGAACTCAAAAATGCGATGCAAGCATCCGAAGCATCCAGCAAATCAAAGAGCGCGTTTCTGGCCAATATGAGCCACGAAATTCGTACTCCGCTCAACGGAATTCTCGGCTTTGCCGACTTGCTGCTCAAGCGCATCGATGGCGATAAGGAAGAGCGGCGCGACTACCTGCAAACCATCCACGATAGTGGTCGTCACCTGCTGACGATCATTAACGACGTGCTCGATCTATCCAAAATCGAATCCGGACAGCTCGAAGTCGAATCGCTGCAATGCTCTCCGCACGAGATCATTGCTTCGACGATCTCGATCCTCCGCGTTCGCGCGCAAGAGCGTGGAATCAACTTGGAGTATTTCTGGAAAAGTGAGATTCCTGAATTGATCTACACTGATCCGGCACGGCTCAGGCAGATCCTGATGAATCTGGTTGGAAATGCGATCAAATTCACTGAAGTTGGCAGTGTGCAAGTGGCCGCTCGCCTGGAGCCCGGAAACAACCCGCACATTGTGATCGATGTCATCGATACGGGTGTCGGCATCGAAGAGGGAGCGTTGGACCGGATTTTTGATCCGTTCACTCAGGCCGATACGTCAATCACTCGCCGCTTTGGAGGCTCTGGCTTGGGGCTTTCCATCAGTCGTCGACTGGCAAAGCTGCTACATGGCGAACTGACCGTCACCAGCGAGTTCGGACGCGGGAGCATTTTCCGCCTGCGGATCCCGACTGGCCCGCTGGAGGGAGTGCGACTGGCACTGGGACCGGCTGCCGATGTGATTCGCGCACATGCCCATGCCGATCGTCGCGATCCCAGCAAGCTGCCGGATTGCCGAATACTGCTGGTCGAGGATGGTGTGACCAATCGTAAGCTGATCAAGCTGGTTCTGGAAAAAGCCGGGGCCGATGTGACCTGTGCCGAAAATGGTCGCGCAGGTGTAACCGTCGCTTGTTCCGAACCGTTTGACTTGATTCTGATGGACATGCAGATGCCGATCATGGATGGATACGCCGCTGCGCGAGAGTTGCGAAGACTCGGTTACTCGATGCCAATCGTCGCGCTTACCGCTCATGCGATGGCAGGGGACGAAGCAAAATGCCGCGAAGCGGGTTGCTCTGGGTACCTTTCTAAACCGATTGTTCCGAATCGCTTGCTCGAAGTGGTTAGCGAGGAACTAAAGCATTGTACTGAAGTCGCTAGCCGCGAGAACACGACGCGTTGCGAACTGACACTGCAATCCAGCTTGCCAATGGATGACGCTGACTTCCGCGAAATCGTCGAGGAGTTTGTCGTCCGTCTGGACGAGCAGCTCGTTGCACTGCGGGCGGCCTGGAATCGAAAGGACGAAACCGAGTTTGCACAGATTGTGCACTGGATAAAAGGCTCAGGGGGAACCGCCGGGTTTGAATCGATCACAACCGCAGCGGCGTTATTGGAGCGTTGTATCCGTCAGGGGGATACCGAGGACTACGAGCAACACATCGAAGGGTTGGAAGATTTACTGCGCCAGATCCGAATACCGGTGGGTGCCAATTAACTCCGCATTTTTCCAGCAAGAATGACAACAACATTACTCAACGACCCGATTCATCGCCTGATTCCAACTCGGCAAGTGCGGCCGGCGGTGCCAGGAATGAATCGCCCTGAAGCGGCAGGAGCGATCCATTTTCCAAGCATGGAGAATCGGGGGCCGCGCATCATGTTGGTGGACGATGAGCCCATTAATATCAAGGTGGCCAAGAAATATCTGGCCAATGCTGGATTCACCGAGTTTTACTCGACTTCCAACGCCGCCGAAGCATTGCCGATGATCATCCGCAACGAGCCGGATGTGGTACTATTGGATATCGTCATGCCGCAATTCAGCGGGCTGGACTTGCTGGCCGCGATCCGTGCCGACTCGCAAATGGTTCACATGCCAGTAGTCATGCTGACGGCGGTCGAAGATCGCGAGACCAAGTGTCAGGCCTTGGAGCTTGGGGCCACCGACTTTCTGTCAAAACCGGTCGATCCTAGCGAGCTGGTCTCGCGCGTGCGGAACCTGTTGGGCGTGAAATCGCACTTTGACCACATGCACCATTACGCTGTGGAGTTGGAACGCAAAGTCAACGAGCGAACCGCGCAGCTCGAAGCATCGCACCAGGATGTCATCCACTGCCTGGCACGTGCTGGCGAATTCCGTGATGACGACACCGGTCGACACGTGTTGCGCGTTGGACGCTATGCAGGCGTCATTGCACGACAACTCGGTTGGGACGAAGATTCGGCTAGGCGAATTGAGCAAGCGGCACAGTTGCACGACATCGGCAAGCTTGGCATCCCTGACGCGATTCTGAGCAAGCCCGGCAAATTGACCGCCGAAGAATTCGAAATGATGCAGAAGCACTGCGGCTTCGGAAAATCGGTGTTTGAAACGATCAGTCAGCGCGAGGCAATGAAGCTTCGTGAACATACCGATCTGGGAAACCATATCCTGGGTGCCTGCGGGTCACCGGTTCTTGACTTGGCCGCAGAGATCGCACTGACGCATCACGAGCGCTGGGACGGATCGGGCTACCCGATCGGGCTGGCAGGTAAGGACATTCCAATCTCGGGCAGAATCACCGCCGTGGCGGATGTGTTTGATGCCCTGAGTACTAAGCGCTGCTACAAGCCGAGTTTTCCGCTGGAGAAGTGTCTGACTATTCTGGAAGAAGGTCGCGGTAAACACTTTGATCCAGAAGTGCTAGATGCCTTCTTTGCCGCTCGCGAGCAGATTCTGAAAGTACAAATCCTGTTGGCCGAAGTGGATTGAGCGTTCCGCTCACTCCCCCGGCGCGATACTCCGTCCGCCATCGACCGGCAGGCAGACACCGGCGACAAAATCGTTGCGTAGCAAGAACAGCACGGCGTCAGCAACATTCTCTGGAGATCCCTCTCGCTTCAGTAGTGTCCCGGCAACGGCAGTTGCTCGTTCCTCCTTGCTCAGATTTGCCGGTAGCAGCACCGGCCCTGGCAAGACTGCGTTGACTCGAATGTTGGGATTCATCGCCGCCAGTTCGACCGCCATCGATCGCGTGAGCGCAGGGATCGCTCCTTTGGAAGGAAAGTACGCTGCGTAATCCAGATAGGGTCGCACGATGGCCCAGTCGCTAATGTTAACGATCGAGCCACCACTCTCCTGCTGGATCATGATCGCGCCAACTTTCTGACAGCAAAGAAACGTGCCGAGTGTGTTGACTTCAAAATGATCGCGAACATCCTGCGCGGTGACCTGCAAGAGTGGCTTGCGTTCCCAGATGGCAGCGGAGTTGACCATTGCATCAATGCGACCGAACCGCTGATAAACTTGTTCGATCATGGCCTGCACGGCAGCTTCGTCACGAAGATCGGCCTGCACGGACATTGCTTCACCACCCTGCTCCGCTATCTGCTCTTCCATTGTGGAGGCACTCCGCGACGAGCTGTTGTAATGGATCGCCACGCGGTAGCCTGCACTGGCCAGTGCCTGCACAATGACCGCGCCGACACGCTGCGCGCCACCGGTCACCAATGCCACGGGAGCGTTTTTCTGGTTCGTTGAACCGGTCATATCGAGCTTCCCACTATTCATAGG
>JAWXCH010000524.1:0-12167 GCA_034440595.1 Planctomycetota bacterium | reverse complement strand
GGCCTGCCCCTGTAGGAGTTTGAGATGCTACAAAATCGAAGCCCGGCGTTGTTGCTCATGGCGATGGCTGCTGCGCTTGCCGGCGTTTTCTTTTCGCCAGGGCGCGGAATGGCCGAGGAATCGCACCTGCCGAACACGAAGCTGTTGGCGCACGATCCCAAGGCACCGATCGACTACGCGACGGAGATGGTCGACGGCATTGATCGGTTCCTGCTTGATCAAACGGCGCAGTCGCTGCAAAAACGGGCGGCACATTGGAAGCGCGATTTTAGCTCGCCCGAGGCGTATAACCGCTCCGTCGAACCGAACCGCAAGCGGCTAGCGTATTTGATTGGCGCGAGTGACAAGCGAGTTGCGTTCGATGGCTTGGAGTATGTCGCTACGACCAGTCGCCCTGCTTTGGTAGCGAAGGGGCCGAATTATGAAGTGTACAATGTTCGCTGGCCGGTGCTGGATGGCGTGCATGGAGAGGGACTGCTGCTGACGCCGACGACAGGAGCGCCGATTGCCAATGTCGTGGCGATTCCGGATTGCAATCAGACGCCGGAACAGCTCTGTGGTCTTGCTCCAGGTACGCCCGAGGAATCGCAGTTCGCGCGGCGATTGGCCGAGAGCGGTTGCCGTGTGATCGTGCCGACGCTAATTAGTCGCAAGGAGAAGGTCCGAAATATTTCCAACCGTGAATGGGTCTACCGTTGTTCGTATGAGCTGGGGCATCACGTAATCGGTTATGAAGTACAAAAGATTCTGGCCGCGGTGGATTGGTTTTCAACGCAGACTGAGCCTCGCCTCAAAACGGCAGTAGTTGGCTGGGGCGAAGGGGGACTGTTGGCGTTGTATGCCGCCGCGCTGGACACGCGCATTGACGCAGCTTGCGTGAGTGGATACTTCGACGACCGGAGCGATCTGTGGCAGGAACCGATCGATCGCAATCAGTTTTCGTTGCTCTCACAGTTTGGCGATGCCGAACTGGCGACATTGGTGGCACCGCGCAAGCTGATTGTTGAGGCGGCTCGTGCTGCGGAAGTTGTTATGCAGCCGGTAGGGAGCGGAGCACCGGGGCGGATCGTCACACCGACATTGGCCAAGGTGCAAGCAGAAGTTGAACGAGCACGAAAGCTGACGCCCAAATTCTCTGCAGAGCGGTATCAGTTGGTTACCAGTGGTACAGATGGCAAAGGGCCGCCCGGCTCTGGGTTTGCACTGGAGAGTCTGCTGGCCGTTGTTAGCGCAGAAGGAAAATTGCAGCGCCCGTTAGGACAACTGACCGCCGCGGCACCTTTGGCGGATGCCGCCGCTCGCGAAGCGCGGCAAGTTCAGGAGCTGGAACAATACAACGAGCGTCTCTTCCTCGGTTGCCAGAAAGTGCGCGAGAAGTTCTTTTGGGAGAAGCTGAATTATGATTCTGTTGAAAAGTTCAAAGCTTCCGCCGAACCGTTGCGCACCTATTTTGCGAATGACGTGATTGGCCGGATTGAATTGCCGGTGCAGCCGGCGAACCCACGCACTCGGCTGGTCGAAGAGAACGACCGTTGGAAACGATACGAAGTGATGCTTGACGTTTTTCCAGATGTGTTCGCGTATGGATTGTTGACGATTCCCAAGAGTATAAAGCCAGGAGAGAAGCGACCGGTCGTGGTGTGTCAACATGGATTGGAGGGCCGCCCGACGGATACGATAGGTGAGAAGGAGCGTGCCTATTACAGTGCTTTCTCGACAGAACTGGCCGAGCGTGGGTTTATTACCTTTGCGCCCCAGAACCCCTATATCTTTCGACATCGGTTTCGTTCGTTACAACGCAAGGCGAACCCGTTGGGTAAGACTTTGTTTTCGATCATCGTGCCGCAGCATCAGCAGATTGTTGATTGGTTGCAAACGCTGCCGGAAGTTGATGCGGATAAGATTGGTTTTTATGGATTGAGTTATGGCGGAAAATCAGCAATGCGAATTCCGTCGCTGGTGACTGACTATGCTCTTTCGATCTGTTCGGGCGATTTCAACGAATGGATTGCGAAAAACATCTCGGCTCGCTACCCGAACAATTATTTGTTCACCCCGGAGTATGAAATGTTTGAGTTCGATCTGGCCAACACGTTTAATTATGCCGAGATGGTGGGCTTGATTGCACCGCGGCCGTTCATGGTGGAACGAGGACATTTTGATGGCGTTGGAACCGATGAAGCGGTGGCCGGTGAGTATGCCCGTGCACGTCGGGTATATGCGGTCGGCTTGAAAATGCCCGAGCGGACTGAGATCGAATGGTTCGTCGGAGGGCATAAAATCAATGGCCAGGGGACTTTCGCATTTTTGCAAAAGCACTTGTTTGAGCAACTGCGGCCAGTCACGAAGGGTGATGCGCCGTGAGCAAATCGACCGATGTCCGTATTGTCGCCGCCGAGCTGTACTTTCTGCCGATTCCATTTCGGATACCGCTTAAATTTGGTCGTGAAGTGACAACCGAAGGAACGTGCGCGCGGGTGCATCTGACGATCGAAGATCGCTTAGGCCGTCGCTGCATTGGCTGGGGAGAGTCACCGCTGGCAGTAGTTTGGGGTTGGCCAAGTCTGTTAACATATAACGAGCGCCACGAGCGGATGAAGCAGTTGTGTCGCGATTTGGTGCAAAGCTGGCCGCGCGTGCTGCGATTCGGACATCCGATCGAATTGAGTTATGACTTTCAGCAATTAGAATTCGTCGGCCTTATCAAGGACATTTCAGAGAATGAGGCCGAACCAATTTCGCATCTGGCCGCCCTGCTCTGCCTGGCACCGTTCGATCTGGCGCTGCACGACGCTTATGGTCAACTGCATCAGCGCGATATCTATCGTTGCTATGATGCCGAGTGGATGAATCGCGACCTGGCGTCCTACTTCAAGGACTTACACGAGCCAGGGGTCGACTTTCAAAACAAGTATCCGGTCGATTTTCTGGCGTCATCGCCACTCAAGAAGTTGCCGGTGTGGCATTTGGTAGGGGGGCTTGATCCACTAGATGAGTCCGAAGTATCCGGTCCAACTCCTAACGATAGATTGCCGGTCACGCTGCTGGAATGGATTGAACAAGATCAATTGGATTGCCTGAAGGTCAAGCTCCGCGGAAATGATGCCGACTGGGATTATCAGCGGCTGTTGAAGGTCGGACAGATTGCGATAGACCACGATGTACACTGGCTGAGTGCCGATTTCAATTGCACGGTCACCGAACCGAGTTACGTGAACGAAATTCTCGATCAGTTGTCGGTGGAGCACCCGCAGATCTTTGCGCGAATTGCCTATGTCGAGCAGCCGTTTCCGTATGATCTGGATGCTTTTCCGATCGATGTTCATTCGGTATCAAGTCGCAAGCCGTTGTACTTGGACGAAAGTGCCCATGACTGGCGATATGTCCGCAAGGGACGCAAGCTTGGCTGGAGCGGTGTCGCACTAAAAACCTGCAAGACACAGTCAGGTGCGCTGTTGAGTCTCTGCTGGGCCAAATCGCACGGCATGCCACTCATGGTGCAGGATCTGACGAACCCGATGTTGGCGCAGATTCCGCATGTTCGTTTGGCCGCACACGCGGAAACGATTTGCGGCGTGGAGTCCAACGGGATGCAATTCTGTCCTGCCGCGTCGGATTGTGAAGCGAAAGTGCATCCAGGGTTGTATCAACGGCGGAATGGGGTGCTGGATCTTTCGACACTTGAGGGAGCCGGATTTGGTTATCAGTTGGACAAGATTGAACGAGAATTGCCGCAGCGCGACAGTTTGACGGAATATCAAACTGAAAAGATTGTTTGACGTTGCTTGGCGGTATGTTGTGTAAAACCATCTGCGTCATTTAGGAACCTACGATGTTCAGAACCTCGTGCGTATTGTCTCTGGTGTTGCTTGTCACTCAATGTGCTTTTGGCGCGGACATTCGCGTCGGCATCATCGGGTGCGATACTTCGCATGCGGGGGCATTTACAAACGTGTTCAACCAAGCTAATCCGGCAGAGGAGCTGGCTGGGATTCGTGTCGTGGCCGCTTTTCCCACATCGAGTGACGACATTCCCGCGAGTAAAGATCGAGTCGTCAAGTTCACCAAGGAGCTGGAGCAGAAAGGGGTGAAGATCGTTTCATCGATGGATGAATTGCTGCGTCAGGTCGATGCGGTACTCCTTGAATCGGTTGACGGTCGCAATCACTTGGAACTGGCCACCGCAGTCATCAATGCCAACAAGCCACTGTTCATCGACAAACCGCTGGCACATTCACTGAAGGATGCGGTCGCGATTCTGGAACTAGCGCGCGAAAAGAAAGTCCCCTGCTTTTCCAGTTCGTCGCTCCGGTTCACACCGGGAGTGATCGACGCACGCGACAACGCGGCCGTCGGCAAGATCACTGGGTGTGACACGTTCGGCCCCTGTACGCTGGAGCCGCACCACCCGGATTTGTTCTGGTATGGAGTTCACGGTGTCGAAATGCTATTCACCGTGATGGGACCGGGCTGCGAGTCAGTCACGCGAACCGGTACAGATTCCACGGATGTCGTTGTGGGCAAGTGGAAAGACGGTCGCATTGGCACGTTCCGCGGTATTCGAGAAGGTGCGGCCGACTATGGAGCGACCGTTTTTGGATCGAAGTCCGTGGCCCGGTCTGGCAAGTACCCGGGCTACAAACCGCTGGTCACTCAAATCGCCAAATTCTTCCGCACAGGCGAGCCTCCGGTCAATCCCGAAGAGACGCTGGAGATAATGGCATTTATGGAAGGAGCAGACGAGAGTAAGAAGACTGGCAGAGCGGTGACAATGAGTGACGTATTTGCGCGAGCCCAAAAGCCAAACATTTCCGTTACTGGATCGAAGAAGTGAGAGCTTCGCCAGGCCACGTTTGGACCAGATAGCCTCCAGCAGCTAGATACCAAGAATGCCAGCACCTGACCTTATCGCCTCGCAAACTTTTTCTGGCAACCTTGGCAGGCCCCCGTGGGCTTATCGAATGTGGATGCTGGCCGGAAGTCGGGAGCGGTTTTTTGAGACGCTGATTCAGCAGTATGGCGATTTTGTTCAATACCGTGGCCCGGTGAACTTTTACTTCATCAACCACCCGGCGTTAATCAAGCAGGTCGTCCAATCGACCAACGACACTTTTGATAAGAACAGCCCTCTGTACGATCGATTTCGCCGCGCGTTTGGCCAGAGCCTGGTCGTTGCCGAAGGGAGCCAATGGAAGCGACGTCGTACGGTAGTGCAACAACTCATGGGCCCCACGCAGATTCGGACTTACTTCGATCTCATGGTCGATTCTGCGAACAAGGTGATCCAGCAGTGGGAGAATGCAGCTCGTGAATCAGCGGTATTTGATCTTGCACCGGATATGGATCGGCTCACGCTGGAAATTATTGGACGTGCGCTATTCCAAGACAGTTTTGACCAATCGCGCGACGCAATTCGCGATTGGACACTGGCAATAGATCATTTCAGCTCCAAACCACCGCTGCCGATCATTCGTGGCAAATGGTTTCCGTCGCGGGTCAATTATAGACTGTGGTCGACGCTACGAGATTTTCATCGCTTCATTCAACAAATGATCGACGAGCAACGCAGCTCTTCAAACACGGGCTTGCTATCATTGCTCTGTCACTCAGGCGAAAAGGATGGCCTGCCGCGTCTGACGGATGAAGAGATTCGCGACGAAGTGCTGGGGATGATAATCGGGGGACATGAGTCAACCTCCGTCGCTTTAACCTGGATCTGGTCTGAGCTAGATCGGAACCCGGCCGTCGAATCGCGACTGCATGCGGAACTCGATTCGGTCCTGGGAGATCGAGCGATCAGTCTCGACGACATTCCAAAGCTTGTTTACACGCGGATGGTGATTGAAGAAACGCTGCGCCTGCACCCACCTATCTGGTTTGAGAATCGCAACGTTACACGTGAAGTCGAACTGGGTGGTGTGATGCTGTCTCCGGGAACCATGGTGGCATTCAGCCGTTATGCATTGCATCGACACCCTGGTTTTTGGAAGAATCCGGACATGTTTGACCCACAGCGGTTTGAGCCCGGCAGGGAAGAAAACCTACGGTCGACGCATGCCTACATCCCGTTTGGTGGTGGCCCGCGTGTGTGCGTGGGGATCCACTTTGCAATGCTGGAACTGATCGTTCTGCTGGCTACACTGGCCAGGCGTTTTCGCGTGCAAGTGGACGGCAGCCATCGCCATCAGGTATCGGCATTGTTGACGATGCGGCCGAAGCACGGACTACGCGTTCGCGTTTCGCTGCGATAATGTCACGCTGCGATAGTGCTGCGAGCATGCTGGATGGGATTAGTAAAGTGTGGACCCACGGTCATTGTTGTTCGTGTAAGTCATTTTGCGGCTTTCGGTCGCCAGACATGTTTTTCAATAAGAGTGCTGATTCGTTGTAGCCGATCATTGGCCCCCATTTCTCTCACCCGCTCCCAGATGGTGCTTTCCGTTTTACCAGCGACAATCTGCAAGGAGACACGTCCTTCATCGGGTATTGAGGGGGCTGGGGGAGTCTTTTGCTTCCACGCTTCTTGTTCGACGATCAACTTCACCAGTTCCCGAACCGCGTCTGCGTTTAGGTTTTGAGGTTCGGGAGCTTTCCGCCGGACGAGTTGTTGCTCAACCTTTCCATTGCCATGCACAATTATTTTCAACTCGCCTCGCAACCCACGCACCTCGCGATACGTAATGGTGAGTTTCTCCGGTGGCAGCTTTCCGTCGAGAAACGCTTGCAGTTGTTCGGGCATCTTGTTGGCACCGGCAGTTGCGTCGCCCTTCTCAGCGGCATTGACCGCCAAGGCGAACACCGCGACCGCGCAGAATACAAGTATCGAGTTCATCGGGCGCGTTCGCAACGATAGACAGAAAAAGGGGGCGGTGCCTAAAGCAGCCGTCCCCCACATGAAGAAGATTGCAATCACATGCACAACAAACTACGCCGCAACACGCCTACGGTACGTCACAGCCACCATGCCAAGCAAGCCCACGACAACCAGCAGCCAAGTCGCAGGTTCTGGCACGATGGTCATGGTAAAGTCTTCGGTTGGATTCAGTTCGTACATGTAATCGAGATACTGCTGATAGTAGCGTGGGTACATGACGGGGTTAGCATTCAGAGCACCCAGTCCCATTAGCCCGTCGTTGCTGAGCAACGGGTCGGGATACTGGTTCACAGCGCCGCCCAAGTATTCATCGAACAAGCCAAGCATATGGCCGAATTCATGCGCCTGGACGGCCGGCGTATCCGCACTATACCAGTTCGTCATATCTGTTGGATCATTCCCTGTCGACAAATGGACCTGGACGGTCTGATTGAATGGCCCTGCTGTGGTTACGTCGACGGTGATTGGATAAGAAATACCAGTCGTTTCATCCTTGATGCTGGCCTTGTTGTTCCATTGGTTCTCAATATTGGCCTCAGCAGCGGCTTTAAACGCGGCCTTTTGTGCGGCATCGTAATTCAGAGCGGCATCGAACTGAAAATCAATTTCAAGGTGCTTGGTCAACTTGGTGCCGTCAAAGCTCCGGGTATAACTAAAATTCCAACCAAAGGCACCGTAGGTATCGTCGCCAACAGTGTACTGGGGAGTGGCTCGCGAACCTGTCACATCGACAGAACCGTTGATCAAGTCACCAAACGCCGGAGTTGCCGACACGAAGCATGCTAACAACGCCACGCAACAAAGTCTTCTTGACACGCCAAAAATCGAACTCATGACCGAGGTCTCCAGTAAGTAAATACAAAGAAATGTCTGTTCAGCCGCGTCACAAATTGCCGCTCTTGACTATCTAGTCAGGCAACGATTTCAATGCAGCGAACAGATGAAAGAGGCAATTCCTGAATGCCCGCGGTTCAGGTGCCGGCATCAATATACTGGTGATGCACACGAATGCAATTTAAAAGCTGTGGTAAATGACAAGTTTTCTCAAAAGCTATGCTGAATGCGCAAAATCAGCGATTATTTGATGTGGTGGAGCGATGCGAATTGGTCTCTTTGCTAACGACTACAAAACCGATTGATGATATCGTGATAGATCGCGATCCAGTTGGCGCCAAAGTCGGTCGAATCAACCAACAAGTTCTGCTGGATCGCGCGCACTCCGAGCTATGCACCCATCGAGAAATTGCGGATCTGAATGAACGATTGAGTTAACGGTGCAGTGACGCATCGCTTGTTGATACGGCAATTAGCCAGTTAGTCGCAACCAATCAAGACCAGCGGAGCCCATTGGTGCGGGTCGGGAAACTTCGCCCGAATTGCTCGCTTGGCCCGTAAGAGTTCCGCGGCATAGAACGGTGGAGAGTCGCGTTGGGCGGGATCTTTGCTGTCATCGACCGGCCCTGCCAGCCGAGGTATGAACTCGCAGAGTAGATCGGCGGTGGCCAGGTCGGGCAACTCCCACTGGCTGCACAGCACCCGTCTGGCCCCTTTTTCCAAAAAGGTGCGTGCAATGGTCGATCCGGCCTCGAGCGGCAATTGCAGTCCCACATTGGTTTGACAAGCGGCGAGGATTGCCAGTTCGCATTCGGCGAATGATATTTCGCGAAGCTCATTCAGTGTCAACTGGCCATCTTGGTTGGGACTGGTGGAACCTGCCAGCGGTGGGGCTAGATAGACGCAGCCTGCGAGTTGATCGTACCGTTCGCTGGCAAAGGCATGCGCGGCCAGATGAATCAGTTTTGCATTTGGTGCATAGGTGCGGAAATTCTCTTCTGAAGCGGTACCGCGGGAGAAGAAATTCTTGGCCTTGTCGGGATGTTGAGCGAAGAGGGCCTGAAGCGACTGCTGCTCGCGTGCGGTTTGCGGCAACTCGGTGAGCGGCTTATTGGCCCCGTCGAGCATCTTACCGCGTTTGTAGTCTGGGTTGCTCAGCGACAATACCGTATCGGGAAACGCCGTTCGAGGGGCACTGGCTAATTGCTGAAAAATTGCCAGGGAGGGCGTGTACTGAGAGGGCGGAAATTTCAAGTCGTCCAACAGATACTGCTCTTCCCCCTTTTTATTCCGACCAAAGGTCAGTGCATCAAGAGGTACGCGATGCAACGGTCCATCCGGAACCCAGAGCAGTAAGGATGCTGGCTGCTGGCGAATGGCGTCTCGCACCGCAGGGGGCAAAAGTACCTCGGCAATCGCTAGCCGTTGCTCATAATCCAAACGAGGAGAATTCGACGCAGGATGCTGCATCTGTTCAAGCAGAGCGTTGGACAGCCCGCAGGCGACGGTTTCGGTTAAGTCCAACGGGAACTTCGACCGTTTAGGTGCCCCAGAAACAGCGCGCTCTTCTTTGTTGGTTGTTGTTTGGCCTAACAGATTCAGGCGGATTCGCGCAGCCTGTTCTGCGGTAATTTGCAGTGGCGTGACAGTGATCGCCAGCGGCTTATTCGGAACGGCGACAATATGAAACAGGTAGGAATGCTTCCGGCCAAGGTGGTAATAGCAGATCTGCGTCGGACGGGTCGTCTTTGTCAATTTGGTCATGCTGCCCGGTAGTGACACGTTATCCGTCTCGTGCAACATGTCCGACACAACCCGTTCCAGATCTTGAAATTCGGACTGGAGTTGCGCGGAATATTCAGTGTGGTTCAAGCTGTCGTCGGCAAGCAGCCGCTCACTAGTCTGCTGCAGGTTGGCGTGCTCCCCTGCCATGCGCGCGTCTTTCGGACTACGGAGCGGACAGAGCTGATCCAAAAAGGTGCGACTCCGTTTCCGGTCGGAGCAGAAAATTGCCTGTTCGAGTGCAGTCGCGCCGTGCGTGGCGGCATCTTCGCAGTACCAATCGACCAGTTGATCGAACCCGCCCGCAAAGCGAGCGAAATTCTCGGCACGCTCCTTCGCGGACAGCATCCCAAAGCTCCGACGACTTTCGATGGCGGCTAGCGCCTGCTCTAGGACCTGCACCGCGCGGTCAGACCGATTATTTCGCAGAATACGCGCCGCGGTGTCGAGTGCCTGGTAATGCACAATCGGAGTGGCCTGCAGAAAACCAGACAGCTCTTCGATCCGGGCTAGCTGCGCGTCGCTCATGCTGGCGGCGGAAAGCAGTCGAGGATCGACATTCTTGCGTACCGACAGTTGCAGGTATATCTTCCCAAGCAATTGGAGTGATCGCAGCTCCAGTAACTCAATCTGCTGCTGTTGAGCCAGCTTATGGGTCGTTTGGCATTTTTCGAGAGCGTGTTGCAATTGGTCAATCGCCGCGTCGTCTTTGTTGTTTTCAACAAACAAATGGTAGTGGCATAGAGCGGCGGTATAGTTCGCTTCCGCGGCCTGCCTGGTTTGATCCTGCGTCGCTAGCGGTGCCAGGCTCTTAATTAGATTGCGATACTGCTCGGCACGCTGCGCGAGGGAGTCGTTTTGTTTTGGCCCTGAGTTCATCAGTTCCAAGTTAAACATCGCACTCCAGACGCGACACACGTCCTGCGTCTCTTTTTGCAGCAAGCTGTTCTGAGCACACTCTTCACAACGTTTGGCTGCTTGTGCGAGATGGTTACTCGATTTCAGACCTTGAATCTGATTCAGCAGAATTGCCCCCAGCAGTCGCACGGTGGCCGAATTCTGCGGGTCGTCAGCAAGACTCTGCCGGCAGAGTTTTTCTGCGGACTGATAATGCTCAATAGCGCTTTGAGTGTTTCCCTGCAAATTGAGCAGATATCCGCGATTGTTCTCCAGTTGTGCCAGCCGCAGGTCGCGAATTGTTTGTGCAAGAAACACTTTCTCAGCGGCGTCCAGCAGGCTGGCCACCTGACCGCTCTCACGGTTCTCCAGATAGAGTCCCGCCAAAGTGTTTTGCGCTTCGGCGATGTGCAGTTGCCGCCGCTCCGTCTGCGGCAATGCCTGCCAAACGGATAGTGCGGCGTTGTAGTCGCGAATGGCCTGAGATCGTTTGTCACGGTATTTGGACTGCTGAGCTAGCAGCCCGGCGTGGAGGGCATACGCATCGGCCACTGGTAACGAGCCTTCACTCCACAATAGTTTTTTCAGCCGCAGCAAGTTCGCAGCACAGAGCGTTGTCACCTCGGGTGAGTCTTCGCACTCCAGCACCAGGCTTTCCAGCACCGGAATAAGCCTCGCATTTCGCACCAACCAATCTGGTGCCTGATCCTGCAATGTCGCCGAGAGAGCCTGAACCATCGTCGGTCGCCAGGCAGGTTGTACTTTTGGCAGTTCACGGGCATGGGTTTGGACCAATCGCAGCCCGAGTTCTAGTATCTCGGCTGGCGACAAGCGACTTGCCTCGTGACCGGCGTTCCATTCCGCAATTAGCAATTCGCCTGCCGTGTCCAGATCCTTTTGCCAGAAGAGCGTATCGACTAGTACTAAGAGCAGCGGCAGTTTTTCCACAGCGCTGGCAGTTGCTTGAAGCGCCTTCAGCCGGTCTGCCAACGGTGCGGATTGCGCTGGCTCCAGTGTTCGTGCGGCCGCATAGCACAGCTCGGCGATCGGGAGCTTCTCCACATCGGCGGAAAGCAACCGCAGGCCAGCGGTTAGGATCGTCTGAAATTCTGCTGTCTCAGTTGCCTTGGGGTCAAGATGACGCCGCAGCGCCGCCAACCAGAGGCGTTGTTGCAGCTCCCATAACTGGTCGGTTGTGCGCATTCCTAATGGAATGTCCAGCGCGCCGCGAATGGAACTCGCCGCACGAGTGACCAGATCGCGATTGACAGCGATTTCGTCCTCCGCCAGCAGGTGGCCCGGCAGCAAGAAATAACTGGCGTTGCGGCCTTGCAACAGGATCAAAGCCTGGCGTATCAGTATCCTCTGCCGCAATGCATTGGCAAAATTGAGATCGTGTGGCTTGCTCTCGGTGTAGCTCTGCAGCAACTTATTGAGCGACGCTTGTGCCTCTTCTGCTGCGGCCCACTTTCCCTGCTGACGGTAGATATCCGCTCTCAGATCCTGCTGGCGGAGTTTGTCGTTTAATGATCCGTTTGTCTCCGCTACAACCTGCAAAGCTTGTAGAGCGTCATCGTACCGCAATTGTTCGATCAAGGTAACAACGGCGTCGAGCGGCGTTGCCGCAGCAGTCGGCGCAGGCTCTGCTCCCTGCACCAGCGCCGTGGTCATCAAAAAGCAAGCTAGCAGGCAGATCCCTCTCACGCGTAGAATGCTCCCATTATTTGCTAGCAGGATCCGACGACATCAGCCAGCCGTAGTACTCAGGTAGGTCCAGTTT
>JAWXCH010000523.1:0-6560 GCA_034440595.1 Planctomycetota bacterium | reverse complement strand
CATCTAGAAATACCCATTCACGTCATTTCTTGCCCGAGGAGAATCAAAATGTCCTTCCGATCGTGTTTATGCGCTGCTTTGTCGATGGCTGTGCTTTGCGGCACCGCCAGTGTCTCCCTCGCCGATGAAAAGAAGGCCGCGGATCAAACGATCTCCGTGGCCGAAGGTAAAATCACCCTGACAGCTCCAGAAAACTGGGTTCGCAAAGTGCCAAGATCGCGAATTGTGGAACATGAATTCGCCATTCCTGGTGAAAAGGGAACCGACGATGGCCGCTTTACGGTGATGGGTGCCAGTGGCACCGTGGATGCCAATGTCGAACGCTGGATCGGCCAGTTCAGCCAACCAGACGGATCGGCCACCAAAAACAAGGCCAAGACCACCAAGAAAACTGTTGGTAAACGCGAAGTGCATGTCGTCGACATCGCTGGAACCTACAAAGACGCTCCCGGCGGGCCATTCGCGGGCGGAAAAACGATCGACCGCGAGGACTACCGAATGCTGGCGGCGATTATTGTCGATCCAGACCTAGGGCAGTACTTTTTCAAGTTCTACGGGCCTGCCAAGCTGGTGGCCAAGAATGAAAAAGAGTTTCTCAAGATGATCGAAGGGGCCAAGTAGTCGGCCAACCAGTTTCGTCGCATTTTGCAGCTTTACCCAGTTGAACGCGCATGAAGATACAGAAATTTCTTGAGCACCACGGCATCGGCGCAAACCCGTTTTCCGAGGAGGATGCGCAGACAGACCCGGTGTTCAAGGAACACTGCATTGCCAGTACTTACCATCCGACCTGGGACAAAATCTACGGAAACCCAGCGGATCCCAGCACTTCGGTGATCTTTGGCGAGAAAGGCTCTGGCAAGACGGCGCTTCGTCTGCAAATTGCACGTCATCTGGAGAAGTACAACAGCGAGCATCCAACCGCTCGGCTCTATACGATCGAGTACGATGACTTCAATCCGTTTCTGGACCGCTTTCGCGACACGCTGAGCAAGCGAAAACAGCGCACGGATCGCGTCCTGGCAGAATGGAAGCTGTGGGATCATATGGATGCGATTCTAAGCCTGGCGGTCACGCGGCTGGTCGATCGGATCCTGACCGGCGAAGAACCGCTGCACACCAGCCCGCCGACGCTAGACCAGCATCAGTCACGCGACCTGCTGCTGTTGGCGGCCTGTTATGACCAGTCCTCAGCCGAAACTGCCAAAAGCCGCTGGGGAAGGCTACGGCGAAAGCTGCGGTTTCCAGTCTGGAAATCCTATTGGGATCTGGCCGTTGGAATCCTTGTGACTGTGCTTGTTGCGATCCTGGCGATCTACATGGGAGTGCAGCGCGACTATTGGGACTGGCTGATTACGCCTTGGCCTTATCTGATGGTGCTGGCCGGCTGGGGGCCGCGATTGTGGCGTGCCTGGAAGTGGCACTGGCAGGCGCGCGGTGTCGTCCATCAGGTTCGCGTGGGAAATCGTGAAACCAGGCCTCTTCGCCAGGTTCTCATGCAGTTTTCGGCCAATCAGATCAGCAGCCAGCCACTACCCAACAAGCAGCGGACCGATGACCGATACGAATTGCTGGTCAAACTGCAGGGTGTGCTCAAATCTCTCGGGTACACCGGCATGATTGTTCTGGTCGACCGCGTGGATGAACCGCATCTGATCAACGGTTCGGCCGATCAAATGCGCGCACTACTCTGGCCGATGCTGGATAACAAGTTCTTAAAGCACCCTGGTATTGGCTTCAAGCTGCTGCTGCCAATCGAACTGACTCGATTTATTGACCGCGAGGAGCGTGATTTTTATCAGCGTTCGCGCCTGGATAAACAGAACCTGATTATGTCCCTGGAGTGGACAGGTGAAGCTCTTTACGACGTGGCCAACGCGCGAATTCGTGCCTGCGCCGTCAATGGTGCGACGCCGTCGATTCTCGACCTGTTGGACCAGTCCATCAGCGACCGCCAGTTGATCGACGCCCTGCGAAGCCTGCGTGTTCCGCGGCATCTTTTCAAGTTTCTTTACCGGGTACTGGTTGCCCATTGTAATGCACACACGGACGATCAACCGGTCTGGCGGATTCCAGCCGCGCTTTTCGATTCCACGCTAGCACTCTATCGCCGAGATCAGGATGCATTCGATCGCGGCGTTGGCGCGGTTTAGGCCAGCAAATTTCACAACCCATCTGGGTGGCTACCGCAATATGCCCGTGCAAATTCGCGGCAATTAATGCGTTTCCGGCCGCGTTCGCGCTGTAGCTGATCTTGACGCTCCCGGGCACTCTTGCAACACTTTGCGGCCAGTAGAGCGTTCACCATTTTAACCCGACGCGCAAGCGAGGAACCGGCCAAACGCACCGCGCCTGGCTGGCGCTTCGGGTTACAAGAATTTTTTGAGAGAGGCAAGCAATGCAGTTCGCTACACGTCGTACCGGATGGCTCTATCTTTTTGGCGTTCTGTTTACTGTCGGGTGCGGTAGCTCTGATTCGACGCCGGTGGCTCAGCCGACCGGTACGCAGCAAACGGGCGAGCAGGCTGCGTCCAGCCGCACTCCCGAAGAGCAAGCGACCATCGACGCTAGCATGGCTTTAGGGCCAGCCGAGGTTGCCGCGCAGTTCATGCAGGCGATGAAGGCCGGTGATGAAAAGACAGCGGCCAAACTGTTGACCGAGCAATCACAAAAGGAAATCGAGCGCACTGGCAGTCCGGTCATGCAAAGCGGTAGCCCTGCGATGCAATTCATAGTTGGAGAAGCCAAGCAGAACCCGCTGACGCCGGTTGTCGCCTATGTTCCCGCAACACTCCATGACGTGGGTGAAGACGGACAACCGACTTCGGAAGAAGTCGCCTGGGCGCTGCGCCGTGAAGCGAGTGGTTGGCGGATTGGTGGAATGATGATCAAGCCATTCCCAGATCAGCCTGAAGTACTCCTCAGTTTCGAAGATCAGGACGATTTGGCGCGGCAGCAAGAATTAGTTGAAAAAGAAATGGAGCGGCGAAATCTGGCAGAATCGGCCCGAGCACAGCAACCTGCGGACAATGGAACAATTACAAAATAGTGTTAGTTCTGCGTAAGTGAACCGATCAAAAGGGGTATTTTCGAGGTATTGTCCTCACTCTAACTGCTTTTGTATTCGGTAATTACGATCATTCGGCACATATTTAAAGACCACGGTTCCAACCGTGGTCTTTTTTTGTTCAATGGCTGTGCATACCGCTAATCACATGCTACATTTGCTGGATTAAACTTCGCAGTGCCCCTATAGTCCCTGCCCATTGCAATTTACCGGTGAGTCACTTGACAAGTATTTCTCATCGGTTAATTTAGCGTCCTAGCCTGTGTAATCGATTCGTTTTGCGTATTCGGTAAAGCTTACAGGGCAAGCAATATTGAATCCGCAACACGAGAGAGTTTGCCGGGAAAAAGTTGGAAGCTTTCCGCGCCTGCCGGCCGTCGCAGTCGTGGACCCAGAATATTGACGGCAACGTGAACCTGTTACGCCAAGTTACCTGTTTGGAGGATTCGAGGATGAATCGTGCATTAGTTCTAGGTATCGCGATTTTCTTCGCGGTTGTCGGTATCGCCCTGTTGGGCGGTGAGAGCAAGGCCGTTGCTGGTCATGGTTGCCACGGTTGCAGCGGAAGCTGTGCTGGCGATTGTGGTGGCGCTGCCAACGATTGCTGTGGTTGCCACGGCCGTCGTCGCTTGTTCCATCGTCATCGTCGCTGCTGTGGTTGCGACGGTGCCGTTACCTGCTGTGGTGCTCCTGTTGAATGTGCACCAGCTTGCCCGCCAAGCTGCGCTTGCCCAGCTCCAGAAGCTTGTGCCCCAGCCGCACCAAGCTGCGATGGTGAAGCTCCTGCTACCGCCACGCCACCTGCTGACGTTCCACCAACGCCAGCCGGCGCCATGAAGAAGAGCATCCGTACCCCGGTTGTTAGCTTCCGCCGCTAGTTAATTCGATCCAGTTTCGCTGCATGCCCTGTGCAGCGGTAACTCGGACAAATACGCAAAAGGCCAGGTCTTCCCGCAAGACCTGGCCTTTTTGCATTCTATGCCCTCAAATATCGACCACCGCGCAAAAAAAAGCCCTGCGGTTGCAGGGCTGAATCTTGGCGAAATATCTATGGGATCGACTCACCGGCGGTTTTGCCGCTTGGCAGGACGCGCTGGCAGCTACGGTCCAATGCTCGCTGGATGGGCGTTGAAAAAGTCGCCCGGTGATTTGTTGGTGTAGTACGGATAGGCGACGGCGGCAGTTGGAGGGCCTTGATAGGCGGCTGCTCCTGCGGCAGCGGCGCTGCTTGGATCCTGTTGATTGATCATGTCTCGCTGCCGCTTATGAGCAAAGTGGCCTTGCGGTCCGCAATCGGCGCATTCACCGCCACAATCGCCACTCGCACAGTCCCCAGTCGCGCAGCCACCCGGGCCACAATTTTGTTCGGTCTTGCAGCCTCCCCAAGGGCAAAGTCCCCATTGGTGGCAGCGAAGGTAGTCGATGCAGCCACAGCAACCGGTATTGCCGGCCAATAACACCAAGCCCAGCAGGGCGATGATTCCGCGTTTCATGAGAATCGAATTCCTTTTCGGAGATTATCGGGTTCAGTTCTGATCGCTGAGCAATGTGCCTCGTCTGACCAGGTCCGTCGTAGGTACCGAACTCCCTAGAGAGGTCTATCGGCAGTAAAATCGATAAAATCCAACAATTCCGCAAAAACCGGATGATCGATGATTCAGGCATAATCGTCGATTCTGGACTGACTGCTAGCTTAACCGCCACTTACCAGCTCCAGGCCAACGCGGTAAACTATATCAAGATCAACAGTTACGGATTTGTGGCTGCTGTACCGTGGCGATGCATCTCCAGCAGGGAGCGGGAGAACTACCTCAGCAAATTAGGAATATATTGTGCAAACTAACTCAGCACGGCTTCTTTTGCTGACCACCCTGTTGTTCAGCCCGCTGTGCGGCTGCGAAACCGATCCTGCCAGTGCGCCAGGCGACGCCAGCGTTCAACTGATTCAACCGGGCCCGGACGCTCAGAAACGGCTCCAGCGAGCGTTTATCGCCGCCAAGCCGGGGGACCGGATCGAACTGGCCGCTGGCAAGTTCGAGCTGGAGGGCACCCTGTCCTTGGACGTAAAAAACGTCACGCTGCGCGGCCAGGGGCATGGCCAGACCATCCTCGACTTCAGCCGTCAGCAGGCCGGCACCGGGGGGGAAGGGTTGCTCGTCACCGCCGGGCCGATCGTGCTGGAGGACTTTGCAATAGAGAACGCCAAGGGGGACGCAGTTAAAGTCACCAGCGTCGACGGGGTGACTTTTCGCCGAATTCGCACCGAATGGACCGGGGGGGCCGATTCCACGAACGGCTCATACGGCATCTATCCGGTACTGTGCAAAAATGTCCTGGTGGAAGAGTGCGTTGCGATTGGGGCGTCCGACGCCGGGGTATACGTTGGCCAGTCGGAAAATATCATCGTCCGCAAAAACCGAGTCACGAAAAATGTCGCCGGCATCGAGATCGAAAACTCCATCGACGCCGATGTCTATGAGAACGACGCCACCGACAATAGCGGCGGGATTCTCGTCTTCTCGCTGCCAAACCTGCCTAAAAAGGTCGGGCGCGGATGTCGCGTCTTTAAGAACAAGATCGTTGCCAACAATCATCCAAACTTTGCTCCCGCCGGCAACATTGTGGCGATGGTCCCCCCTGGTACTGGGTTGATGATCATGGCCTACGACCAAGTCGAGGCGTTTGACAACGACTTTGAGAACAACGGCACCGCTAACGTCGCCATTGTCAGCTATTTGATCACACTGAAGAAATTGGACGATCCAGAGTACGATCCGTACCCGGAGTCAATCAGTATCCATCACAATCGGTTCAAGCGCGGAACAGCCAAGCCGGATAAGGGTCCGATGGGGATACTTTTGACCACGCTAGTCGGTAACGACATACCGAGCATCGTCTATGACGGAGATCTGAATAAGGCGACACTCATCGAAGGCAAGTTACCAGAGTCATTGCGATTGGCCATCCACGACAACACTGACGCCGATTTTGTGGATTTGAATCTGTTGGATTTTAATCCCTTGATGCTGGCAATCAGTCCACCAAAAATCAGACGTGACCTCACCCCGCACGCAATTCGCCGCGATCCACTTCCGGCTGTAACTCTCAAGTGACTACAGCCTGACTAAAAAGGCGTTATTCTCAAGCGACAGTTGAACAATTGGTCGCTTACTCCGAAAATAGTAGTATGAACCGATGGCACGCAATCTTTGAAGACAGCAATGTCATACGCACCAGCTTGCGTCAGATTCGCTGTCGCATCGGAGGTCCGCTTTCGCTCCAACTTTTGCCGTGCTTGCTGATTGGGGCACTGACGGTTCTTGGCTGCAATTCGAGCTCCACGCCGAAAGTCGATAGCGCGGCGGTTTGGCCTCCCGAAAAACTCTCCGCGTTTGAACTGTTCGAGGGAAACGGTGCATCGCAGCAACCGCGTGCTGGCGTGATGCCGTATGATCTGAATTCGCCACTGTTTTCGGACTACACCCAGAAGCTT
>JAWXCH010000522.1:0-6276 GCA_034440595.1 Planctomycetota bacterium | reverse complement strand
GCCGAGCTGATGCGTATAGGTTACATTGTCGCCGTTGTAGACACCAAAATCGTTGTCAATATTGTTTTGCGCAATAATGGTGGCGTCATTGGTTTCGATCGTGTCGACACCGTCTTTCGTGCGAATCCGGGTGAAGTCTCGCCCAATGATTCCGGTTTCGTAAATGCCCTCGCTGACGACAACCACCGCAGCGTCCGCGGAGGTAAATTGCAGCAGGCCGACGATGGCAAGTCCAAGACAAATCTTCTTCAACATAAAACTCAACCTTTCAATAGCAGCGGCTTTAAGCAGGTGGCCCTAGTAGTATTCCAGTCAAAACAATTACGCATACATCGGTTCGGCCTAATCGGTACCCCGAACATTGGCTTCCAATGCGACAATAGCCCAATCGCCGCAGCCTCCCTATTTCGACTATTCTTTAGATTCTTATGCCGCCAACAGGTTATAACTGACGATTAACCACATCAATAAACAAGTAAATCGCTCGGCGTTCTGAATGGAACCATGCCAGGCGGCCGGAGGATATGCCTTAAGTTCCATATGCGTATTGGGTTACACGATGAGGCGGTCGGTGGCGAGCATCGCCGCAGATTATTGCCTCGACTTGGCAACTGCCGGTATTTGTCCAAAAGTCCTATTCGGAAAGTGACTTTCGATTCTGCCAGAAGAACAGCCCGGCGTAGATTTTTGGGTCGATCAGGGTCCCACCGGCAGCACGTTCCGTCAACCAGTGGTGAGCGCTGGCAATCGGTACATGGTGGACGATGATCTGTTCGGAAGCGTCCCCGCCTCCGTCGCCGGTTTTAGTGAGATTGGTCGCTAGAAAGAAGGCAACCGTTTCGTTCGAGAGGCCCGGAGTGGTTGGGCCAGAGGTCAGCCAGATGAGATGATCGGCATGGTAACCGGTCTCTTCTTCCAGTTCCCGCTGCGCGGCGGTGGCCAGTGCCTCATGCTCTTCGCCCGGAATATCGCCAGCCAGACCGGCGGGCAGTTCAATCACGTTGTGCTGCATGGGAATGCGGTACTGCTCGACCAGCAGTAACTCTTCCTGTTGAGTCACCGCGACGATCGTCACCGCACCGGTGCATGAATTCCGTTCGGCGTATTCCCAATGGCCTGCCGAGATGAGGCGGAGAAATTTCCCTTCGGCCATTACTTTTTGCGGGGGGCTTTTCATGCTGCTGATGACGATAGGAATTCAAGAGGTGATGATAATGTTTCAATAAAATCGTACTGCTATTCGGAAAGCTGTTGAACGTATTGGCGTAGTTCTGCCAACTCGCGTTGAAATCCCCCGGACAGTATTGGAAAGCGACACCAGGTCTTGGGGTCCAGGTTTTCATCGTCGAGATGGAACGAGGGCGCATAACGCTCGCGCTTCCATTGATTGCGACACCAAAGCAGGAAAAACCGTTCTACCCAAATATGCAGTTGATGTGCAGTGTGCTGCGAGAACTGCGTTTGCATGTGCTGATATACCTCCAGCGGGTTCTGCTTGTCGCGAATTGCTGCGCGCTCAATCGCATCGAGCAGCTCGTACGGCATCAGATCCGCTTCGTCGGTCTGTTTTGATTCCGACGGACGTAGCTCGGCTGTCGGCGCCTGCACATTGACGCTCTTTAGCGCCGGAATCGGGCCGATCCCCTCCGGGCCATGTTTTTCCAGCCAGACGAGCCAGCGACGCAAGTACGCTTTGTCGATCCCGGCAATTGGGCTGAGTCCCCCTGAGGTATCGCCGTCCATGGTTGCATATCCGACGGCCGCTTCCGAACGGTTGCTGGTCGATAGCAGCAGCGCCGAACGGACATTGGCCAGCATCCAGACACCGGGGGACCGTGCCCGGGCTTGAATATTTTGCAGCGCCACATCGTCGGTTTTCCAGGATAATTCTCGCCCTAGCGCCTGTTGCACCGTCGCGATATACTGCTGCACAATCGATTCGATATCAAACTCCAAAAAGTCCGCGCCGATCGCCGTAGCGACATCACATGCTGCGTTCCGCGTGACTTCCGAGCTATTGCGTGTTGCCTGATAGACCGTGGTGAGCAGAGCGCGCACGATCTGGTTTTCTGACGAAGCGCCCGCAGTATCGATCTGTTCGCTTGCTGAGCTGGCTAATTCTCTTACCGCCGATATATAGGACAGCTTTTCGCAAAGTGCCGTGACACCGATTTCCTGAATCGCCAGCTTGACCAGCATGGCACAGAGACAACTCACCGCTGCCGAGTCCGCCCCACCACTGATCGAAACGACAAACCCTTGCGAGCGGCTCTTGCGCAAGTAGTCGAATAGGGCCAGTGAAACTGCTCGCGTGAATTCTTCTTCTTTGACATGAGAACCGGTTTCCCAATCTCCACTGTCAATTGCGCGTTTCTCAATGCCCTGTCGCGGAAACGAAAACGGTACACGGACGCAGTCTTCAGGATCTTCGGTAAGACTGGGTTCAAAACTGCTGCTGGCAGCGCGTGCCATCCGTGTGGCGTCGATATCAATGACCGCCGTGGTCAGGCTGACATCGGCATAGGAAAATCGCGGGCCAACGGCGATCATCTTGCCGGCTGCGGCGATCATTGCCCCGCCGTCGTAGATGGCGCGGCCCGCTTCGTTCCCTACCAGATTGGTGTAGATATAGCTGACACCAAAAGCGCGGGAACCCTCCAAGACGAACCGCTCACGGACTTTGGTTTTGCCAAAAGCAAAGTGGCTGGCGCTAGGGTTCAGAATGATGTCGACCCCTTCGAGAGCCAGCGCATTACCGGGTCGGTTGGCGACCCAGGCATCTTCGCAGATCTCAAAGCCGATTTTCACGCCCCCGCAATCGAAGTAGATATCGCCGAGCGGGTATTCATGCGCACCATCGGAGTAGACCGCTTGCCGGCCCGCGGGCCACGGTTTGAACCAGCGCGGCTCATAGTGGATTCCGTCGCCTGCCAAAAAGCGCTTGGCGGTAAAGCCGACAATGCGACCATCGACCAGCAGGCAGGCGGTGTTGTACAGTGCGTTGTTATGCAGCAGCGGCAAGCCGACCGAAACAATCATCCCCTTCGTCGCCGGAACAATTGTTTCTAACACCTGCCATGCCATCCGCCGGGTGTTGGGTGAAAGAAACGCGTCCTCGCATCCGTACCCAGTGATGCATAGTTCCGGTAGGCAGAGGATACTGACGTTCTGTTGCCTGGCCTGCTCGATCGCGGCCAGGATGTGCGCCTGATTGGCATCCCATGCCAGAGGTGTCTGATTGAGCACGGCAGCGCCGACTTTGATCAGTTGCATGGGAGGCGTACGCGAGTCAGGGTAGGGTGGTGGCTTAAAAAAGGAGCAATGATTATCGCAGGGCGCGATGAATCCGCAAAGGCATCTGTGACTTACCGGCTGCCAGCCGCTAGAATCAAACGATCCGCTTCAATCATAGCATTAACGAACGCCCGTGTTAGAACTTTCCCTGATCACCGAACAGTCGCTGCCGATTGAACTGGCAGGTCTCACGCCCGACTGGGCACGCGACAAAAGCCTGACCGAGATTGCACGGCTGCCGATCCTGCATGGCAATCAGCGGCGCGAAATGGGGGAGCTGTTCAAGATCAGCGGCGATCCGGCGGACGAAGTGTGGAAACTGCATGGCAATCTGTCGGCCGTACATCGACTTGGCGTGGGGATGCGTAGTGGCCGGATTGAAGTGCATGGCCCAATCGGCAGACACCTGGGGGCAGAAATGACCGGTGGCGAGATCGTGGCGTCTGAGGACGTCGGTGATTTTGCCGGCTGCCAGATGCGTGGCGGAAAAATTCGCATTGCAGGGGATGCGGGGGACTACTTAGGGGGAGCGTACGCCGGCAGTTCGCGCGGCATGCGCGGCGGTACGATCACGGTCCGGAGCAACGCCGGGCGAGAAGTGGCCACTTGCATGCGCCGCGGCCTGATCGCCGTGGCCGGGTCAATGGGACCATTCGCCGCGCAGGAAATGCGAGCCGGAACGTTGGTCGTTCTGGGCCAAGCCGCTGGGCCGATCGCTCCTGGCATGCGGCGCGGTACGGTGCTGCTCGGCGCAAATCCAGAATCCGTCCTGCCAACGTACTTGAGTGGTGGCAGTGTCCGACCAGTCGTCGTTCGGATGCTGCTTCTGAGTTTGCAACGAGACGGTTTTCCCATCCCAGCAAAGTTGCTCGAAGGCGGCTATGATTTATACCACGGCGATGCGGTCACTCTCTGCCGCGGTGAGTTGCTGATTGCGCGGAATTGATTGGTTGAATTTGCATTTCTTAGAGTTGATGAGTCATGGCTTCACAACACGAACAGGCCGTCGGCATCGATCTGGGGACGACCTATTCAGTCATTGCGCACCTAGACGATACCGGCCGGCCCGTTTCGATTGTCAACGCCGAAGGGGATCTCACCACACCCAGCACTGTATTGTTCGACGGCGCGACAATTGTTGTCGGTAAGGAAGCACTGAAGGCAATGGCCACCGAGGCGGCACATGTGGCCGATTGTGCCAAGCGCGATATCGGCGAACGTGCCTATCGCAAAGTGCTGGATGGCAATCAGTACCCCCCGGAGGCGATTCAGGCCTGGGTATTGCAAAAACTGCGATCGGACGCGGCACAAGATATTGGCCCATTCAGCAAGTGTGTAATTACAGTGCCGGCGTATTTTGACGAAACGCGACGCAAGGCCACCCAAGATGCGGGCTACATGGCCGGACTGGAAGTGCTGGATATTATCAACGAACCGACTGCGGCAGCCGTGGCGTTTGGTTTTCAGCAAGGTTACTTGAGCGAGACGGGTGAAGTTGCCAAGCGGCAGCGGATATTGGTGTATGACCTGGGTGGTGGCACGTTCGACGTTACCATCATGGAATTAGACAAACGAAACTTTGTCACGCTGGCGACGGATGGGGATGTGCAATTGGGGGGGCGCGACTGGGATCAACGGCTGGTCGACCTGGTGGCCGATGAGTTTGTTGCATTACATGGCACCGACCCGCGCGACGACGCCAACGCCGCTGGGCGACTGTGGCGCGAGTGCGAAGAGGCCAAACGGACGCTTACCGCCCGTGCGAAGGCGAACGTCAGTTTTGACTACAAGGGCCTGACGCTGAAAACCGAAATCACTCGCGAGCGGTTCGAGGATCTGACGTTTGATCTGCTCGATCGAACACGCTTCACCACGCGGCAGACCTTGCAGGCCACCGGCCTCAGTTGGGACGCCATCGACCGTGTGTTGTTAGTCGGTGGAGCAACGCGGATGCCGATGATTCGGCAAATGCTACGAGAGCTAATCGGCCAGGAGCCAGATGCTTCGGTTTCAGCAGATGAGGCGGTCGCTCATGGTGCCGCGTTACGCGCTGGTATCTTGCTGCAACAGTCGCGGAAGGAGCAGGTCACGTTCCGCATTAAGAACGTCAACTCGCATAGCCTGGGTGTAGTTGCCACCGATCGCACTACTGGTGAAACCCGCAATGCCAAGCTCATTCCACGCAATACGCCATTGCCGGTCAGTGCCCGGCGAGTGTTTCGCACGCAGAAAGAGAATCAGAAGAACATTCTGGTGCGCATTGTCGAAGGAGAGAGCGCGAATGCAGAGCATTGTTCGCAGCTAGGCAAGTGCGTCGTGCGCGATCTGCCGCCGAACCTGCCGGCACAGACCCCAATCGAAGTTCGCTTCAAATACGCGGACAATGGCCGCTTGGAGATCTCGGTCCGTGTCGAAGGGACCGATGCAGAACTCAGCCATGAGCTAGCACGTGAGAACAGCCTTTCTCCGGAGCAATTGGATATCTGGCGCGCGTATATCGCAGGCTCTTTGAATAGTACTCATCACGCTCCGCGTGATGTTTGTTAGCGGCTGCAGCTAGAGCGCATGGAGGCGCGCGACGCCACAGACCGCAAGTTTTAATCCCCACTTGCTACCGTCTCGACCGCCATGGGGCGGCCGGCACCAACCGCCTTGGCGATTTCCTGGGCGAGCCTGTCTTTGGCCGATACGGTGGCGCCTTCACGGGGCATTCGAAGAATCCTGAAGTCTGAGTTCAATGAAGGGCGACAATGCTTCGAGCACGGTCAGGCCGCCATGGCTGAGGCTGGCATTACCGCCCGGCACCGGCCACTTCCGGCGCCCGAGCGGCAGACGCACCCGCGCCTGCCTCCCGTCCACCGCCAGTGCGAGCGGTGGGGACCAAGCGCCCGTCTCACCGTCCCCGGCCGTGCGGCCCCCGCCGAAAACGCTGCGAAGCCAAGCCTTTTGCTCGTCGTGCGTATCCTGAAAGCCGCCGATATG
>JAWXCH010000521.1:0-2655 GCA_034440595.1 Planctomycetota bacterium | reverse complement strand
TGGTTTCGAAAATGTTCGGCTGCGCGGCGAGCCAAGCAGGGCCCGCGGATGGAAGATCGGAGTGTTGCAGTGCGATGTGATGAGCTAATTTATTTGTGCGCTGCGTGTAGTCGAGGCCTGCGTCGGCAATTCGCGAGAGCAGGTAGAAGGTCTGGCCGCCTAGAACGAATCGCAAATACGAGGAATTAACTGGATTAAGATGGGCCTCCGGACTGCCGGGAGGATGCAGGTGCCGATATCCACTAAGCGATTCAAGTCGGTCGGCCAGATTTTTTGCCATTCCGGGCGTACTGGCGACCGTGCAAAAGCCTCGCGAACCAAGTTTGAGACCCTTCGGCGACGAAGTGTAGATGAGTTCCTGACGCATCGCTGATCACCCCGTTGATGCGGAGGGCCGCGACGTAGTCGTTTGATTCGAAGTCGAATTCTTGTCCGGATTGGCGGCGCCGTTACGGCTGCTGCGCACGGACCTAAATGGAATCATTCCACCACCCCATTTTGCGAGAGTCAGCAGGAGCGGCACCTCGGCCCAGATCGGATCAATATCGCGTGGTCGAACTCCCAGTAGCTTGCCGGTTGCTGGATCAATTTCTGGACTGCAACCGGTGGCGCTTACGGGGATGAAGTAGACGTGGTCGGAGAAGCCTTCCGCAGCTGAGACCATTTCCGGTGAGAAATCCCAAAGCATCGAACGAACTTTTTGTGAGACCGATTCGATGACTGGCATATCTAAAGCTGAGTAAGACGATTTTGTGACCTCGGTCCATGGCGACGGCAATTCTTTTTGACCAATCAAGGGCCACCATACGTCAAATTTAGTGAGAATAATAATCAAAGGCCGCGAGTACTTTTGGTTTTGATGTAATCCGGCGTGGCGTCGCACGCGATCGACCATTTCGTGGAAAACGGCCTCCTGCCGCCGGGTCTCCAGCGCGGTGACGACCTGTGGATCGTTCGTTCGGGCCTGGCACTCTTTGCGCAGTCGAGGATCTTGAGTCGGATCGAAGCAGAACATTAGCACCTGTGCCTGAGCCAAATGCCTCGTCACCGGCGCCGACACGTCGTCTTTACCTGGCTCAAATGATTCGCCGGCGTTGTCGTAAAGGCACAGCAACCGAGAGACTCGCGCGGAGCGAGCATAATTCGGGTGATTCGCGCTAGGACGAATCGAAAAGAGAAACGGCCTCGGATACTCGTCAGGCGCGAAGCCAGTCCAGCAATGCGGACAAGTCACGCGTGGCCGCAATTCAATTCGAACGTCGCTTGGTCCACTACTCATTACGGATCACTTATTTGTTATTCAAACCTGACTGGCTTTTCAACAGTATTGGGCGGTAGTCCCGTTTGCCGACTGGACAGCTTTTCTCCATACGATTTCAGGTCATTGAGCAACTCCGCTGAGAGCGCCCGGCATTTCTCGTCTTCAGCAAATTGCCTCGACAGCTGCCAGCCTGACAAAGCCGCAAGATACGCAGGGACAAGTTGACCTTCACTTGCTGCAGCCCGAGCTTGCTGCTGCCTAATTTGAGCGGTACGAAATGTGGTCCCGGCATCCCGATTATCAGGAACAACCGCGACTGAACCGTCCAACTGGACTGGAACTTTCGATGTAGCGGCATTCGTTCGCTTTGACGGCGGTTTCTTGTTGCTTTCTGTCTGGCGATCTAATTTTGACGGGACTTCAGCGACGTTCGATTTACCCGATTCGTGGACTTGCGTAGGCACGATCGAAGTCTCTTCCGCGCCCGCGTGACCGTACACGCTACAAAAGCAAACGACCGCCAGTGGTAAGCAAACCGCGGGAATCTGACAGCGAGTTATCATTCTGTTTCCGAAGTGCGTGACGTACAGGCGGGCCAATTCCCCTATTGCATCTATTCTGTTCGTACTAAATCAAACTCACCATTCGTAGTTTTTACACCTACCCGAATAGCAAGCTCAGTGTAACCGCGTAGGCCATTGCCGACCTCTACGAGCTTTTTCATCAGAGCTATGTCATGCTGGGTGTCTGGGATATCTCGCTCCTTGCGACTAATCATTTGTTGCGCGCGATTCAATCGAGTCTGCAAGCCACGCACCTGGACCTGTAGTGATTGGCGCTCCTTAGGGTCCTCGACTGATGCCAACCTCGACCTTGCACTTGAAAGTGCTGACGAGATCGATGGTGCCGCACTTTTTGCATCCGCTAATCCATCCTGGTGCCGAACCAATGCGGTTTCGAGGCCGGTCAAGCCAGCACCAACTCGTTCTGTCGTGAAGGGTTGCCAGCTTGCGCCGATTCGATAACGTGGCCCAACCCCCACCATCAAGCCAGACGCCGTCTTCTTCAACGTAACACGGATCTCAATTTGTTGTTCGTCGTCACCCGAAACCTTCAAACTCAGGATTTTGTTGACCGGCACAGTACCCGAGGCCGGCTCCATAGAGATTCTCTTTAATAGAGCATCCGATGGCTTAACCATCAGGAACACAGCATCTGGGGACGGCAATCCTTCGCCTTCTACATTGAAACTAACAATCGGCTTCTCAAAATCCAGAACAATTGGCGCGATCTTCTGGTAGGGACGCAATTGTGTTCGGTGCACCTGATTGTCGAGATATTGTCAATTGTTGTGGATGAGGAGTTTCAGGCGGCTGCTTCACTGGGTTTGATAC
>JAWXCH010000520.1:0-6716 GCA_034440595.1 Planctomycetota bacterium | reverse complement strand
CCGCTCTGTAGGGGAATATGGAGATAGGGGCAGAGCTTCGATCTGGAAGCCATTCGGTCTAAGAGGGCGTCCGTGATCGTCGTCGGCTCAATCGAGGAAATTCTGATGCGTTCGAGCCCTTCGATTTTCTCTAACTGTTCGATCAACCCGAACAAATCGAATTCGCCCTGGTGATATTGTCCGACGTTGACGCCGGTCAGCACGATCTCTCGGTAGCCCCCTTCAGCAAGTATCTCAGCCTCTCGGATCACATCATCCAGGAGGCGACTCCGCTCATGCCCGCGCGCGAAGGGGATGAGACAGAAGCTGCACATCACATTGCAGCCGTCCTGGATCTTGAGCAGCGCTCTTGTTGAGTCCGGTTCGCCATACTCCGGCAGGGCAAAGTCCTCCCGGTCGATGGTGCGGGTATGGAGCACTTCCGGATCCGGTTGCTTTTTTAGAGCATTGGGGGCTGGAAGAAACGACGGCAAATCCCATTTGAACTGATTGCCGACGATCAGATCGATTCCAGGAATGGTGCGCAGCTCGTGAGCGCCGGTCTGGGCGTAGCAGCCGGTCACCGCCACAAAGGCATCGGGGGAATGTTTCAACGTCTTGCGGATGACGTAACGACAGGTCCGTTCTGCCTCGTCTGTCACGGAGCAGGTATTCACGACGAGCAAGTCAGTGGGTTCACCGAACTCGACGACATGGTAGCCATCTCGTTGCAGGCGAGATGCGAGCACCGCTGTTTCTGCCTGGTTCAGCCGGCAGCCGAGTGTATGGAGAGAGGCACGTTTCATGATAGGTGGCCATTATAGGGAGATCCTTGCGATAGGAGCAAGGATCTCCTGCGAGTTCTCACCCGCCTACGCAGGAAGCAGCGGCTGCCCGTCCTCCGCAGTAGTCTGCTACGGAGGATGGATCAAGCCTGGAGGAATGTGCAGCCTGTGTCCTCTGAAGCCTTGGGAAGATGTACCTCGACAGGTTTCGCCGAAGACATCAGAGGGACCATGGCTGCCACGCCGTGGGGCTACAGGTGTAATAGCTCAGACTCGATTTGACGGTCAGTGTTGGCTTAGGTCGAGAGTCTGGATTGAGGAAAGGCAAGAGGGACCGTCGCGCACTGGCCGCTCTCGGCCAAGTGCGGAAGTTCGGCGACGAGATCGCACCGCCATAAAGCGGTCCTCAGCCCTATCGCATTAACGTTCGCCATCACCGGCGGGATTGGGCGACGCGCCAAAGGCGCGTTGACCAAGACCGTCCGCGTTGATGGCGAACGTTAGGCCTTCTTTCTCAATGTCGTCACCGCCCACTCTGCCCGCGGATCTTCGATCTTCAGTTGCTTGACGTTTATTTTGGCCATGATCTTTTCGTACTCTGCTTTCTTGCGCTGATCCATTTCCGGGTCGGCGTCGCTAGGAACCCATGCGTGCAAATACACAACCTGCTGTATTTTTGCTTGAGCCAATTCCTTTGCGCACCCAAAGCATGGCTGCATTGTCGAATAGATTGTGGCGCCCTCGACCGCTATTCCAAAACGAGCAGCTGACAGAAGTCCATTCTGTTCCGCGTGCACACAGATGCACAGATCGTATCCAGTGCCACTGGCAAATTGGCCGTTGAGATTCTTGCACCTGAGACACCCGCCATCTAGGCAATTTGTCATGCCCTCGGGCACGCCGTTGTATCCAGTGGAGATGACGCGATTATTGCGGACTATAACAGCGCCAACGCGGTTTCCAGTGCAATTGGCTTTTTGTCGCACCGCAAAGGCTATGCCCATGTAGTACGAATCCGCATCTGGTAGCTGTTCATCCATACGTGATGATCTCCTGACTTGAAGGCCTAGCTATGTTTAGGCCGATCCGCATAAGAGCCGGATCTGCCATTTTCTGTCCGTATATCACACCACTACAGTTCCTGAAGAGTACGCCATGCTCGTTGTCGTTTCAATGAATTGCGACGGTGGGACCATTTATCACGGGTTCTTATGCGGATCGGCGTAAGCCCCCCCCTCTGATAGCGGGCAGTCGTGTACTTCTGCTTTGGGTCGGATTCCGGTGGTCGAAGAACGGCCAGGAGCGGAAGTTCGGCGCCGAGGGCGCCCGCCGTAAAACGATCCTCAGTTCTGCCGCATTAACGTTCGCGTTAACCGGCGCGCCGCTTTTGCGCGTCCATGTTGAACGCGTTGTTCGCCTTATATTGCCTGTCCACCTGGAGCCGGGACTTGAAGCGGCGGCTGGCCTGCCTGTTGCTGCATTTGTGGCGAGGTCATAAGAACGTGCTGGGCCTGAAGGATGAACGCCATTCCATTCTGGTTCTCGATGATTTTGAATGCCGCGGTGCTGGAAAGAGTGTGGAAGTAAATGTGGTGAACTGAGAGAACCTTATCTTGTAGCTTCTGATCGGATTCGAGGTCAAATATTTTCAGGCCGATCTCTTTGCATTTCGCGACTGATAGGTGGCGATTGTGGGCAAGACTGACTGAATGGTCGCCCAGTTCGCGAATGATATTTTCAACAGTCACATCTCTGTTTTGATCGGCAGCGAGCATATTTCGTTTGAGCCAACCATCAACCAAAGATGTTGACCAAGTGATTGCCTTTTCACACTCACCTAAGAACGCCGGGTGGTATTTCGCGATTATTGGTTGCCAGACAGGTATGGTGCGAGGATCGTTCACTATGTCAGTGTAAGCACGTTTGAACTCTTCGAGTACCCCGTGAGCAGGGATTCCATTAAACTGCGGGTCGATCGGCCCAAGAGATGACTGCTTTCCCATCCAAATCTCGCGGGAAGAGCACGCGATCATTGTTCCAGCAGACATCGCCATCTGTGGGACAAAGCAGCGTACGTTACCGGCGAATTTGCTCCATAGGTAGTCAACGATGGACTCAGTCGCTGCCGTATCGCCGCCGGGCGTGTGCAATATTAGATCTAGGCCCTTCGAAGTATCGAGGCCATTGATCGTTGTCATCAGCCCATTTTTGTCCGTGTCGTTAACGGCTACGGCAGCTCCCAACTCTGGCTTCTGAAGCCAGCCGCTGTAGTAGCAGATGACATTCCGCTTGGTGTATTTCGAAAGATCGCCGATGTACTTGCGTCGAAGGACATCAAACGGGCTGCCGAGCTGCCCAATTTCCTTTATCAGTTCAGACCAGTTTGGCACCTTGCTCCTCCTTCTTTATGACTCGTCGCTCACCATTCTCAACGATGACGGTTTCAACGATCACACGATCCGTCACGCGAGGAAGATGGAGACTTGGCTCTGCAAGCCACCGCAGGTTGTCGCACTTTTCAGGAGTAATCTGAAACTGATCGTAGAGCTTCTCGAACTCGGACATGTGGAGTCTCCGTTTTGATTTTGAAGACTAACTATGTTTAGGCGGATCCGCATAAGAACCGGATCTGCCATTTCTGTCCGTATAACACGCCACTACTGCCCGTGAAGAATACGCCATGCCCGTTGTCGTTTCAATGAATTGTGATTGCGGGACCATTTATCACGGGTTCTTATGCGGATCGGCGTAAGGCCCTCCTCTGATAGCGGTCAGTCGTGTACTTCGGCTTTGGGTCGAGGACTGCCATCGGCCAGGAGCGGAAGTTCGGCGCCGAGATCGCACCGCCAAAAGCGGTCCTCAGCCCTGTCGCATTAACGTCCACGCCCACCGGCGCGCGCGCTCAGACCTTTGCACAGCGCGGCACTCGCGCGCGCGTCCGTGTTGAGCGAAATGTTAGGGGAACTCAATAACATAGCGCATCTTTGCCTTTGGAAGCGTCTCGTCGTCAAACCCACGCGGCGGAGGTACGCACTCGCCTTCGTCCCATAGACGAGCTGCTATAGGCGACTTCACTGCCTCATACATGGCGTACATAGTTAGCTTATCGACTGAGCCACGCTTTGGATCGAGCATCATCGTCTTCATAACCTCAGACATGACAAGAGCCGCATCCTCGACGGTCAACAATTCATATCCGGGGTATTTACAGTGGTTAACCTCGAACAGCCAGTCGTGGACGATGAAGGCAGGGGCATAGCCCCACGGTGAATAGCTTCGTATTGCCCACAAAGGACGTGGGATTGAGCCGCCGTCGGTATACATTTTCGCCGGTGTGAACGATTGCCCACTCTTTCGAGTGAAGGTGAGGGGTGACTCTTTGTCGGGAGTGAAGATGAACTGATCGGGATCAATCCATTCGACAAGTAACTTCCCTTTGAGCGTCCCTTCCTGTGTGCGGTCGAAGTGAATTCCCGCGCAGCCTGAGAGAAGAATGAGCAACAAGCTAAGGAAGATGATTCGCATAGGTTAAGTTCCCCTACCGTTTGAGTTCAGGGGCGGAGAAAAAGCGTAGCTTTTTCGGAGTCCCCTGGAACGATTTGTTCGGCGACATCACCACGGACTCTTCGCTACGCGCGACTAATACGCCCATGCATGTTCCTTAAACAATTCAACTTCTTCTGGTTGAACTACTTCCATTGCCTCACCTGCATCAGCAATGACAATCTTGCTGACGTCTAAGGCTTTCTTGAGTGCGTCGTTTGCGATCCAACTAGACTCCCAGAGCTGAGGCGCTGCCCCATTCACGATCTGACATATAGGTTCGTTGCTCTTGAACTGGATGCCTGCGGCTTTTGGTTGCGTGACACGTTGGAGCCAAATCTCTAAGTATCCGTTGTATGGGACTCGCTTCATCTTTTCGCGCACTTTGGTCCACAAGCGAACTTTCTCTTCACTCGGTGCGAGTGAAATAAGATGGCTCAGAATGCCGGCCACAGCCGGGAACGTCGATGGTGAAACAAACGCAATATCTGTCGCAATTGCGACCTGCACATCAAGGTCGCTGGGAACCTCAGTCTGCTTTGAAATATTGGTGTGAAACTCACCAATTAACCTTCGCAATGCTCCGCTATTCGGAAACCGCTGACCGAAGGAATGTAGCCTTATGAGCTGCCTTTGAATTGTCTTCGCGTTAGATGTTCCGAGGTCTTGTTGCTCAATGCCAGCCAACTTATCTGGTTTGATCGACCCCTCCACGACGTTTCTGCAAGAAAATGTCTTTGACACTCCGAGCCTCATCCCTACTGGCCGTAATTTATCGTTGACAATCTTTAGGGCCGCTTCTGCGCGCTCGTCGCTATTTGCAAAAATTCTATAGTCATCCCTGTATCGAAGTATCCGGATTTCAGTGATTTCCGCGAGTTCTAGATTAATCTGCTCATCGACGTATCCAAGGACGATTTCCGCGATGAAATCCATAAGGACCGATCCTTGGGCAATACCATTGGTCTGACCGTAACGACTACCTTGGATATGGGAATCAATTTTGTTACCAAGCAGGGATTTATTTGTCTTTTCTTCCTTTGCTTTCGGTAAACCGTGCAAAGCCCATACAATGCTATGGGTATACAGAGAGCCATAGCAGTCAGTCACATCGGTATGAAGGAGATGACTGAACTCCAGTGAATAAGTCAGCGACCTTTGCTCAACGGTCTGCCACCAGCTGTTGATCTGAGTTGCGATATCCGTCTGGTGATCGACCGACATCACCGGTGCGCTGCAACAATCAACCACTCCGCCCTCAAATTCTTTGAACCGCGCTCTTATGCTTGCCCAGTTTGCCTCCTCACAAATCACATTCACTAGCGAGACATAAATGGCTGGATGCATCAGCTCATAGGGCCGCCAGGCAAATTTTCCGTCCTTGTTTGCAATGAAGTTGTAATTTACGTTCGGAAGTTCGTTGGGATTTGCGTTCTTAAACTGAGCGTAGTTCCCGCCATTAAGAACGGCAGATACATCATTCAGTATCGGCTCGAAGCTGATGTATTTGGGCAGATCCCCGTTGAAGTAGCTGCTGCCCTTCAGGAAATGGGCTCTTGCCTCTTCGTTGGAAAGGTCGATCAATCGCTTCATTCGCCCACAGACCTCTTCGATGACGCCGAACAATGTTTAGGCCGATCCGTATAAAAACCGGATTTGCCAATTTTTATCCGTATACCACGCCACTACTGTCAGTGAAGAATACGCCATGCTCGTTGTCATTTCAATAAGTTGCGACGGTAGGACCATTTATCACGGGTTCTTATGCGGATCGGCGTAAGACCCCCCTTCTGATAGCGGTCGGTCGTGCACTTCGGGTTTGGGTCGAAAGCGGTCATCGCCTCGGGGACCGGCACGGAAACAGACCCGCAGGGTTATTCGCAGCAGGTGAACAGGCGGCGGCGGCCAGTGTCGCCGCGCACGCCGTCGTTGCGCCAGGCCCCGCTGCGGTCCTTCAATGAACGGGAGAAGGTCATTGAGAAGGACTGCCCCTTAATCCCATCATTGAGCCAGATCGCGGCTTGCATCCCACCGCTACGCAGAGTGTGAAAAGGCTTTTTGTGAGTCGCCATGATGTTTCCTCCTGTTATTTTTAAGTGAAGTTGGCTCTCTCGCCAAACCGTGGAGAGCCAACGGAAACGGTAAAAGGAGGAGGGGAGGTGAAGGCCTTAGCAGGCGTACACCGCTAAGCCCTCTCGCGCCGGGCGGCAGGCGATGTGCGGAGGAATGACAGCGTGCTGGCGAGAGCGACGCAGCCATAGCCGGGCGGCCTCACCGGATGGCGTCACAACAACAATGCACACGCAGCTGGAGGTCAGGGCTGGGCTGGAACGGGAGGTAGGCGGCCGTTATGATCGGGCGGCGTGTTCCCGTGTGCGCTTGCGGCGACGGGGGCGCGTGGGAGTATGG
>JAWXCH010000519.1:0-5586 GCA_034440595.1 Planctomycetota bacterium | reverse complement strand
GATCGCTAAGGCTTGTGTGGGAGATCTTGGGGAACGCTGCTCTGCACGGATTTGCGCTAATGGGGCGGAAATCGTGGCGATGCGTCCCGCCCCCATCGACCTGGTGTCGATTCGGAGCGGCAGAGGGTTGGCTAGCCGACGGATGGGCCACACGCGCCACACCGCTCGTCCCCCGCCGCCTTGCGCAGTGCGGAACGAAAGTTTTACGCGATTGACATTGAAGAGAACAGGAGGTCGCAAAGGTCCCAGAGAGAAGGCGCGGTCGCGGCGGATAGACCTGTTGTCGCAACAACACTAGCCCCGCGCAGAGCGGAGCAAGCCGCGAGCGCCGCCCTGGGTTTGGTTATCCCATCACACCCAAGGTCTGAGGAAGTAAGAATTTTCCCGAGAAGGGCGGATGCACTTAGGCATAGGAACGTCACCCTACAATGCCGCCGACACCGTCCTCGACGCTGAAAGCTCCGTCAGAAAGAGCCTCGGCTCTGAATCGCGCCTCCTATCAGCACTCCTCGACTCGTAGCGTCGCGATGTCTAATTTCTTTCAAGTCCCCAATTTTCCTTGCAGCCTGCTACCAAGCATACCAAGAATAGCTTTTCAAACTCTTGAGTTCAAATATGCCGTCGGACAGCTGCGTAGAAGCATGGTCTGGCAGTTTATCAATATAGACTTTGCACACCGACCAAAACTCGGCTACAGCGTCCGGCGGGAGATGATCCGCAACAATCTTCGCGAACAAGCCGGCCAAGTTTACGAAAGCGCTAGGGATGCGAACCGCTTGATGTCGTCCAGCTAAAGATGAAACGTCGCGATCCGCCGGAAATCCTTCTGGAAGGACGCTCAAGATAGCGTTCGACGCCTGTGCATGACACACAGGATGACGGGGTTGAACAGTTGAGCTAAAGTCATAATGGATCGCGTCGCACGCAATTCGTCTGTCGCCATCGCAACTGAAATAGTTTACTTGCAATGATGTACGCGTACTCCGTCCGTCAGCTAGACTTACGGTCTCAGTAAACTCTGCAAGGATATCGATTTTCGCAGCTTGTCCAGCTACCGCGCGGTATGGCCATCCCTGAAAATAAAATGGCTCAGCCAACCGCACGATGATCTGTGAGCCGCCCACCTCAAACGTCAACGGAACAAATTTTACCTGAAATCCGTTTTTGCTAAGAAACATACATACTTCTGCTACGCAGTTGTTATAGGCCCTTGTAATTTCACCCGTAGTTGCCATATGTGCAAAGAGTTACATACTCACTAGAGACGTGATTTCGTCAAATTTGGAACTGCGGATTCGTGCTAGATCGGCTCCGGAAGGGAACCAATTAATGTTTCCTTTTGAATTGGAGCGGCTAACCGGAGATTCAGTAATCATGCAATAGTAACCGGCTCGTTCGCCGCTCTCGGCATCAAGACATTCTGCGACTTCGACCCCTCGTCCATGCAGCATCGACCGTCCATCTCCTTTCTCCGCTTCCAAGAGTTGACTCTCGAGGTCCGAACGCCACCACCATTCAGAGAGACCGCCGAACGGTCCATCATACTTAGCACTTGCGAATTCTTTGCGCACTTCAACGCGGTCAAAGTCTGCGACCGAAATATTCAAGTAACTAGCAGCGGCGGTGCCATTTACCAAAAGACCATGAAAGCGAAGCAGAGAGAGCCTCAGCCACATGCCAAGTATCCGTGGCATTCGTTGCACTTGCGACGACGAATCCACAAAGCCAAAGATTTCGGTCATAACGGCTTGGTCACCTGATCCGTAGAGCGCGATTCGACTGGTAGCGTCGGAGCGTCCCATCAACTTCGCGAGCGCCGCGGCGGGCTTCAGGGTATTGACGTTCGTGTCTTTGTAGCCGGCGCGTAGTTGCTCGAATCCGTTCCATAGTTCTGAAATCTCCCTCGCCCAATCGTTTCGTGCCTCAGTTAGTGTGATCTCCTCTGCGTTCCAGCGCTGAAGTTTTCTGAATCGATTTATCTCTCGCTGATTCGCTTTTGGATGTTGTGAATACTGGCAAAATGGAATTCCCAGATTCCGCGCGACAACGCCGACAGCATTCGCAGACAGTCCGGGCAGCTTGCTGTAAAGACCTAATTCTTGGTCGCATACAATAAGCCCGATGTCTGCCGAGCGTTCTAAATACTGTCGCTCTATGAACTGCTCGTATGTGAGGCCAGTTGGTACGTCGGTGTCACCGGAAAATACTTCGACTGGTATCGCGTCCCTAGAATGATGGCTTATACCTTTACTAATGAACTCTTGATTTTCGACGGCATCTTCAAATAGAAGTAAAAAAGCCATATCGTGAGTTATCCTACAGATTGGGGGAAGGTTGCTCGAAAGCACGTCGAGAAACCGGGCGGAGGGTCGACAAGTGAGATTCTTCCGCTCACGTCTGTCATAAGCTGCTTGACGAGCGTTAAGCCTAAACCCATGCCTGAGCCAAGTGGATTGAAGTCTGCAGCCGAGGTCGTGGTAAACAAAGGATCCCAAATACGCTTCTGGATCGAGGGAGGAATTCCAATCCCGGTATCTGCCACTTCTAATACGTGGTTCCCGCCGTCGTACCACCCTTTGATTATAACCCGCGGCGTTTTTGAAGCGGTTTCCCCACCGACTGCCGCTTTGAGCGCATTTGTGAATAAATTCATTACGATTCCATTATAGAGTGCCTTCGGTACGGGAGGAGCCTTTACCTTCGCATCGATATCAACGGTAACTTCGATACCGCGCTTTGTCGTGAAAGAATGGAACTGCTTGACGACCATTTGAGCGGATGCTCGTGAATAGTATGTTCCAGGGGGCTTCTGAGAATCATGGACTGCGGCGATAAATGCAGTTGAATAGTCTAGCTGCCCGCCCACGGTTTCAATCGCAGACTCGATCTCTTTCCGGACACTCGCAAGAGAGTGATCCTTCCGCTCTAGATTGGCCACCTTCTTCAGGATTTCCTCCAATCCGTGAAGTACTCTTTCCATCTCGTGCGTAACGAAACCTGCCATTACCCCGAGAAGCCCCATCATCTCAAGCTTGGCAGTTCCAACACGAAAGTACTCTTCCGTATCTTCTAGCTCCTTCGACAATTGCTGAAAGCGTTCGACGACAGCAACGCGATCTGCCTTTTTTAAACCAGGAACGGCTTCAATGTATTCAACGGCCGATTTAAAATCTTTACGCAACGCCCTTGCATCCGCATTGCGCTTCCTTTTTTCCGCACGCCGCTGTTCTCGATGGTCAACAAAAGCAAGTAATTCAAGCCCAGTGCGAACATAATTCCGGAGCTCAGTAAACGCCTCATTGTCCACAAAGCCTTCCCGATCCATCGATGGCGTTAAATCCTCCTGCGACTTCGGCTTGCTGGCAGAAACCGATTCGACAAATACTGCACCAACGAGTTGGTGAGAATTCGGCAGGTACAACATTGGATTAAGTTTTGCCTTAGAAGCGGCAGCCGCTGGTATCTTGTAGTTCTTTTCCATAAACGCGATTCGCCATTCGCGACGCCGGTGACCCGCGTCGTAACCCAGCTGCAGCCAGTCATCTTCTCCAAAGCCATATGGCCGGATGCGAAAGCCGTGGTCGACGATACCAATTCCGTTGTTCTTGTTGTCTCTAATCCACCCCCAAGCAACTCGCCCGTCGACGCCACTTCCCACAAACATTCCCTTTCTTCGAGGGAAATAACGAATGTCCGCAAAGAAGCCATTACTGATCGCCGAAGGTCTTCGAATCGTGCGCCGCAACAAGAGCTTATGGGCCTTATCGTGAATTTCAATTCGAACCCCGGTCTTGCGGCAATCAATAGTCAAGCGGGCAAATGCATTGTTCAAGAGTTTATTCGTCAGGTCTGAATCGTCTTCGGCCGCCGTGTCCGGCAAGATAATCTTGAAACCGGGATCGTCAGCAGACGGTCCAGTGCTTGTGAAGCGACCTCTCTTAAGTCCGGTATAAGCATTCGCCACCGCAAGAAGATCCGTGCGAAGCTCCTTTGTAATTTGAATCTCGGCTGGATTCCGGAGCTTGGAAATTGTGAGTGAAGTGCCTGTGGGAGTGTCGACGCTCACCTGGGATACTTGATAGGGAATCCGTGCATCTTGTAGGTGAGGTACGCGGTCGAGAGCTGCCCAGTCGAACGTGATTGATAGTCGTTGCTTTCCGCCAGTGCCAACTGACGCGACGGTGGCGAGTTCCAACTTTAGGCCGAGGAACCGTACGGCAAAGCGCCCAATTCCCTTTGAGCCGGTTACGCTCCGTTTGTACTTGCGAGATTGACGATGTCGCTGCTTATCTGGAGTAGCAATTTCCATCCATTTTGCTAGGAATTCCTCCTCGCTCATTCCGTGACCATCGTCAGTAATCGCAAGGGTATCTCCCGATAGCCGGACCGTGCACGACTGTGCATCTGCGTCATAAGAATTCTTGATTAGTTCCGTCAACGCTACATCCGCGCGCGCGACAAGTCGTTCGCCTAGTTCTTGTAGAAGACGACCTTGCGTATGAAACGACGCCGTTTTCTTTGAGTTATCCATTTGTCGAGGATGACTTTCGATATTCGGTCAAAAGCGCGTTCAGCTGATTTATCTCTAGCTTGTGCAGGTTGCCAGAGTGTGCCACAACGCGGGAAGCGAGGTTTGCGGTGACTAGATACTCTTGAAGCGAGCGACTGGTTCCAGATGGTAATCCATATACGCCGTGAACACCTCCAACAGCTATCGCTCCAACAGCATTAATAAGTGCCTTGGTGGATCGTGCGACGAATCCCGAGCTAACCAATAAGTCGGGGGTCTTCGGCAGGGAATACTCGAACCAGTGTTTTCGATTAAGACATGTCGCAGTAGCTCGCTTCGGCGCCGGAACCGCGTCGAGATAGGCTAGCAAGCGATCTGACTTGCGAATTCTATTGCTTTTAATCAACCAACATTTCAATCCGGCCTCAACGAACCTCTTGTTAAATACCCTCGAATTTAAGAGTACTAAGTCGTCCGGCAAATCACGCAGGCTCGTCACGCACGGATACACATCTGACTTATGCAATCCAGCGTGAATGCGTTCGCCGTCTGTAAGTGTAAATACATCTTGAGTGCCAGGACTAAGGCCCCGCATTGCCCAAATCTCTTGCGCATCGTTTTGTTTCCCCGGGTGCGCGGGGCGCGACCCGGGGCTAATTGCTGTGACTCCTTCGGAGTCGGGGGTGGTGTGAGTTTTGGGGCATTGGGTGCGCATTGGGACGGGAGCGCACTGTGCTGGCGCGTGGCGGTTAAACGGGTGGTTTCCGCGGGCGTTTGAGTCGGTTGCGGATCAGAGCGGGGTCACGGCGGGCATTCACCCAGAGGGTACCCGGCCGCTAAACGGGTAGCGTTGGGGCAGTGGAAGGTGTTTGCGCGGGGCGCACGGGGGTGCGCGTGAGCGGTTGTTTTACCGGGTGCGTGAATTGGTGGTTGTTGGATCCGCGGCGCTCGGGTGCCTCTCGGCTCGAGGCACCTACCGCTGGTGTGGGCTTTCGCGGGGCTCTCGGCGGCGCGGGCGCTCGAACGCGTGCCTCTCCCCCGGCCTGTCATTTATACACAACTCGTTCATCCCTCAG
>JAWXCH010000518.1:0-4165 GCA_034440595.1 Planctomycetota bacterium | reverse complement strand
CAGGCCCTCTTGAGCCAGTTCCTTGACCGCCGGCAGCGTGATGTTCCCATCGTGGGCCGAATGTCGCAAGATCATTCCAAAAGCTGCCACCGCCGAGGCGAACTTGAAATCCTTGCTCGCTTCGCCATACTTCTTGTCGCTGTCCTTCACCGGGTAATCCAGCGGCTTGCTGGTGTCGCTGCCCGGATCTTTATAGCGAAGCTTCAAAGTGAGCAACTCGCCACTCTTGGCCGCGTCGGTCAGTTCCAACTTGGGCGATTCCAGCGGCTTGCGGTACTTCAGCGGATCGACCGCTGGGGCTGCCGGTTCACTCTCCTTCTTAGCAACCTCGGGCTCAGCAGAATCAGCCTTCGCGTCCGGCTTCGATTCATCCTTGCTTGGAGTTAGCTCGTCTATGTCTTTGCGAAGCAGCGTCTCCTCCTTGCCGTCCGGCATACGCAGTGTGATGGTCTCGGCTGTCTCAGCCACTTTCACACCGCTGTAGGCCCGCCCGTTACTTGTCGTTGCGAAATAGGTTCGATCGGCAGTCTTGGCTTTTTCTGCCGCGACCTTTTCAGCCGCCGCCTTTTCCGCTGCCAACTTCTCGTCAGCAGCTTTCTTGGCCGCCTCGGCAACTGCCGTCGGCACCAGTTCATACAGCGCGGTCACGGTGTGCCCTGCCCCGACTTCACCGGCGTCCTTGGTGTCGTCCTTAAAATCCTTGGCCTCCAAGGCGCGGTTTTCATACCCAATCAGCCGGTACGAGGCGACTTGTGCGGGGTTGAACTCGATCTGAATTTTCACATCCTTGGCAATCGTCACCAGTGTGCCCGCCATCTCTTCGACCAGCACCTTCTTGGCTTCGCGGATGTCGTCGATATAGGCACAGTTGCCGTTCCCCTTGTTGGCCAACTGCTCCAGGCGTTCGTCCTTGAGATTGCCCCAGCCGAAGCCTAGCGTGGTCAGCTCCACCCCGGTCTTGGCCTTTTCGGTGATCAACTTGGTCAGTTGCTCTGTATCGCTGGTGCCGACGTTGAAGTCGCCATCGGTCGCCAGAATAACGCGATTGACACCCCCTTTGATCAGGTTCTTCTGGGCTATGTCGTACGCCAGGTGAATACCACCTGCTCCGTTGGTCGAGCCGCCGGATTGCAGGTTGTCGATCGCCGCCATGATCTTGTCCTTTTCCATCCCTGACGTGCTATCCAGCACCAGACCGGCCGCACCGGCATAGACCACCAAGGCCACACGGTCATTCTCACCCAGTTCGCGGACCAGCATTTTCAACCCCTCGCGAACGAGCGGGAGCTTATTTGCCGGTTGCATCGAGCCGGAAACATCGATCAAAAAGACCAGGTTGCTCACCGGACGTTGATCCTTCTTGACTTCGCGCCCCTTCAGACCGACTCGCAGCAGACGGTGCGAACTGTTCCAAGGGCAACTGGCAACCTCGGTCGTAACAGAGAAGGGAACATTTTCCTTCGGCTGAGGGTAGTCATAACGGAAGTAGTTGACCATCTCTTCAATCCGGACAGCCGCCGGAGGTGGCAAGACCCCTTGCTGCATGAGAAACCGCCGCGTATTGGCATACGACGCAGTATCGACATCGATCGAAAACGTGGACGGCTCTGTCGTTAGAACGTCTTCAAACGCATTCTCGGGAATGGCGGCGTAGGCTTCGTTATTAGAATTCGGCAGTACAAGCGCAGCACCAGCTCGACTAAGTTCTTCCTGTTCCGTGAAGTTGTCGAAGTATAACAGGCCACGCTGATTCTCACGTCCCGCAGGCACGCTCGCATTGCGGGCTAGCTCAGTACTCGCAGGAATGGGCTGATTGATACCACGCATCACTTCGCCATCTGCAGGTGCCTCCGGGAAACTTCGCCACTTGGTTTCGAGTTTTGAGAAAGCACTGAGATCTACCTTCGCCGGTGGCACTGTGCCACTCCCGTGACTACCCGCCTCGAACTTCAAATCCAAATTCGCAGTAGGAAGTCCCAACGCGTCCTTCCCGTCCTTCTTTACTACGGTCTTTGAAGTGCCATCAGGAATTGTAAGATTGTTCGCCCGCGCCTTGCCTGCCGTAAGAGAACCGGCGGGACGGGTTTCAGCAGCAGATTCTGAACCAGACGATGGGGCTGCAATCACGGGACTGCTCGTAACCGACTCCGACCGATACAACTCTTCCGTCGAAGTCCGCCTCGCGAAACTCTGTGGTATTTCTCGACTACTGTTCATTTCATTTTTAAACACAGAATTGGCGGCCACATCGCTAGACTTACCGTCACCAGCGTACTTGGTCCCAGACTGCGACTTCATATCGCCGAAAGCGCGATCCACCCGTGCCTTAGCGGCAACCATAGCAGCGCGTTCCTCTGGCGTATCGTGCATCGGACCATCTGGATCGCCAGATCTCGAAGCGGCTTTAACGTAGGCATTCATCGCGTCTCTTTTTTCACGCTCCCGGTCTGCCGCTTCATCTCGCGCAGCCGCTGGCCCATTCGCCGTCGTCCCGATTTGCTGTAGGTGGTTCTCCGGACCATACGCCACGCCCGATTTACGGTGGTCCGATTGATGCGCAGGGTACATCGCTGGCAGAAACAGCGCCGCAGCTACTCCGGCACAGACCGTCCCTCCGGCAGCCCAGTAGAACAGCCGACGGCGGAAGCGACGCGATGTGGTCAGCGGCGTGTCCAACTCCGACGTGATCGCCGGGGAAACGACTGTTTCCACTGCGGGGCTGTTTGCTCCGTCAGCACCAACGGCTAGCAGAGCATTGCGCTGGTCGGCGGTCAGGCCAACCGCTGGCTCCTTGGCCAGGCAGTTGGTCAACAGCCCGGTGATTTGTTGTAGTTCGGCGACGGCTGCTTGCGCTTCAATATCGCTTTGCAGTTCCGCTTCCAATGCCTGTCGCTCGGCGGCAGAAAGTTCGCCTAGTGCGTAGGCAGTCCATTTCAAATTGTCAGGATCATAAGCCATGATTCGGTTTCCTAACGAAAACAGAGTAGTAACTGGTAACTTGAACCGCGCGTGCGGCTCAACTATGTTTGGTGAAACATCAAGTTCGGTGATACAGGACTCGGCAAGGGCTCAGCAGCTCTCCAGGTCCATGCTTTTCAGGCGTTCGCGTAATGTCTTTAGAGCCGTGTGCAGCAAAAATCCCACGTTGGTTACCGTCAGCCCGGTGACCGTGGAGATCTCTTTGTAGGAAAACTGGTTTTGAAACTTCAGCCGGACCACCTCTTGCTGATTGCTCGGCAAGCTGCCCAGCAAGCTCAGCACTCTGGACAATTGCTCTTCCTGAGCGACGGCCTCGGGGGGTTCCACCGGCGGGGTCATTACGGCCGATTGCTCTTGATAGCTCTTCATACGACTCTCCTGTCGACGAACGTCGCATGCCAGGCGACGACAGACTGTAAATAGCCACTGTGCAAGATAGGGCTGGCTGGCAATCGCCGGCTCATTGCACAGTCGCAAGAAGGTCTCTTGAACAAGATCGCGGGCACACTCCAAATTCCCCGTCAGCCGCAGGGCGTAGCGGACGAGGGGGACTTCGTACCGGTTGAGCGCTTCGTGAATCTCCGGCTGGGACGCGCGGGCGTCGCCATTGAGCGGCTGGGCGCGTGCCGCAGCCCGGTGGGCAACTCCATTGCTGGTGGCCGGCAACTCCATAGTCAAAATTCCCTTTTCGCCGCTTCCGGTGTACTGACAACTGAATAACGCCGCCGTGGCAGATTTATTAGACCAGCGGAGGAAAAAACCGAAAAAACTTGCCGCGACCGCAAGAACCGGGGGCTAGCGCCCAACGGCTGATACGACATGTGAACTAGCGCCCTGCGGCTGATATTATCAGCCGAAACGCGCTAGCGTCCGGTTAATGGAATGACGTAATCTCCATATTGGACGCCATCTCGCTCATAACCGTAAGAACCGGGGGCTAGCGCCCTGCGGCTGATATTATCGCATCTCCGCCGCCATTTCCTCATGCGGAGCATGAGGACTACATCTCGCAATGGCGCGGTATAATGTTTCAGGATCTCCCCAATTTCTTTCCACAACGCAGTTTACCAAATCGACCGATGGCCGCTGCCAGGCAATCTTCGCCACGAATCGCCGTTATCGGTGCCGGAATCGCCGGGCTGGCCGCTGCACACCGTATAGGGGAGCTGAACCCGCTGGCCGTGGT
>JAWXCH010000517.1:0-11900 GCA_034440595.1 Planctomycetota bacterium | reverse complement strand
TCATTGAGCAATTGCACAAGCTTGGCAGAGGCCACCTGGATTTCTTCCTCGGTGCGAATCACCTCGTTCTGGCGAATGGATAGCTCGGTGGCCGCACGGTCTGCATCCGCTTCGGTTCCTTCTCCCGACTGAGCAAAGTCCGCCGTCGCCTTGGCCAGCTCTTCGGCGTGCCCACGAATGTCCAGAGAGATGGCTCGCAATTGATGTGCGCGGAGCAGGTCGAGATAAGCCAGTGCGGTCTCTAACAACAAGTCGTTCGTGGCCGTGCGAATCGCCGCATTGCGAGCACCAGCGGCACGGTTGGCAATTTTCGGCTGAAAGATCGCTTCTGCGGAATGAAAGTTCGCAAACAGGCCCGGCACAACCGGCGAGCCAGCTCCGATTGACTGCACCCCCAGCCCGGCGGTTAGTGAGCTGCGACTGACTTGGCTGACAAACCCCTGCGAATCTTGCAACGGTCCGGCGTGGTTATTCCAGCCGACACCGGCGTTAATGGCCGGTAACCAGAGGACGCGAGCTGCGATCAATCGCGCGTAGGCCTCGGCATAGCGCTGCGTGGCAAAGGCCACTTGAGGGTTGCGCCCAGTCACCGAGGATAGAACATTTGCCATAGTGATTTCGCGTAATTCACTTCCCGCCGGCAGCAGTAGATCACCGTTGGGGAGGGGCACTGCTGGCTGCGGAGGCGGTACGCTCTCGAATATGGGCCGTAACTCTGAGGATGGAGTTGCGGCAGGGAGCGGCAACTGTTCCTGCGCTGACACCAGTCGGACATCCGAAGTTGGCTGGGGGATCGGCGAAAGCTGGGGATCGGCGATTTGCGAACTCAGATGATGGTTGCTGTTGGTCGCAGTGTCAGCCAGCTCATGCAAAGCAACTGCTTCTGTTAAAGGTGGTAATGGAACCACTTCCTGGTTCGTCAGGGTAAGATTGCTGCTATCCTGCGTAGGTGGCGATTGACGAGGAGCTTCCGAAATTAAAGCAGCCGGCGGTGCGGAGACCGCCTTCGCCCCTGGCGACGAACATCCGCCGGCGGCCAGCATGGCACCGCAGACGAAGATCGCAAGGTAGCTATATCGGAACTGCCGATCCATTGTGACTTTCGTATCGAGATCCGGTTCGCCGAGGCGCTAGCACGGCGGTTGATTGCGCTAGCGCTGCCATACAGAGCATCGACTGTCCGATTTTGCGGGCTGTAGCGAATCTACTGGGGCCGAAATCTGTTCATTTGCCTACCCCAGCATAAAGGTGGCCTGCTGTCGTATCGCAAGTCGATTACGTGTAATTATTTAGAGCCATTCCGACCGGTTGCAGTTACCACTGCATGCAGCTCAGATCGGCGTTTGCATTAGTGAGTTCTATTGATCACCTAATTGCAATAAACCGTCTGCCGTATGACGATTGCTTACGAACCGACAGAATAGACAAAGCGTGCTGGCACAGGACCTCAATTTCCTAAACTATGCAGTTCATCATTACTACCGCTTTGCGGCGTCCGCTGACCGTCATGGTGCTAGTCCTGGCGGTGGCGCTAGGGAGCTTTCTGGCTGTCGGACGATCGGTATTTGAGCAACTCGGCTGGCCCTACCCCGAGGGTTTGCCGCGCGGCATGGAAGTCGACATCTTTCCCAGCTTGAACCTGCCCGTGATCTATGTCTGTCAGCCGTACGGTGGAATGGATCCGGCGCAGATGGAAGGATTTCTGACGAACTATTACGAGTATCATTTCCTTTACATCAGTGGGATCCATCACGTCGAGTCGCGGAATGTCCAAGGGACTGCTTTGATGAAACTCTATTTTCATCCGGGCACTAATATGTCGCAAGCGATGGCAGAGACCATCAACTATGTGAACCGTTCGCAGGCCTTCATGCCGCCAGGGACGGTATCGCCATTCGTCATGCGATTTGATACGGGCAGCGTACCCGTTGGCTATCTGGTGTTGTCGAGCGAAACGCGCACGATCGCCGAGATTCAAGATATCGCACTGTTTCGAGTGCGACCGATGTTTGCAGCGCTGCCCGGTGTATCGGCTCCGCCGCCGTTTGGCGGTAGCGCACGATCAATCGTGATTACGGTTGATCCACAGCGTCTACAGGCCTACGGCATGTCCCCCGATGAAGTCGTGAAGGCGGTCACCGCTGGCAACACCATCAGTCCCTCGGGGAACCTGTTGGTCGGAGACAAGTATCCGATCGTCTCGACCAATTCGGTGGTCAAAGATCCGCAGCAGTTGTTAACCATTCCCATTCGGACAGGTCCCGACCCGGTGTACATCCGCGATGTCGGCAAAGTTACTGATGCGGCCGATGCGCCGGCGGGCTATGCACTGGCCGATGGTCGGCGCGCCGTGTATATCCTGGCAACGAAGCGCGCCGATGCATCGACGATGAGTGTCATCAATAATATCAAAAAAGCGATTCCAGAGATGCAGGCGGTCCTGCCACCGGATATCAAGGTCAGCTTTGAATTCGACCAATCGCCGTACGTCACGCGCGCCGTAGAATCGGTCGTGGTCGAAGCCATGCTCGGTGCGATTCTCGTGGGACTTGCGGTGCTTTTCTTTCTGCGCGATTGGCGCAGCGCGCTGGTAGTCGTGCTCAATATTCCCCTGGCCATTTGCTTTTCGATCCTGGCGCTGTGGCTCATCGGCGAGACGATCAACGTGATGACGCTCGGTGGGTTGGCGTTGGCAATTGGCATCCTTGTGGATGAAGCGACCGTTGAGGTCGAAAACATCCATGCTCAGATGGAGCATACGGACAATGTGTCGCTGGCTGTTCGCCGTGGAAACGCACAGACCGCGGTACCCAGATTGCTGGCCATGCTCTGTATTCTGGCGGTTTTCATACCGGCATTCTTCATGCAAGGTGCCGCACAAGGATTGTTCGCCCCGCTGGCCATGGCTGTCGGTTTTGCCATGATTGGTTCGTACATACTCTCTAGCACTTTTGTGCCGGTCATTAGTGTCTGGCTACTACGACACTTTCATAACGAAGAACACGACGCATCCCTTTTTGGCCGATTTCGTAAACAGTATGAACGCGTATTGACCAGGCTGGTCAGGGTACGTTGGCTGGTCGTTAGCGGTTACCTGCTGTTGGCTGCGATTATCATCGTCTGGCGCGGCCCGCGATTGGGACGAGAGATATTTCCTGTCGTGGATGCCGGACAGTTCCGTCTGCGAATGCGCGCTCCCGATGGTACCCATATCGCCCGGACCGAAAAGTACGCCCTGGGAATGCTGGATTTAGTGAAAGAAGAAGTTGGGGAGCAAAATGTTGCGCTAACACTCGGCTATGTCGGAATGATTCACTCGAATTTTCCTGTCAATGCAGTTTATCAGTGGTCGCGTGGCCCGGAGGAGGCGATCCTTTACGTTGAACTAAAAGAGCAGAGTGGCATCCGAGTGGAGGAGTTAAAGGAGCGCCTCCGGCAACGTGTTGCGCAAGAAATGCCCGATTTGCGCGTTTCGTTTGAACCCTCGGACATCGTCAACGAGGTGATGAGCTTCGGCTCGCCAACGCCGATTGAAATTGCAATCAGTGGACCCAACCTGGCCGAGAGTCGTGCCCATGCGGAGAAGATCCGAGCGGAGTTGGCCAAGATTAAGCCGCTGCGCGATATCCAGTTTGGACAATCGATGGATTATCCCACGATTGATGTTCAGATCGATCGTGAAAAGGCCGGATTGTCCGGCATGACGCAATCAGATATTTCGCGTGCATTGACCATGGCGACTTCTTCCAGTCGCTTTGTCGTTCCAAACTACTGGGCCGATCCGAAATCCGGCATCGCATATCAGGTGCAGGTCGAAGTACCGCGCCCGGTGCTACGGTCGCCGGACGAAGGGGTGCAAACCATCAAGTCTGCGGAGGATCTTTCGCAGTTGCCAATACGCAAGACGGCTGATGGTCAGGTATTGGTGCGCGACGTGGCAACATTGCAGCCCGGCTCGATGCCAGGCCAATATGATCGGTACAACATGCGGCGCCAGGTAACGCTCACAGCCAATATCTACGATCAAGACCTGGGCGAAATTGCCAGCCAGGTGCAGGCAGCGATCAAACGGGCCGGGGATCCACCGCAAGGGGTCAAGATCGAAGTTCGCGGACAGATTGTCCCCATGAAGGAAATGATGAGCGGTCTGACGGTTGGCCTGGCCGTGGCCATTCTGGTGGTGTTTCTGGTGCTGATGGCGAACTTTCAATCGATTCGGCTGGCATTGGTGACTGTGTCCACGGTGCCGGCTGTGATTGCGGGGGTGTTGTTGATGCTTTCGATCACCGGTACCACGCTCAATATTCAATCTTTTGTCGGTGCGATCATGGCGATCGGGGTAGCGATGGCCAATGCCATTCTGTTGGTCACGTTCTCTGAAGAAACGCGGCGTACAGGAAAAGCGGCCAACGATGCAGCCGTCACCGGCGCTGCCAGTCGTCTCAGAGCCGTATTGATGACCAGCTCGGCTATGATTGCCGGTATGTTGCCGATGGCATTGGGACTGGGAGAAGCAGGTCAACAGAATGCTCCGCTGGGGCGAGCGGTAATCGGGGGACTGACCGCGGCCACTGTAGCGACGTTATTTATCCTCCCTAGTGTTTTTGCCATAATCCAAAAGCGGGCAGGGTCAAATTCCGCATCACTCGACCCGACCGACCCGCAAAGTGCTCACTTCACTTCGTCCGCCGATTCATCGCTTGGCGGCCTGGAAACCTAGAATATGAAACAACGCATTCCATTTAAATATATGCCGCTACTCATCTGTCTGGTTGCAGCGGTTGAGATCGGTTGCGCACGCCCTGCACAACCGACAGTGCAGGAAATTGAAACGATTGAGGTGACGGCGGCCAAGCCAGTGCGAAAGAAGCTCACACTGACAACAACGCAGCCAGGAAAGATTGAGGCGTTTGAGCAGACACCGCTGTTTTCCAAAGTCGCGGGCTACGTCCAGGAGCTACTGGTCGATATTGGCGATACCGTCAAGAAGGATCAGTTGCTGGTGCGGATATCGGTACCAGAACTGCAAGACGACCTACAACGGCGAGAGGCCTTGGTCGCGCAGGCTGAGGCGGAAGTCAAACAGGCCGAGGCCATTACCGCAGCCAATAAAGCGGCGGTGGAAACCGCGCAGTCCAGAATCGTCGAAAAGGAAGCTGGTATTGCCCGAGCGGAAGCTGAGCTAGAACGGTGGAAGTCTGAGTACGCTCGAATCAAGGAACTGGCTGACAAAGGATCCGTCACCAAAAAACTAGCCGAAGAGACGCTCAACGAGATGCACGCGGCCGAGGCCACGACTCAAGAAGTCGCGGCAACAGCGCAGTCGGCTCGAAAGGGACTTGGCGAGGCAAAAGCGAACGTTGTTCGGGCTGAGGCAGATAAAGTGGCCGCTGAAGCTCGGCTGCGTGTTGCAAAAACCGAGCTAGCCCGTGCGAAAACCATGCTCGGATATACCGAGATCAAAGCACCCTACGATGGCACCATCACGCGGCGAACGGTCGATACCGGCCACTACGTGTCGCCTGCCACTGGCGGCACCAACCAACCGCTGCTGGTCGTGGCACGCACCGAGATCGTCCGCATCTTTGTCGATGTGCCAGAGCTGGAGGCCTCGCACGTCAATGCTGGCGATTCGGCCAACATCCATGTGCAGGCGATGCACGGAGAAGATCTTACCGCCAAAGTGGAGCGGACCAGTTGGACTTTGTCCGACTCCAATCATTCACTGCGGGCCGAGATCGACGTTCCTAACCCCAAGGGACTGTTGCGGCCCGGCATGTTTGCAACGGTGACGATTCAGCTAGATGAACGCGCGGATGCACTCACGCTGCCGATGACGGCAATCATTCGTGAGGGAGATGAAACATTCTGCGCCAGCATTCAGTCCGGTAAGATTCGCCGAATACCGGTGCGCCTCGGGCTACGTGCCGGAACCGAAGTTGAAATACTGTCCGGCTTGGGACCAGATGACCTGGTCGTTTTGAAACAGCCGGGCACACTCCGCGAAGGCCAGGCGGTGCAAGTGGCACCGATGGCCAAGTGAAGTCTCGCTGGTTGCATGTGTAATCGTCAACTGGATTGCATGATCAAATCCCGCGTCCTGCCACGTAACCGTTTCAGTACCTTAGTTCGGATGCCAGCCGTGAAGCGTTCCTGTTTTCTGTCGATGTTTCGCAACTGATAATCGCTCAGAATCTACGTGCTGGACTCTTCTATAGGGCCTTGATGATAGCAGGCTCAAGTAATGGGGTAATTACTGGTGGTCGAAGTCGCGATTCTAAGTTATTTCTGAGTGCGCGGAGACTCGCGAAGAAAAACGATTCTGCTGGTAGAGTGTTCCGCTCCGATGAATTCAACTTGAATAGGCCTCATTTGTTGTGAATTAGCAACACTTTTCACACGACTAGTCGGCCTGCGGTATACCGCAAAATTGTCAAATACCAGAAACTTCTCTATGCAAGCTAGACTTTTTTATTGATAACACCACGAGTGAGGCAAAGGCGATGGCCAATGGTCACAGACCAATGGGGAGTTTCTTGGGGTTGCATCATTGAAATCGCGGTCGCAAGCTGCCTGGAGGGGTGCAAATTTCTGAGGCTCCTTTTGCATTTTGAGCTGACAACACATGACCAATCACGAGTTATTTCAATGACGAAAGCCGATGATTACCGAAACGGTCAATGACCGTGTGGCGAAATTGCGTAGCCGAAAACCAGGGGTATCCAAGGTTCCGTACGGGTACTTTGTCACTCACCTGAATAGCTATATTCAGTGTGTGTGCGATGGCAACGGTAAGATCGGGACTTTGCACTGTTCCTGCGGCAAGAATGTCCCCTGCTGTGAATCCTGCATGCAAACAGGACGCATTAAGCTGTGCGTCAGTTGCACGGTGGAAGCGGAACTGTACCGCAGCATGGTCGCCAAGCACTCTGGCATGTCTGAAATACAAATGGATATCCTGGAGGATCTGATCCGACAGGAGCTGGCAACGCCGATTGATTTTGAAAAATTGATCGCCGAAAGCAAACTCAAGTTTCTCGACGCGGGCAAGTACTTGCTGCTGTGCAGTGCGGTGGAGCTGCCAGCCTATGTACTGACACAGATCACCAACCGCTATTTTTCTCCTGCGGATGATGGAATCGTTTTGGAATTCACCGGCCTGCCCCCCAATCCAAAATGGTTCCGCAAGGCGTAGCGACTTCTGTCATGACTTCACAGCCCGCAACTGTGTAACACTGGTTCGGAAGAACGGATCGCGTGCCGTGCTTTGCGTGAGCAGCGATGGACAGTATGTCTATGATGTCAAAGTCATCCCCGATTCAAAATAGCTCCAGACGTTCAACCGGTTACCATGCGAAGAGTCAGCCGGTCATTGCAATCGGTTGATTTTTTGCAGTTGATCGACAGGGATAGGGGGCGACGAAATTCTAGAAATCCGCGTCCAGCACAATGCGGTAGCGTGCCTTACCGGCTTCCAGGCGTGCAAAGGCGTCGTTGATCTGGCTCATCGGCATATGTTCGGTTTGCGGAGTAATGTTGTGTAGCGCCGCAAAGTCCAGCATCCTGAGCATGTCGATTGGCGAACCGGTGGGGGAGCCAGAAACGCTTCTTTGAGCGATGATGAGCGCAAATGCCGCGACAGGTATTGGCTCCAATACGGCACCAACGACGTGCATCCGTCCGTTGGGGGCCAGCGTGCCGATCAGTGCGTTCCAATCCAACGGCACATTGACGGTGGAGATCAGCAGATCGAGCGAGCCGGCCAGTTTTTTGATCGCCCTGGGATCGCGACTGGAGACAACATGATGCGCGCCGAACCCGCGCGCTTCGTCGAACTTGCTTTCGCTGGAGGTGAACGCCGTCACCTCGCAGCCATATGCGGCGGCAAATTTGACAGCCATGTGACCCAGCCCACCAATGCCGATGACGCCAACGCGGCTGGTCGGTTTGGCATACATCGCCAACGGATTAAAAACCGTTATGCCACCGCACAACAGCGGCCCTGACTCTGCAACATTGATCCCCTCGGGCAGTGCAATGGCCCAGGCCCAATGCGAGCGGACGCGGCTGGCAAATCCGCCGCTGTGCCCGATAATTGTCGCCTGCACGTTTGAACAGAGTTGATGTGCACCGGACATGCACTGGCGGCAATGCATGCAGCTATTTACGTTCCAGCCCACGCCAACACGCTGTCCAACTTTCAATCCTTTGGCCGCGGGACCAACCGCCACGATCCGACCAACTGCCTCATGGCCGAGCACGGCAGGATAGGTTGAGTTTCGCCAGTCGTTCTTCAAAACCGAAAGGTCCGAGTGGCATAGCCCGCAATGTTCGACCTGGACCTCTACTTCTTCGTCTCCCAGCGGCCCAAGGTCGATCTGCTGTCGAACGAATTTACTGTTCGCCTTAATGGCGGCCCACGCATCGATTAGTGCCATCGTCGTGATTCCTTCGGAGATTGAGACAACGGTTTGCAAGCAGTGTTAGAAATCCAATTCCGCCGCCGCGCATTGTATCGTTGGGCTGCCCGAGAGTGTAGCCGCAGCTATCCAGCCGCGGGGGGCAGAATAGGAGCCTCAGAAAATTACCGCTCGTTCTCTGACGATCCACCGCATACCCGAACGCTACTATTCTTCGATAATCTCGGGGACGGTGATCAATTCGATCGTGCTGGCGGCCCGCGGGACGAGTTCTTGTCGCAATCCATATCCTGTTCATCCTGTCTATCCTTGTTCAATTTTAAAAACAAGGATGAACAGGATTCACAGGATGAAGGTTTTCTTCCTTTGCGCTTCTTCGTGCCCTTTATGGTAATCAACCGAACTGCAAACGCGGATCGACCATGCTCCTTTGCGGCTTCGCGCCTTGGCGTGTATTCCTCGTCTTGCAAAGGCAGGAGTGCGCGCAAAGACGCCAAGGCGCAAAGGGAGGAATGTTCGATTGCCGCGAGTTGCGGCATATCACTGAGCCTTTGGAGGCTGAATGAGATTTTGCACTGCGCGCAGCCGTTCTACTTCCGCAGGATCCTTGATTTGCTTAATGTATTGCTCCGTCAGATCATTCGCGAGTTCCACCCCGGACAAGCTCTTCAGTGTCTGGGCCATCTTTTGTTGCCGTAATTCTGACTGAGGCTGACGCGCAGCGTCCAGAATCGCATGGGCAGAATGTCGTCCAATCTTCTCTAGCGCCTCAACCGCAGGGTACTCGTGCCAACGACTACGTTGAGCTCCCCAATTCCGCCCTGGATCGGCCACTGGCGCGCGAAAGTCGATTCGTTTCACCAGTTCAACGACTGAATTCTCGGCACGTAATTCGCCCAATAGATAGATTACATAGCACTGCTGTTCTGCAGTTAGTTTGCTCTCCTTTAGTTGACTCAGTAGATCCTTGGTGATATTCGCGTAGGCGTCTCTGACATCGTTGACTGCCTCATCGCTTTCGGGATACTTGGCCTTAGTAAAGTCTGGCACGACGACGTTGTACTTGCGCGGCGGCTTCTCCTGGAGCCGTAGGATTTCGCTTTTGAACTTGTCGAGTGTGAATTCCTGGCGGTATCCCGGGTTCGTGCTGGCATAGATCAGCTTGCTATCGACCACTGGAAAAGCGGTACTATGGCTGTCAATTAATCCAGATTCGTTGTCTGGCTTTGTGAAGAAGAAGACCACTTCTTGTTCATTCGCCAGCTTAGTCAGGCCATGCGGAAATCCACCATTATAGAATCCCCCTTCCTTTGAAGGGTATTTGAAATTCCTTGGATCGTACTTCCCTTTCCAGGTCTCAACGACATGAAAAGCCTTGGTCCCATCCTTTTCAGTCACCTCTTTCGCCTTGACGATCAAGACACACGTACGAACATAAGCTTCCAACGAGAGCCAGGCTTCGGCAGTTGCCGCGCCGCGGTTGCACAGAACCAGCGCCACGATTGCGATCAACAAGTGCTTGGTCAGCTTGAATCCTTTTAGCATCGTACGGGTCTCCGATAGGTTTCTGTATTTCGAACGGTCTAGGTCCGCTGGCAGGCTGGCAGCCCGCACCATAACTATTTCTCAACCGGAGCAGCGTTTTTCGGTCCCGCAGGAAACTCACCCCCACGCACCAACGGAATCGCTGCCAGCAGCTTTTCTTTCTTTGCAGGATCCTTTTGTCTCTCAGCAGCAAAGCCGACCACCAGCCGGGCCAGGTCGTCTCCTTCGACGTAGTAGATCACACGTGCTGCCAGCGCACGCTCATGCGCGTCGTCGCTCGTCTCCAAAATCCGCAACATCTCGCGCACGGACGGTTTGCCAATGCGAACGAGTGCTTCGACGGCGGGGTATGTACCGTAGCGAGGCAGTCGCTTCCACAGACGATCAGATTTGTACTCTAAGGTTAGGTGCTGGCCAAGACTGTGGACCGCATCTTCGTCACGGTAGTATCCCAATAAGAATGCCGCAGCGCAGCGGACCTCTAGATTTTCGTCAGCAAGGCTTTGAAACAGAATTGCGCGAGTCCGTGCACGCTCATTCTCAAACAGCTTCAACTGCTCTTCCAGATTGTTCGCCGTCAGCCGTTGCAGCGTCTTCAGATCGATTGGTGCCGGTGCGTCGCCGAAGAGCAGATGATTGGCACCGACGCCAGCGCCTACGAGAACAGCCACAATCAGCAGTGAACGAGCGTTCATAGATAACCCCTGTTGGTTAGAATACATTCCGTGTCAATTCAGAATCCTTGCAGGCCGGCAGCCCGCAACACAACTCAATCCATTGCCTATTGCAATCCGTATCCTGTTCATCCAGTCCATCCTTGTTCAATTTTAAAACAAGGATGAACAGGATTCACAGGATAATTTGTGGTTATAGCCCCTTTGCGCTTCTTCGTGTCCTTTGCGGTGAAAAATTGAACTGCCAGAGCGGGTGAAATTGATTCGCACCGCCGCGACGCGCTCCGCTAGCGCGTCGCGGCTAAAATTCTTCCACCTTGTCACGCGGTGCTATTCCTTTTCACTAAAGTTGATCAGGAATTCATCCAGGGCTTTTTGCTTCTCTTGCTGGCTTTTCTGCAAATCCTGGATCTCAGTGCGCAGCGTCTCGATCTTGGTTTCCTGTTCGCCGAATTTCTTCACGTAGCGGTTATACAGTTCGCTGGCGCGGTCGAGCTGATTCATATTTTGGCGAATGCGGTTCTGTTCTTGATCGATCGCCTGAATCTGCTGCTGCTTGTTGTTCTGTTGCTGAGCTAGTTGCTGGATCTCTTTTTTGCGGCTCACAATTTCTTGCAGCGCCTTTTTGGTTTCTTCGCTGACCACCTTGCTATTGGTGTAATATAGAATGCTGGTCTCATTGAGATTGGAAGCGGCAATGCTCTGGCGGTTGATCCGCTCTTCCTTGATCGTGAGCGTCTCCGCCTTGCCCGCCTTGGCCTGCACGGCGAAGCGATACAAGTCGCGAGTCTTCTCGGTTGGCTCCTTTGGAGCAATCAGCGTCCAATTTGAATCCAACGGGTACTCAATGAGCACTTTTTTCTCACTGTCCCCCGAGTTCTTCACAATGAACGACTGCTCGCGCGTGGTCTTGTGACTTGTTTTTAGCGTTCCCTTGACCAGCTTCACGGTCATCAAGTTGTTCTCGTGTTTCTGCTGCTCAGGAGCCACTTCCGTATCCAAATCCATCGCATAGCTCACCAGCCGCTCGCTACCCGGTGGCAGGTCTTCTATCCGTGCGTCGCCCGCGTAGACGTTACCATCAAACACAGTGATCGGGCCTTGCATGAGATGCAGCTTCGTGGCGTTCTTCAACTTCAACCCGTTGAGCGGGTGCTTGGCGTGCACGCGCTGGTTATAGATCGAAAGCTTCTCCCCTTCGACCTTTTCATTCACAATCGGCAACATCGCCGACTGCTGCCGATTGAGTTTTACCGGGGTG
>JAWXCH010000516.1:0-5672 GCA_034440595.1 Planctomycetota bacterium | reverse complement strand
GTGGAAGATGTCGTCACGACCGGCGGATCGTCGCTCGACGCTATCGCTCGGGTTGAGGAATTTGGCCTGAAAGTCTCGCGCGTGATCGCCATCATCGACCGCATGGAAGGTGGCCGGCAGGCGTTTACCGACCGTGGCTACCGTTTTGACAGTCTGCTAACGATTGAGGATTTTGGCATCGAACCCCCGGCGGCATGATTCGGCCTTTTTGGAAGATTCCCTGAGAAATCGAGGTGTGTTTCTCACGTTTATCGCCGTTTCTGGCGGTTTTGCCCCCCGGACCAATCTTGCCTTGGAAAGCGCAGTCCGAGTATCCTTAAAGGTACCGCACAATTTCGCGGGCAGACCATGGACCGATCTGGCGGCACGCTTGAGCCATTGCATTGCTTGAGATGCCATCCTCGCTAAAGAGGTATTCATGCACCGTTTCTTTGCAATATTCTACTCCGCCGGTTTTCGGCAGATTTTGGCCCCGTTGTCGCGTTGGCCTGCCGTCATTACATTGGCCATTCTATGGCTGGCGCTAGCGGCCGTTCAAAGTAGCGCCGCACCTTCTGCGGATGTCACCAAGAATGTCTCTGCGGGCAAGAGTAGCGACAACTCCGAATCCATCGCCGACGACATTTCGGAAGAAGATAAAAAAATGGCCGCGCGCGTGGCCAAACTGATTCAGGAACTCGGAAATCTCAACTACCCGATCCGGCAGCGAGCACAAGAGCAATTATCCGAACTGGGCGCCGTGGCGTTTGATGCCTTGACCGAGGCCGAGAATCATCGCGATCTGGAAATCGCCCACCGCGCACGTTACCTGGTGCATCAAATTGGGATCGACTGGATCCGCGCCGACGATGCGGCGTCCGTGCGTCAGGAGCTGACCGATTACGCCAATGCCACTGAAAGCGTACGGCTATCGAAATTAGAAACGCTGGCAGCCATGCCCGATGACGCCGGGCTGAGTGCGATTTGTCGCGTGGTACGGTTCGAGCCATCGACCGAGATCTCGAAACGTGCCGCCCTGCTGGTACTGAATCTGCCGCGTGTTGAGACGGACCGCTGGCAATCGCGCAGCGACATCATCCGGCGCGAGCTGGCGCTGAGTGGCCGCCCTTCGGCAAAATGGCTCAGAGTTTATGCACGTTATCCGATCAATCCAACGCAATCGGTAAGCGATTGGCAGGCGTTGCTGGACGACGAAATTCGGCTCTTTGAAAAATTTCCCACCGATGCTCAACGCGTGATAGTTTCGGCATTGCTTCGTCAGCAATGGGTCATGCTAACGGAAACCAACGCCCAGGCACCGGCTCAGGTCACCTTGGATCAGATTCTGAAACACGAATCGAGCACCAGCGAGTCGTTGCAAAGTTTGCTCGAATGGTCGATCCAGCACAAGTACTGGACATTGGTCGATGCGATCGCCAGTCACCAGGGTAAGCAGATCGACAGCAACGGACAAATGCTATATATGTTGGCAAAGGCTCGGAAGGAACAAGGAAAATCAGATCAGGCCAACGAGTTGGTGACTAAGGCGCTGAAACTGAATCCAGACAATGCCGAGCATCATATCGTTATGGCCGATTGGCTGAAAAAGCGCGGGCTTTTTGATTGGTGCGAACAAGAGTGTAAGTGGGTGATTGCCTACAATCCAGCAGCAGAGCCACCAAAGGCCACCCCGCCAAAGCGGCGCGCCCTGCTCCCAGAGGATCAAGAAGAGCCGCGACCGAAACCAGTCGAGGGGCCTTTCGATGCCCGGGTGAGTCCGTTCCGATTGCTGGCGCGGAATATGCTGGCCGAGATCCAGGCTGACCACGAGCGATATCAAGAAGCAGCCGACACGTTGCAGGATCTGATCACGTCGCTAGAGCAGAATAAGGAGTTGATGCGTTTTGCGCGCGGCGCGTTCGGAATCAACCCTGCTCCTTTTCGCTCGCGGATTTACTTCTATCAAGCCAAGCACCTGGCCAGACAGCCGACGGTCGATCGTGTCAAGGAGCGAGAGTTGTTAGATCAGTCCCTCAATCACGAATATAACAACGCAGACGTGTTGATTGCCTTGTATCGTTTGCCTGAACAAACCGAAGAGCAACGTGCTTCCATCATGAAGAAGATTCAATCTGTGGCAAATGAATTCAGAAACAAGATTTCCGAACAGGATTATGAAAACATGGCAAAGAATCAATATGCCTGGTTGATTGCCAACACGGAGGGAGATTTTGACGAGGCACTGCGAATGTCGCAGCAGTCGATCGAAAGTGAACCTAGCTCGGGCGGTTATATGGATACGCTGGCGCACTGTTATGCGGCCAAGAAAGATTTTGCTAAGGCCGTGGAAGTTCAGACCAAGGCGGTCGCTCTGGAGCCACATTCGCAAGAAATTGGCCGTGCCCTGACTCGATTCAAACACGCCGCCGAGCGTGCCAAAACCGAAGGCAATGTGGAATCGCCCGCAAAAGGGACATGATCAGGCCGGTACCCGCCGGCCGTCGCGCTGAGAGTGTTATTCGCCACATTCGCGGCACATGAGTTGCACTATCAGGCCCTGGGCCAAAGGCCCCCAATCGAGTCCGCTCGTCTTCAGTCCTTTCCGCGCCATAACCTTACGCAGGAGTTCTTACCATGAAAAGCGTCCATATCGGCGACATCGACATGCAGGTTCTGGACGAAGGCTCGGGCGTACCGCTGCTCATGGTCCACGGCTTTCCGCTCAATCACACCATGTGGCGCGCGCAACTCGATGAGTTCGTTCCACACTGTCGGGTCATTGTTCCGGATTTGCGTGGCCTAGGTCGAACCCCCCTCGGTGCGGTTCCTACGATCGATCGCTCGGGCGATCCAGTGGTCAGCATGGAACACCATGCCGATGATCTCAATCGTCTGTTGGACGCGCTGCACATTGACCATCAGGTCATCTTTTGTGGGCTATCAATGGGCGGCTACATCGGCTGGCAGTTCACGCAAAAGTACCCCGACCGGTTGCTGGCGTTGATCGCTTGCGATACGCGTGCCGTGGCAGATTCAACCGAACAGGCGGCGGCTCGAATGAAGCTGGCCGCACAAATTCGCGAGCAAGGAGTCAGCGCCGCGGCCGATGCCATGCTGCCAAAGCTAGTTAGTCAAAAGACCAAGGACCAGCGGCCAGAATTGGTCGAACAACTTCGGCAGATGATTCTGCAAAATAGTCCAGAAGGTGTACTGGCCTCGCTGCACGGTCTGCGCACGCGTGAGGATATGACAGAATCGCTCTCACAGATTCCGGCAGAAACGCTGCTGGTGGTCGGCGAAGAGGATGCTCTGGCACCGCCGGCGGAAATGGAAGGGCTAGTGGATCTGATCCCCACTGTGAATTGGCTGGTCGTTCCTGACGCAGGCCACATGAGCCCGATGGAAAACTCCACAGTCTTCAATCAGGCGCTGATGCAGTATATCACGCGGTAGTACTCATCATTCCGCCATCCTCACAATCGCCACCTCGGCATTACCCACGTTGTCTTTCAGCTCCCCCGCCGAATCATTGATTCGCAAATAAAGCGTTCCGGTACGCGGTGCCACAAACGTCGTATTGAGTCCTATCTCTAGCGGTTTCATAAACGTCCCGATGTCATCATTGGCCACGGCTATCTGTTCAGTCGCAGCAGTAGTCGCACCGCCGTTCGACTCATCGGGGATGATCGCTCCCATTAGCAACCCGAGCGGCCGACCGTTGTGATAACGAATCGTCACGCCATTCGGTTCACTGATCCAAGGCTTGGTCGTATTGGCGATCTGATACTCTCCCCGCGCTGCGATCCGGTAGCGCTCCCCTTGTTTGAGCTGTACACCGCTCCCTTGCCAGCCGCGATCGGCGGCGACCTGAACGATAGCTCGCTTCCGCTCCGGCGTGAGCGGCTTTCCAGCCTGATACTCGATCCATGTCCGCCTAAAGTCGTAACCGTGATCAATGCTGGCCACAAAATCCAACCAATCCAGCGCGATCTGCTGCTGATCTCCCTGGTAGAGTTTCAGTAGGACAGCATTGAATTCTCCGCTGGCGCTTTGCTGAACTAACTTGCGAAAGCGGTTTTGATAGCGCGGGTGTCCATCCAAAAACGCAACTGCCCCCCACGACCATCCGTACGCTTCGTTCTGCAAATGAGCACGATTATCATAGGCCAATACCTCAGCCAGCGAGCGCCCCAGTTGCCTGGCAAAATCGGTCTGAATGATCTCGATGCGGCCAAGCTTAGGAACCTCCGTAGCATTCTGTGGCAACACTCCGACCTGCAACTGGCCGTTCTTTAGTCGGTGCGTCGCCAGTAGTTCCGCGATCCCCTCCATGTACCAGGGTGGCCCATTGCTGTTTTGCAGCATGAACATCACGCTGTGTACCCCTTCATGCAGCAGCAGATGCCGGCGGTAATAATCGCTCGATTGGTTATACAGCCACAATTCCGGCGGTCGCGCAAATCCATTGATGAACCGAGGTAGGTCGCGAGGCAGCAGCCCTGCCGTACGGAACAGCTCCTTGTCTTCGATCAAGAAACCGCGCACGCGCCAGTCGTCGTGCTTGCTCGAGTCGATCCCCAGATACCGGCACCATTGCGGAAATGCCTGGTCAAACATCTGTGGCAGCTCGTCCACTTCTGGCTTGCTCGGCACATCCGTCCATAGCTCTAAATGCTTGCCTGAGAGGATGCGAATTCCCATCGCTTCAGCAGCCCGTCGATCAAGCGGGCGGAACTCCACAACCGGCCGCGGCGCTAGCGGAGCGGTTTCTGCCGAATCCGAATCAGTAGAGCGCTCCGGTTCATTAGATGTAGCACCGTTTGACGTACCGTCGGCGGTTGTATTGCCAGATTCGGTCTTTCCCGCTGCCACTGGCGGAGGGCGCACGACGAGTGACTTTGCCACGGGCGGCGACGGCGTGACGACCGTGTTGTCTGCCTCATTCGTTTCAGCCGGTGCGCCGCAACCCGCACTCAGCAACGTAGCAACGGTAAGTACCAATACAGGCCAAGGCAACACTCTTTGCAGGCGATGCGCAAAATCCGAACGGTGCAAAATGTTCAGGCGTGTTATCATGGAGGAGCCAGTTTGCCCTTGGTGGCCAGGAAGCGCATACCGCGATCCAGTGCTTCCATTGTAATCGGCAGAGCCTATAGGAAAGGCCAGAGATGCAACGGTTCCCGGAAAACACGCTTATCGCGGTTCACATCGTAGCGACTCTGGTGATTTGCTGGCTAGGAATGATGGCCATCCACGAGGCAGGGCACGTCCTGGCCGGCTGGTCCACCGGAGGGAGCGTCTCCAAGGTCGTACTCCACCCTTTGGCGATCTCGCGGACGGATCTGTCGCATAACCCACGACCCTGGATCGTAGTCTGGGGCGGCCCATTGTTTGGCACTGCCTTGCCGGCAGTGCTGTGGCTGATTGCACGGGGACTGAAATTGCCTGCCGAACCGTGGTTTCGCTTCTTTGCCGGTTTTTGCTGGATTGCCAATGGGGCCTACATCGGCTTCGGTTCGCTAGATCGTATTGGCGACGCGGGCGATATGCTTCGCCACGGCTCAGAGATTTGGGATCTCTGGCTGTTCGGGGCCATCACGATCCCCGCCGGGCTATGGCTCTGGCACGGGACTGGTCGGTATTTCGGCCTTGGCCGAGAGGGGAAAACACCCTCACGGCAGTTAGTTCTCATC
>JAWXCH010000515.1:0-4635 GCA_034440595.1 Planctomycetota bacterium | reverse complement strand
AGGAAAGGATCGAAATCCGAGGTGTTGCCGAATCCGAAGGCGCGGCGCAGGTGCACGCCCGCCCCCTCCAGCGTCGGCGTGGCCTTGATCAATCGCTTGGCGATTATGCACTTGACAATACCAGTCCGTCATGTACGATTCGGTTATGGCAAGCAAGCAAAAACAGCCGGCGAGCGGCAAAAACCCACAAGGCGATCTTACCCTAATCCAGATCGCTCAACGGTTCTCGACCGAAGAGGCCGCCCGCGACTATTTCGAGAAGCTGCGTTGGCCTAACGGTCCAATCTGCCCGCATTGTAGCAATGCCGATCAGGCCCGCATCTACAAGGTGACACCTAACCCTGCCAAGAAAATTCGCGCCGGTCTCTACAAGTGCGCCGAATGCCTTCAGGGCTTCACGGTGACGGTAGGGACGGTTTGCGAGGACTCACACATTCCGTTGAACAAATGGCTGATCGGCTTCTACATGATGTGTGCGAGCAAGACGCAAGTGAGCGCGCTTCAGCTTCAGCGCCAACTTGAGATCGGTTCCTATCGCTCTGCGTGGTTCATGTGCCACCGCATCCGATTTGCCCTTCAAGACATCATGCCCGCCGACAAGCTTGACGGAATCGTTGAGGCCGACGAAACCTACATCGGGGGCGTGAAGCGCGGTATGGGTCGTCGATATACGGGTAATAAGACGGCGGTTGTGTCACTGGTGGAGCGTGGCGGTCGGGTCCGTTCTCAAGTGGTTCAGAAGGTCAGCGGCGACGTGCTTGGTCGTCTGCTTAAGCAACACGTTGCGGAATCTGCGCAGCTAAATACTGACGAAGCGCCAGTCTATAAAAAACCGGGCAAGTATTTTGCCTCTCACGACGTGGTGAACCACAGCCGCGAAGAGTATGTGCGGCATGACGTGTCTGGTCGGTTAGCGACAACAAACACTGCCGAAGGATTTTTCGGCAACTCAAAACGATCTCTCGACGGCACCCATCATCAAGTTAGCCGCAAGCACCTCTCGCTTTATCTTGCCGAACTCGATTACAAATACAACACGCGGGACGAGACTGATGGCGCGCGCGCCGCGTTCGGCATCCAAAAGATAACGGGTAAGCGGCTTATGCTGCGGAGGCCCAAGTAATGGATACCGCATTGGCAGTTGCTGGGAAAAACCAGCCGAAGGTCGCAATTATTGTCCAGCAAGGCAAGGTGCTGGATTTTATCGATGGCCTGACGCAGCGGTCCGAGACACCTGAAGAGCACGTTCGACAGGAAATCGCGAAGTCGCTCGTCCGCGAATATCGCTATCCGAAAGCACACATCGCGGTCGAATTTCCGATCCAGATGGGCACACGAAAACCGCGCGCCGATCTGGTTATCTTCACGGCAGAAAAGCCGCATGTACAAGAACACGCTCGCATCATTGTGGAATGTAAGGCACCTACGATCAAAATGGGCGACAAAGATAACGGGGTAGGTCAGCTAAAGAGCTATCTCGACGCTTGCCCTAACGCTATTTTTGGCATGTGGATAAACGGCGTGGAGCGGGTTTGTTATCGCCGCGTCGAAAAGGCCGGCAAGAGGTTCTGGGAGGAAGTGCCAGACCTTCCACGGTATGGCAAAGAAGACGTAGATGATCGCCCCACTTTCGATCAACTGAACCCTGCAACGTCAGATGCGCTTCTATTCACCTTTCGACGGTGCCACAATTTTATTGCCGGCAATCAAGGCCTCCAAAAGCCGCAAGCTTTCTGGGAGCTTCTGAAAATTATTTTCTGTAAAATTCACGACGAAAAAGGTTCGGAAATCGAGTTTTATGCTGCGGCCAATGAGCGGCATAGCTTGAACGGCGCTTTAAAGGTGAAAGGTCGCATCGAGGCTTTGTTTGCGGAGGTGAAGGAAGAGTATCCGCAAATCTTTAAGCAAGAAGAACACATCGACCTTGAACCCAAGGTAGCTACCTACATCGTTAGTCAGCTACAGATGTACACTTTGCTCGATAGCGACGTGGACGTGAAGGGTCGCGCGTATGAGGAGATTGTAGGATCAAATCTGCGTGGTGATCGTGGCGAATTTTTCACCCCTCGCAATATTTGTCGCATGGCAGTGCAGATGCTTGACCCAGGAGAAAAGCAGCTTGTGCTTGATCCGGCATGTGGAACGGGCGGATTTTTAATTACGGCCATGAATCATGTAATCGGAAAGATTGAGCGCGAAGAACGCCAGAAATGGAAAAATAATCACGCTGCTGCGTTGAAGGCAATTCGCAGCAGAATATCAAAATATGCAGAGAAATTCATCGTCGGCATCGACTTCAATCCCGAGTTGGTGAAGGCATCCAAGATGAACATGGTGATGAACAACGACGGATCTGGCGGCCTTTATCAGGCAAATTCGCTGGAGAATCCAGCTACGCTTTGGATCGATAAGGCCCTGCGTGATCGCAAACTCCTTGGGCGCGTCGAATTGCTTTTTACCAATCCTCCGTTTGGTTCTAAGATTCCAGTCACTGATCCAAGTATTTTAGGGCAGTATGATCTTGGGCACAAATGGACCTATGACGAAAAAACAGATCAATGGATAAAGGGCGAAGGCCTTCAGAAATCGCAGCCGCCCGAAATTTTATTCGTTGAACGTTGCATACAGTTTTTGAAGCCGGGAGTTGGCCGCGCCGCCATTGTTCTTCCCGATGGCATCCTCGGTTCGCCGGGCCTCGGTTACGTGCGAGAATGGATTCTGCGTAATACTCAAATTCTTGCGAGCATTGACTTGCATCCCGATACATTTCAACCGTTCGTGAGCATTCAAACTAGCGTACTCATTTTACAACGGAAAACTCAGGAACAGATAGATTTAGAAACGGCGGCGGGACGGATTAGCGACTATGAGATTTTCATGGCCGTAGCAAACCACGTAGGTCACGACAAGCGAGGGCAGGAAACGTATGTCCGCGACGCTCAAGGCAACGAGATGTTCGACGAGGTCGAAAAGCAAGTTTGGGAATTTGAAAATGGGGTTCGCGTGGTCACAAATCACAAAATGCAAAAGAAGGTTCTAGACGACAACACTCATCAAATTGCCGAGGTATTCCGTCAATGGCTGTATCAGCACGATCTGTAGCGGCAGACGCCGCTAAAGCGGCGTCTGAATGGCCTTGGCACACGCCGCTCGTCGGAAGCGTGAGCGTGTCATTGATGCGCAATGCTCAGCGACGGATGGAGGCGGAGTCTTACCTCACGGACGGATATGGAGTTCGCTTAGCTATCGAATCGAAAACTTCGGGCTGGGATCGGTTCAGTGTGTTGGCTAAGGCGGTCGCGCCGCCCCGGATCAAGCAGGTCCTCGTATCTCCTGAAAATGGCGTGCCCTACCTAAATACGAGTCAGGTCTTTGATGTTCGGCCCAAGCCCCGGAAGTGGCTTGCGATGGCCAAAACCAAAAATGCGAACGAAAGGCTGGTAAAAGAAGGGACCATTCTCGTGATGGCGTCTGCAACGGTCGGTCGAGCGATCGTCGCAACCAAGGCCCACGAAAATTCAATAATCTCGCATCACTTCATGCGGGTTGAACCGGTGAATATGCATCTATCCGGATGGATATACGGTTATCTGCGTTCGCCGCAGGCATTGGCAATGATGAGCGGGTCACAGTATGCAAGCGTGATCCGCCATATCGAGCCACACCATCTTGCCACGCTTCCCGTTCCTGAGGTGTCGCAAGAAATTGCCGATGACTTTAATAAGCGGGTCGGTGAAATCGTTGCTTGTCGCAACAAAGCCGCAGCGATGACGGAGAGTGCTGAGTCGACCTTTTCAGAAGCTCTGAATCTCTCCAGCATTCCAGCTACTGAAAACGGTTTTAGTGTTCGGCTATCTGACATTGTCTCACGTCGCCGCAGATTCGAGGGTTCCTATCATACGCCTCGTGTCCGAGCCATCATCGAAGGCTTCAAGAGAAAAGACCTCCTTGGGGCTATTACTTCTGGCGTGTGGTGGGGAAACAGATTTAAGAGGCATTATGGCGATAACGGTATTCCGTACCTTAGTGCCGATGACGTATTTACAACAAACCCGTACACGCATAGGCGCATCCTCGTTCGACCCGAAGATGGGCACGAGAGTTTTTTTGTCAAAAAGGGTTGGCTGATTATGGCTTGCTCCGGACAAGTCTATGGACTGAACGGTTCGGCAATGATCGTCACCGAATGGCACGAGAACACATTTTTCTCCCACGACATGATCCGCATTGAACCTAAGGAAGGGGCAAGAGCCGGATATCTTCTTACGGCGCTGACACACCCTACACTTGGACGCCCGCTGTTAATCCGCGAAGCCTACGGCATGTCGATTCCTCATCTTGATCCGGGCGATGTTGCAGCATTTCCGGTCGTTCGACTGGATCCGAAGGTCGAAGGCGATATAGCCGATCTTGCTGAGGGGGCGGCTTCCGAACTGGCAAAGGCGGAGATGTTGGAGCGAGAACTTTCCGAATACGCAGGCACTATAATTTCGGAATTTTTGTTGAAGCCAACTCTATCGCCTGACGATGATGCTGACACCGCGACCGCGAAGCTGCGACTCGCAGAGATTGAAAGTCGGCCTGGTAATCTGGTCCAAGGAAAAGCCCTGAGCGATCGCTTGGCTCGCATAAAGT
>JAWXCH010000514.1:0-3224 GCA_034440595.1 Planctomycetota bacterium | reverse complement strand
GCTTCACCACAGGCAGCGACTTGGTCTTCGCCATCAATGGCACAACCTTCGATACGCAGTATGAGCAGCTCAATGTCGTTGGCCGAGTCGATTTGACTGGCGTCGATCTAGTACTGAGCGGCAGTCATTCGCCAGCGGTCGGCAATAGTTTTGTGGTCGTTAACAACGATGGTACGGACGCTATCGTCGGCACGTTCAGTGGTCTGCCAGAAGCTGGATTTCTAAACATTCCGTCGTCCGACCTCTCTTATCAAATCACCTATCGCGGGGGTGATGGCAATGATGTTGTGGCACAGGTTGTGGAAGCAGATCCGATACTCGAAGGAACCTCCGACGACGACACTTTGCTGCTGAAGCATAGTGGAGCTAATCTGCAGTTAACGCTTAATGGCTCGGTCGTGTGGTCGGTACCGTTCGGTCAATTAAACTCGCTAACCATCAACAGCCTTGCGGGCAACGATACGCTGACGGTTGAATTGTTGGGCGGTCCAGTAACTCCTCCCGCGGGTCTCTTATTCGACGGCGGCCTTTCCTCTGGTGTTGGTGACAAGCTCACGATCAACGGACCCATTTACGGTTTCGTCACATACAACTACACCGACCACCAGAGCGGCTCTGTGACCAGCAATTCTCGTGCGGTGAGCTACCAGGGCCTGGAGCAACTCACTTATACGAACCCGTCCTTGGTGGCAGTTTTCAATCTTCCACCTGCGGGGCAAAATGCTGTAGTGCTGGGCGATGATGGAACAGCAGGGAATTCACTCTCTCGACTCAGTGGGATCACGATTACACCAACTGATTTCTCGAATCCTTCCGGCTCGTTTACTCTCCTTCCGGGAATCGCGGATGACCATGTTACCGTCAACTCGCTTCCCGACCTCACTACTCAAGTGAGAATTGGCGACCTTGGCAAAGAATTTGGTGCCGTCACGATTGCCGAGAAAGTGGCGATGGGTCTGAACAGATCGCTGATTGCAAGTGCGGGAATGATCTCGGCCAACGCCGGTGTGACGACGCAAGGGGGGAGCATCATTTTCAACGCCAAGCAAGACATTAGCTTGGATGGTCCGCTGTTGTCGATCGAAGGCACCATTTCACTCACGGCAGACAGCGATGGAAATGGGAGTGGAATAGTTGCATTAGCAGAAGGTTACTCAATCGACGCCGACAGCGGGAAGGTTTCAATCATCGCGGCTGACGTCGACATTCAAGGAACGATTTCCAGTAACAGCTTGATTCAGCTTGGGACCGTGCAAACCGGCCGCCCTATTAATCTCGGCACCAATGCGTCCGACGCGTTTAGTATAAGTACGGAGGAACTCAATCTGTTCAGCGCTGACTTGCTACGCGTTGGGAGTGCCACGAGCGGTGATATCACTGTTGCCGCGGGTATCGATTTGACTAACAGGTCTTCGCCGGTTTCGATGCTACAACTCATCACCAGCGGCGCGATTGTTGATGGTAATTTGTCTAGCGTCGATGTTGTCGTGGCGAGCCTCGATATGGTCGCCCCAGCAGGCATTGGCAGTCCAAGCAACCCGCTCGAAATCGCTACGGTTACCTTGTCCGCTGACTCCAGTGCTGGTAGTGGCAGCCAGTTCTTTGCTGAAGTGGATGACGTCACGATTGGTATCAATGGTTTGAACGCACAATCGGGAAAAATCAGAGTGGAGGCGACGTCGATCGAGGTAGCTAGTCCCGTGACGACGTCGGCAGGTGACATCGTAATCGCTCACGCGCCGATGAGGAGTCCGGGTGCGGGTTGGTGTGAGAAATGAGCTTGGACGGCAGCGGTGATAAAGGCGAACGTGTTACGGGATTGCTGTCGGCAGGTTTCCACGACAGTGAGCATGGTCTCCACGAAGCGGCTGCCGTGGGCGCTTTGCGTACCGAACGACAATTTGCGCCAGATGACGGCGTGCCGCAGGGCCCGTTCGCTGGCGTTGTTCGTGGGTTCGATGCCTTCGATTTCCACGAAGGCCCACAGCCAGTCTCGGTGGTCGTATAGTTCTTGGCACATGCCCATCAAGCGGGCATTGCCGCTGAACAACCCGCGCAGCAGAAGTGCTTCCACCTCGCGGCGGATGGGTTTCATCAGGCGCTCGAATCCCCGGCGAGTAATCGTCCCGTCGCGGTAGCGCGCCCAGTGGCGGAACATCGCTTTCGTGGGGCGCATCAGGTCGCGGCCCAGCCGTTTGACTTGTTGGTCCTGGTCATCGATCAGGGCCTGAAAGTCGCGCTTCAAATGAGCCCAGCACCATTGCAGCCGGCCCAAGCACCAGTACATCTTGGCCCGATCGCAGTTGACCACGCCCGAGAACTGCTCGGTGAGCAAGTCTCCTAGGATCGTAGCGGCCCGCGACGTGCGGATCGCAAACACCGTGTACGTGGTGGCGACGAAACCCCATAGCCAAGCCTTGGCGGAACCTTCCTTGGTGGGCGTTTCATCGATCCCCAACCGATCCTCGGTCGGCAGTTGTTTCGCGAGTTGGTCATAAGGCGATTGCAGCGCTGCCGTGGCCTGCTTTTGCAACTTGACCACCCACCCCGGTGAGCAAGGCTGACCGAGGACTTGCTCCAGAAACAAGGCCACTCGCCGTTTGCTCTGTCGAAAGCAGCCCATGAGCAATGCCGTCAGAGCCACCAAGCGTGGCCCTGCCTGACTGGCGGGAACTCCCGGCGGCAACCGGCCGCAGGTCGTGACACCGCAGCCGGGACATAAAAATCGATGAAGTTGGTATTCGGTGACCAGCGGTTTGATCTCAGGCAATTCCCAGACTTGGTGCCGCAGCGGAACGGGATCGTTCCCCGTCAGCTGGCCTTCGCAGCGGCGACAAACTGCTGGCTGGCATGGTACGACCTCGCTGCATTGCTCCGTGGGAATCAAAGTCCGCTCGTGTTTGGGATGCCCCGGCTGTCCGCCCGATTTCTTTTTCGAACGCGACTTCGCGACAGGCGGTTTGGCATGCGGATGCTGGGAACTGGGCGGCAAAGAGGAATTCTGCGGCGTCTTCCTCAGCCCGGCTAACTCGGCCTTCAATTCCGCCAGTTGCTGCTCATAATGATCGATGATCGCCCGCACCAAGGCCCGAATTTCAGGCGGCAAGGAGGCCAGTTGCTCAGGCGTAATGGGCGGCTGCGACATTGCTATGGTGTCGCCAATTCTCGCCGCCGCGCGAAGAGCAATTCTTCCCCAAAATCAAACCGGGCTGTGAGCGATTACG
>JAWXCH010000513.1:0-7021 GCA_034440595.1 Planctomycetota bacterium | reverse complement strand
GGCTTTCGCTCGAAGGAAGGCATCGAAATCGCGCTGTTTCACACGCTCGGTCACCTACCGGAGCCAGAATGTACCCACAGATTCTGCTGAGGAGGCAGATTTTAGTAACTTTAATGATGCTACCTTTGGCTCAAGCTAAACTGGTTCGGTTTCGATACTCGTCGGTTCTTCCAGCAGGCCAGAAGTCGCCGATGGTTCAGCCCTTGACTGCTCGAGAAGGTCCGACAGGTCTCGGCCGAGCTTTTCGGTAGCTGAGGCTGCGTCGTACCACCAGTCGGGCGACCAGATGCGCAAGATGGTCCAGCCGAGGTTCTCAAGAACCATTTGACGCGTTTTGTCACGATCGCGGGCAACGGAGCTTCGGTGATAGGTCGCTCCATCACATTCGACGCCGGCCAGATAAGCGCCAGGCTTATCAGGATGTCGAACACCCAAATCAACTCGGAAGCCTGACACGCCGACTTGAGGTATGACTTGCCAACCTTTGCCTTCGAGTGCCTCGGCCACCGCTTCTTCGAACGGAGAATCAAAGCCACCGACACTACCTTCGGTTCTCGCCGCGATCGCCTCGGGGCCTTTTTCAGCGTATTCAAGAAACGCTTTCAGGTCTGCTACACCGCGAGCCTTAGATCGCTCCGCATTGAGTTCGTCAGCTTTAAATGACGAAAAGACAATGAGCTCTTGGCGAGCTCTCGTGATGGCTACGTTCAAACGTCTTTCACCACCGTCACGGTTGAGTGCACCGAAGTTCAGCGGGATACTCTTGCCGGAAATGTCGCGACCGAACGTGATGGAAAACAGCATCACGTCTCGCTCATCGCCTTGGACATTTTCGAGGTTCTTGACTACGGTTGGTTCGATTCGATCGTCAGCGAAGTACCAATCAAGTTCCGGACAATCACGCTGGGCTTGGTCCAACAGGTCCTGAATCAACGTTTGCTGCTGACTGTTGAAAGTGATCACCCCAAACGTCAAACGCTGCTTTTCGGGCAATTGAAGCCAGCGTTGCATTCGCGAAACGGCTTCGCGAACAATTGCTTCAGCTTCTTTGCGGTTCGTACGACTCTTACCACGATCATAAACCGAATCAGGTGGATAGACAAAGGAAACTCCACGGTCTCGCGACTCGGCTGCTGGGAACGTGACGAGATTGTTGCCGTAATAGTTCCAGTTTGAGAAAGCGATCAACGATTCATGGCGGCTGCGGTAGTGCCAATTCAACTGCAACGTTGGCAATCCTGACGCCTTGGCCTCGTCCAGAATACTCTCCAAGTCCTTGTCATGATCTTCGATCTCATCGTTTGATTGATCGTCGTCGGCGCGCCCAAAGAAGTTCGTGGGCGGAAGTTGCTTGGGATCACCGACGATGATGGTTTGTCGGCCACGGGCTATCGCGCCAACTGCATCCCAAGTGGTGATTTGCGATGCTTCGTCAAAGATCACAACATCGAACAGCGCTTGGTCGGCCGGCAGATACTGAGCGATCGACAGGGGGGACATCAATAAACACGGTGCTAGTTTGCCGAACGACTCGGGCATTGAACTGATGACTTCGCGGATTGACTTGCTGGGCCGAGTCAATCCGATCTGGTGGCGCAGCAATCCTAGTTCGCTTTTTTTCGGAACACCGTCGACGGGTAGATCGTGAGCAATGGATTGCTTTGCACGCTGCGAAGCCACTGCGCGCGCCTGTTCATCCAATTCTCGAAAATCTGCGATCGCGTCTTCATGTTTGAACCGCTGGAACGATCTCAGTATTTGGTCGTGGTCAATTACACGGGGAATCCACCAACGTGCGTAGCCCAGCCGAAATGCTTCGGTTAACTCGTTTGGTTCTAGCTCGCCACTTTCCAGCGCGCTGGCAAACTGATCGAGTCCAGCCGTCTTAGCCGCTTTCCTGACCTCGCACCAAGCGGTCCAGCGTTGCAAGTTAGTGCGATGGGTCTGAATTTGCCTAGCCGCTGAAAGCGAGACGTCGACGATGTTGGGCGTGTCTTTCGTCAGCGGCATGGCACCAGCGGCGTCGGCAAATGCTTTCATATCGACGACAAATGACTGCGTTGCCTTCAAGTACTTCCGGGCCGCAATGAAAATAGCGGAGTCGGCACTACGGCCATTGATGTGCGGATGGACTGACTTCGAGATCTCGTTGGTCGCGCCGAAGAGCATTCCTGCAGCGACAATCACACCACGAAGCTCCTTTGCTTTGGTTAACTGACTATCGACTTTGGTCGTGTCCGTTTCGGTCGCATTCCAGTAAGATGTCAGATCAGCAAGTGGACTGGCCGCAATAATTGCTAGTTGCTCGCGAATCGAGCGAATCGCGGCAATGTCGCGTGCAGGGTCCGCGACGCCTCCGGTCGCATACGTTTGCAATAATCGCGTCACCTTCCGTTTGGCAAACCAAGACATCGGGAAGTATGACGCGGCCGCCTTTCGCCAACTTTGGTCGATCACGTCCAGCGGGATCGTGTCCAACGATTCGGTATAGTCAGCATCAATGGACGCGCGAGCCGTTCGATACGTTTCGATGGCTCGATTGAGCTGCATCTTTGCAGCCGGCAATTTGGCAAATTGCTTGTGAAACAGAATGCGGACGTCCTCGCTAGCGCAATCGACCAATGACTTCGCCAACTGGTTCAGTCCGTCCATTTCGGCCAACGAACAGTCCTCTCGCTGGGCGATTCCGATCGCCGAGCAAAACGATTGAAACGCCTCGCGCAAGTTTGCTGCAACGATTTGCAGTTTCTCGCACCGCGCGAGTAGTATTTGCTCCCAAGACGCAGACCACTGTGTCTTTCTCACAGCTGACAAAGCACTGGAGGGATCGATCGCGCCATAGGTCAAACCGAGCGCGTCGATCACGCGCGAAAGTCCGGCAAACGCAGCTCGGTCATGTTGGACGGTGTCTGCCCACTGCAGCGTCGGCGTTGGACGATCGCCTCCTTTGACGCAAGTGCCCATCGCTTCAAATGCTGTCCAGCCGTTTGGATGCGTTCGGTGAATCGCGACCACATACGCATTCAGCTCATCACGACGAACCTTCAGTCGCTCGTTGATCGACAGCCATTCATTTTGGCTGACACGACGATTATTTTGCCAAGTCGAATCGAGTTGATCGAGAAACTTTCGGCGCTCAGCTTTGTTGCTGTGCAGTTCCAGACAACAATCGCCCAGTCCATGCTCTTTCAATCGACGGTACACCACGTCGAGTGCGGCAGTTTTCTCGGCAACAAATAGGACCGTCTTGCCAACGGCCAGACACTGGGAGATTATGTTAGCGATCGTTTGACTCTTACCGGTCCCAGGTGGTCCGACCAACACGAAGTCCTGGCCCACCGAAGCAGCCATAACGGCGGCCAACTGCGACGAATCGGCGGGCAGCGGATGGTAAATGTCCTTTGGCTCAAACTGAACGTCGATCTGCTGCGGATTTGGAATTGGGCCGCAAGACGATTCAAATGGTTTGTCGGGCTCATCGATTAAATGGCGAACCACGCGGTTCTGTTTTAGTTTGCCAATACGATCGACCAGATCTTTCCACATCAAATACTTAGCAAATGAGAACGTCCCTAGTGCCGTTTCATCGATCACTTCAAAACCGGGGATGTCACGCACTTCACGCCGCATTCTCTCTAGGAGTAAGGGAACATCGACGCCACTTTCGTCTCGCGGTAAATCGGATTCAAACGTTGACAAGTCGCGATCAAAATCCTTCTTGAGCAATTGAATCAACGTCGCGTTGAAACGCACATCGTCTTCGTGAAGCGTCAACTGAAACGGGGTCAAGGCGCTTTTGCGAATGAGCTTGACCGGAACTAGCAGCAGCGGTGCACGATACGTTTTGGAATCATCCGCCTTTTGCTTCCAGCGAAGAAATCCAACCGCCAGGAACAGCGTGTTGGAGCCACCTTCGGACAAATCGTTTTGCACGTTGCGGTAGATCGTGGTCAATCGACCGCTCAGCTCTTGGTCTGACAGTGGGCAAGAGACTTCGTCGCGATCCAGCGCGCCTCGAGCGAACTCGACATTCAAATCTTGATTGGTTCGCTGGCGATGTGTCTCGGCGTCTCGATCGCCGAGCGGGTTTTCCTGTGGCAGTGAAATCAAACGTAACTTCTTGCCCGCGGCCAGTCGGTCTTCTAGCAAGGAACTTTCAGGACACAGAATTGGAACTGATTGCTTATTGGGTTTGAAGTTCAGCAGTCGATTTCGAAGCGACAGATCTAGCAATTTGCGTTGCCAGCGGTCGATGCGGCCCTCGGGAGTTGCCGGTTTTTCATCAGGTTCCTCCAGCGCGAGCGTACTGATCGCCCCAGTAGTCGGCAAAGGAAGCAGTCCACTTTCTGATTGGGCTGCGTGGGCTGAAGAGGCTGCCGCTTGGTGCGAAGCCAGCGGGCGGATCTGAGACATCCGAGCACGGGCGATGTCAATGGTCGCTTGGTATTCGTTCTCTTTCGTTTCGCTCGTCGCCTGCACAGCCGTCTTGATTGCGTCCTCAAAGCGCGGCGGCGGCCGTCCAGTAATTAGCGTCGTCTCAAACGTAATCAACTCGCGAGCAGCTATCGCTTTGCGGATCTCGCTGCAGTCACGCTCGACAATATGCGATAGTGTCTTCTCAACCAACCATGCACCAACAAAGCAGTGGCCTTCGACCATCACGACCACGGAATTTAATCCTACCGCTTCGATCGCTGCGGCAAACAGCAACGTGCTGTCCAGGCACGTCGCCAGTCCATCGGCCAGCACTGTTGCGGGGCGACGCGTCTTTTGTCCGACCAATTCAAAACTTTGAGGCGGATTGGCATAGGTCAACCCACTCGAAGCGACTGCGGACCACAGTGACGCCACCAGCATATAGGCTCTTCTAGGATCATGTGACTGGTAACCGTTCAGAGCTGAATCGTGTCCGTGTTTGGCCAAGACATCGCCAGCGATTTTGAGTACCTTGGCAATCGCCGGATCGTTCGGCATCACGAACGCAGCCAGCAATTCCCCACCGGAATTCAGTCCCCCCCATTCGTCGCGCGCGAGAACTCGCAGTTCCTTCCTTGCGACGGCCACAACGGTATCGCCTGCCGTGAGCTGAAACGTAAGCGCCCCGCGTTCAGCCTCGTTGAGTCCATTGAGGTAGTCGGCATCCAATTGCACATCGCGATCGCGCAGAACGATCTCCGACCCCGCATCCACTCTATCCACGACCCATTGTTTCGGGCGAATAAATCCAGGCGACGATTGTACAGACAACGTCAAATCGCGAATCGCTTCATTAAAGCCATTCCGCACTTCCAGTGACTTGAGCAGCGGGACGGAATTTTGCCACGAGGCATAATTGAAGCAGTCCGCAATCTCCACCTGGATTGATAAAGGCTCGTCTGATGGGGCGTTTGGTTCGGCGTTCATGGTGTTAGTTCGGTCCCCTATGATTCAGCACACGCGTTGGGGAAGATTATAGAGAAGTACAACAGGTCGCGGCCTTGTACTGGCGGGTGCAACCCCAAAAAACGATCGTGAGCTCCTTGGGAGAAAAGAGTCGCGTAGACTTTTACATCTATAGCTTGCAGAAAGCGGCTGAGTCGCAATTGTCGCCAAGATGTCTGAGATTGTGTCACTTCGTTGAATGCGTTCGTAACGCCTCGAGCATCTGCTGATAAGATGCTAAAAAGTGGTCGTAGACGTTCGGAATGTAACCTTTCACAATAAGATTGCCGTTTTTGTCATACTTCGGAGTGTTTGCTTGTTCCAATTTGTTGATATAAGTTTCGAAATCGCGATCGTTCATCGACGTAATATAACCGCTTTCCGGATCTGTATTTGCCACAGCCGGAGTCGACTGCAGTAGCAGACGTAAGGGCTTCCCCTTCGACCGTTCGATGTCACTATCCGTCCAACGAACCATGTGACCGAAATGGACATAGGGATCGACGACTCGCGTTACCGGGTCCATATCGTTGACAAAAAAGACGTACTTGGCATCGAGTCGTGGCTCTAAGAATGCCTTCATGTCTTCTTGCACCACTCTAGGTTGGCCAAAGGTCATGACGCCAGCAATCGGATAGGTGCCATCAACCAGCAACTGATGAGCACATACGATTGCCAAGCCGCCACCCAAACTATGGCCTGTAATCCAGACCCGTTTCGTATCGTACCTAGCAAGTAGCTTAGAAACTTGGCTGTGCATCGGCCTGTATCCGTCGACGAACCCGCCATGCATCGATCCCTGCTCCGATTTCACTTTTAGAAACCGCAGGTCTTGAATTATGTCATACTCATCGCGTTCAGTCCCGCGAAGAATGATGATTGAATCATTGCCAGCGTCGATAACGTAGCCTTGCATGGAACCCGCATTGATCGATTCCGACTCCATGCCCATTTCTTCAATCCTTGCCCGCGCGTCTACCGGATCGGCATACGCGATCTCGCACAGATCGAGCATTAGTTTGGCAACGGGCCACGAACAGTTTTGATCGTGAGTTGACCAGCTTTCCGCGAGCACTTTCTGTGGCGTTCGCGTGTTAACGATTGGCGGCGTCCAGTCGGTTCGGTCTTCGATATCCAGATCGCCCGAGATTGGCCTAAAGAATAATGCGACGATAATTACTAAAAGGGCTGCGAAAAAAGCGGTCGTACTAAATCGGCGCAAACACACCACCTCGCGATCGGCGAAAAAACGCAACACCGAAAGTGCCAGTGCAATTACACCCACAAGTGCAATGTAGGGTGCCAGTCGACTTACCCAGATACCGGCGAACATCGGCAGGAACGCAAGTGAGCCCCAAAGCCATACATGGCTGGTCTTGGAGACAAAACGCGATGCCCAGACAAGAGCCGAGGCAAAAGCGATTAATGTGATTCCTAACGCAAACATGCGGCATCCTCCATTGCATTCGGGGCAGATTCAATCAGCATCATCTCAAGGATAAAGGATAGGACGGTCAACGGCACTTCCGCAAGTGTCTACCGGCTTTTGAGCGGCGGTCTCGCCCCGGTGCGGGCCCTCCTGCCCAGAAATCGTTGCCCT
>JAWXCH010000512.1:0-4170 GCA_034440595.1 Planctomycetota bacterium | reverse complement strand
CTTAACTACAGTCACATCGCCAGACTTCTTGGCCTCGACGAAAGGATCGCGGTATTTGAGCGAATTGAAGCGATGCTCAAGCTGGTCGCGAGCCTTTTCCGCCCGCTCCTCGTATTCCTTCAGTTGTTGAAGCTGCTCCTTGGTTTCCAAGCGAATGACCGGCTTGGTCTCAAGCGCGTTGTTATCCAGCGGCGGATCAGCGGCCGAATAAAAGAATGCGTACAGCGAATAGTACTCTTTCGCCGTAATCGGATCGAATTTATGGTTGTGACAAACACTGCATCCAGCGGTTAAACCCATCCAGACTTCAGACATCGTCGAAGTCCGATCCACCGCGTTGCGAAATATCCATTCGTCTTCAATCGATCCCCCCTCGCCGGTCGTCACATTACATCGATTGAACCCAGTGCCGACGAGCTGTTCCTGCGTTCCATCAGGGATCAAATCCCCGGCCAACTGCTCGATGGTGAACTTGTCAAACGGCTTGTTCTTGTTGAAAGCCGAGATGACCCAGTCCCGGTAAGACCAAATCAATCGTTCGTTGTCCAGATGCAAACCATGCGTGTCGCCGTATCGCACCAGGTCTAGCCAGTGTCGCGACATCTCCTCGCCAAATCGTGGCGACGCCATATAACGGTCGACCATGTTTTCGTACGCAGCCGGCGACATGTCGCGCAGGTACTCCGCCAACTCCTCGGGCGTAGGTGGCAAGCCGGTCAGTGCAAACGAGACTCTGCGAATCAGTGTCTCGCGATCGGCCTCGGGGGCCATCGATAGCTTGGCCTGCTCCAGTCGCGCGCCAATAAAGGCATCGATCGGATTCACAACCCGCGCAATGTTGGCAGCCGGTTTGGGAGGCTCAACTTTAACAGGCGGAACCAGCGACCAATGCTTCTCGTACTTTGCTCCCTGATCCACCCACTGGCGCAGAAGTTCTCGCTGCTCGGCGGTTAGTTTCTTGCCCGACTCCGCCGGGGGCATTAGTTCGTCCGGCTCGGTCGCCAGCACTCGGCGAATCATTTCGCTATTGGCCGATTTGCCGGGCACGATAATGCCGTCCTCTTCCCCCTTGGCCACAACAACCCCTTCGGCGCGGTCCAGTCTGAGGTCACCCTCCTGCTTTCCCGCCCCGTGGCAGGCGTAGCAATTCTCTGCCAGGATCGGCTGGATGTCGCGATTGAAATCGACCGCGGCCGAGGCAATCCCAGCACTCAGCAACGCAGCGCCCAGGAAGATTAGCGTTAGTGAGATTCTGCGCGCGAACGCCCCCACACAACCGAAGCTGACCGATCGCAGAACACAGGCCAGCGTAAAGCGTCGAATGCTGATATGCAGCGCAGTGGCACAACTGCTCTTCTTCAAATCCATTTTTCTGGCACTCGCGGTAGGCGGGAAATTGGCGGGGGCCGGTCGTCGAAATTCGACTACACCTTTGGGGAACGCATTAACAGGCCTGTTTACATTCCACCTGGGTAAACGCGGCAATAATTATTATAGACATATCGGAACGGAATTGCGAACCAAATGCCTGCCCTTTTGCCCCTCAAAAACAACGGCAAAACGGCTTATGTTGGCACGGATTTCAGGATTTTGGGGACAAAAAAAGAACCTGCCCGAGTACCGTTTTCCGACCCTGGAGTTACGACGATCCACTAGGGGAAGATCGTCAGGCTCTCGGATCGTAAAACGTACTCAGGCAGGCTCTTAAAAATCTGGCTTGCAAATTTACCGATCAGCTCTTGGAGCGACGCGACCGAATACCGAACGCCGCTATTCCAATACCGGCCAAACCCATCAACAGCAACGAGGCTGGCTCTGGCACTGCGGCAATCGGTGGATCTCCCTGGCCCCAAGCGCTCAGCACCGCATTCAGGTCTCCCTGGCCAATACTGCCACTGCCATCGTAATCGGCCAACGGATCGCCGGGAGGAACACTCTGACCCCAGTTACCGAGGATCAAGTTCAGGTCGCTCTGACCTACGAAGCCATCACCGTCCAGGTCACCATCAATCCCTTCGTCGGGAATAATGTCCGTGTTGTAGAGCAGGTCGATGTAGTTCAAGCGGAACTTAAAGTTCGAAGTTGTATCCGTAGTAGGCTTGCTGCTCATAATGGCCAGCACATTCCCCTCGGGCAGCAATAGTCCTGCGAATGCCGGATCGTCCAGATAAATCTCGGCGTTCTCAGTTCCGGGTCCCTGAGTATGCCCTTGTGAGTAACCCAACGGAGAGTTGTCTTCGTACGAACCAAAGAACTCGTCACCATTTCGATATTGTTCGTCGTCAAAGTTCATATCGAGCACTTCAACGCCGTTGAGGTAGATACGCGTAGCGCTACTGTGTGCGATGTTCAACCGCACAATGTCGACATTCGCCGCGTCTGGTGCGTCGAACGTCGTTCGAAATAGATAACCAAGACGCGAGTTGCTACCACCGTCTTCTCGAGCTGCCGCGTCCCCGAATCCCCCGGTGCCGCTCGGTGATCCAAAAAACCGTTGATCCAGCACCGTGGTTGCTCCGATACCAGCAGTACCGTACGTACCACCAAGGTTGGCAATCGGATCGCCAACGACCACGTTAGGCGCTGCTAGCAGGCCTACGTTGTACTTGTCGTCAGGGTTGACGTTCCATCCTGCCACACCAGTGATGTCGTAGGCCGGATCTTTCCAGGAGTTCGCGCCCTGCGCTGCCGGTAAATTTTGCGTTGGAAACTTAGGCAGGGGACCTGCCGATCCGCCAACGGTTGAGGTCATCGTCGGCGCTTGATAGACATCCAACGTCTGTCCAACATCGGTTACATCCCAAGCGCGATGCTGGTCCTCTAGAGCTGGCTCTTTGTATAAAATCAGCTTCGGTGCATACTGCGCGCCATGAACGGCGGCGTATTCCTTGGTAGTGACTTCCACTGTAGAATTTGACCAGTTATTCTGACTGATCTGCAAGACAAAGCCGTTGTTCGGCCGTGGATCTGCACTAGAAGGTTGGGTTACCGGACCAACTCCGGCGTCAGTTGCCCAGTCAAGAATCGTCCGAGCGATACCTTGATTGGTGCCGGTGAGAGTGACACCTAGCTGCTGCGTCCCTGAATTCCGCGCATTCGATTGCGAGTCAGCGTTCGGCGCGATGCCAATGATTTCAAAGTCCGGGGTAATTATACTCGGCTGGCCAGCGGCAAGGGTTGGACCGCTGCCGAATCCCCAGGTGTTCCAGGAAGCAGCCTCACCGGCGGCCCCGTACCAGTTGTAGGCTGCCTTCTGTACCTGAAAATTATAATTCGAGCCAGTGTAGTTCGTAACACTGTTAAACATCAGCACAGCTTTGACAGTGCCGAACCCGTTGGGATTGCCTGTAGGAAACGCTTCCGAGGGGCCGTTGGCCGCATCCCAGGCAGAGGAAAATGCCTGCAATGTTGCTTCTGGAATATCAAAATACATCAGGCCGAATCTTGAATTGCCGGCGACCCCGTTGGGGCGAATCACCATTTTCTGGGCCGCGCCGTTATTGGTGTTCGGATTGTCGGAGTCGATATAGGTGTCCGCCGTCACCTGAATGACTTCCGCACCTTGGGTGCTGCCTGCCATGGCCACAAACCCGACCGCCAGCGCTGCTGCCGATCGACAGAATGTGCGGAGGAGTCGTTTACTTTGAATCGTGATTTGCATCGTTGTCGGTCTCCATAAATGAATACACAAATAGAATTAAAATCCCCGCCGCAGTTTCCTGGCTTTTGCCCGACACAAACAGCCCGACATAAACAGATGATTAGATTTCGTATTGATCACGGGCGCATGACCGTGTCGCAGAACTACGTCCCCTGATTCCACCGAAAGAGTTTGCCAGCCTAGTTGAGAGTAACCACGAAGCTGGTTTTTGTCAACAAAACGGCCTCGATTAAAATAACCGAAGTCTCTCGGGACAAATTTCAGTGCCGGTTTCACCCTCAGCCGGCTGAATTGCGTCCATTTCTGGGAGGCAAAAAACAAAAAAACCGCGGTTCACGCCCCAAGATGGAGCAATGAACTGCGGTCATTATGCAAGCAAAATTCAAAACTTTGCGTCGACGACGGCAATTACTTGCCGGTGTTGCGACGTTTTGCAGCAATGCAGGCCATTCCAATACCGGCCAAACCCATCAACAGCAACGAGGCTGGCTCTGGCACTGCGGCAATCG
>JAWXCH010000511.1:0-3381 GCA_034440595.1 Planctomycetota bacterium | reverse complement strand
TCCCCCCGGTTTGATTCCCTATATCACCGCCGAAGAACTGGCCGAGCGCGGCAAGTTTGAGCTGGTGAGCATCATGTTTCACCTGGAGCGGCTGACTCCTGAAGAAGCCGAAAGTGAAATCAAAAAGCTGCTCGGCCCACAGGGGAAGATCGAAGTTTTCACGCGTGCCAAGCAGATCTCGGTGACCGAAACCGCCGGCAGGCTGCAAACGATCAAGCGTGTAATCGATGCCACTGAACGGCCAGATGCGGCGACACTGGAGAACTTGCGCGCGATCTCCATTCGCTATGCCAAACCAGATGACGTTTTGGCCATCGTCAAGCAATTGATGAATATTCCGACGGAACGAAACACTACAACCGACGGTTCGTTGCGGATTGTGTCGGACCCGGCAGCTAGAAATCTGCTGGTCAGCGGAAAGGCCGATCAAATCGCCAAGGTCGAAGAGATATTGAAGACTGTGGATGTGGCCTCTCCGGGAAATCCAGGTGCGCATGGCCTAGAGGGTTTTCCGCAGCTTGAAGTGTATGCGATCGCGGGTGCCGATCCGGCGATGGTGCTGCAGGTATTGCAAACGTTGCTGGCCGGCGCACCCGATGTGCGGCTTTCAACCGATCCAGCCACCGGGCATCTGGTGGCGCTGGCGCGTCCTTCGCAACATGCGACAATTCGAGCGACCATCGAGCAGATGCAGCGCGACTCGCAAAAGATTGAAGTAGTACGGCTGCGTACGGTTGATCCCTACACGGCCAAGACCGCAATCGACAAACTTTTTGGCGGTGACGGTGAGACTCCGAATCCTACCGCGCCAAAGATCGAAGCCGAACCGACAACGCGACAGTTGATCATCCGTGGCAGCACTTCGCAATTGGCGCAAATTCGTTCGATGCTGGACAAGATGGGAGAAAGTTCGCAAGACTCGCTGGCAGGGAGCGATTCGTCCAACTTGCGCATGATTCCCCTGACCGGCAGTAGCGCACGAAACGCGCTGGGCCAGATTGAGCATCTCTGGCCGACGATGCACAAGAACAAGATCCGGGTCGTGACGCCGTCGCAACTCAACTCAGCTCCTGCCAGCCGGGGAGAGTCGCAGCCAAGAGGGACTTCGTCCATTCCGCAGCGCACTCCATCGGCCTCTCGCGGTCCGCTAACTCCCTCTACACGCCAGGCCACAACCGCTAGATCTGCCAATGCAGAAATTGCTCCGTCACAACAACCGCAAAGCGGTGTGGAAGCCCCTGCCAAGGCACCGGCTGAGAACGGAGAGAAGAACGAAAGTCCGTTACCACCTAGTAAGCCGACGGAACAAAAGCCACCGGTAGACGCCAATCCTATAGCCGATCGACAGGCAAATGCCGTACACGGTTCGCGAAGGACCACCCGTGCTATTCTGGCCGTGCAAAGATTCGATGAACTGCCAACCGACGCACCGCTTGCCCCCGCCCAGAATCCACTGCCGAGCGGTGAACCAATTACCGAGGACGCATTAGCTGAGAATCAAAACGACCTTGAGCCGTCGCCGATCATTGTGGCCCCTGGTCCAGGAGGCATCATGATCGCATCGGAAGATACTGCGGCCTTAGATAAATTCGAAGAGTTGCTCCGTTCCCTAGGGAGTCGTTCGGCAGGCGATCAGGACTTCACAGTCTTTTACCTGAAATACGGCAAGGCAGATGTCATCGGCAGCCTGCTGGAGCAAATCTTCAGCGGTGGCGGAAGTAGCAGCAGTGCAGGTGGCGGATCGCTGGTCGGTGATCTGGCCGGTGCTGCGCTCGGCGAAATGGGAGGGGGGATGCTCGGCGGCCTGATGGGAGGCGGCGGTCGCGTGCGTGGAGGAGCGGCCACTCCAACCATTCGAGCCAGCGGCACGATTGCCATTGTCCCCGATACGCGACTCAATGCCTTGGTCGTGCAGGCTAACGCCACCGACTTGGACACCATCGAACAACTGCTAACTGTGCTTGATCAGAAGGATAGCCCGGAGGACATTCTGGTCCTCGCCAAGCCGCAGCTTATTCCGGTCTATTACACCGGTGCCGATGAAATCGCGACCGTGGTACGTCAAGTCTATGCCGATCGCATCACCGGGGCGGCCGGTGCCTCGGCGCAGTCACAGCGACCATCGCCAGAGGACTTTGTCCGCGCACTACGAGGAGGGGGGTCCAGTCGCGACGGGGGTAAAGGCAATCAGGCCGATGTGGTGCAGAAAATGAGCATTGGCGTCGATATGCGAACCAACTCATTGGTGGTCACTGCTCCGGAAAGTCTGTTCAAGGAGGTGCAAACCTTGGTTGAGCAATTAGACCAAGAGACCACTACCACCAGCGACACAATGAAAGTGGTCACGCTCAAGCGAACCAATCCGGCCGCGGTGCAGTCGGCGTTGCGGCAGATCGTCGGAGACCAGGCCAGAATCGGCACCAGCAATAGTGCTGCTAATCCGGGCGCAACATCGTCCGGTCGCGGGGCAGTCAATGTGGAGGGGCGACCGAGTGATATCTACAGCCGATTGCAAGGTAGCGGCATGTTCGGTGACCGATCCAATGGCGGCTCATCCGACCGTGGATATTCTGGCCGGTCGCCATATGGCAGTCGAGACTCCGGGTCAGACGGCTCCGGTTCTTATGGCTCCAGTCGAGATGGCGGGTCTAGTCGGGATAGCTCCAGCCGAGGCTATTCCGGACGAAGCAGTTCAGGTCGCAGTAGCAGTGGCCGAGGAAGATAGCCCCCTGGCACGCTATCGTTCTTCACTATTGCTACCTGCCAGGCATTCGGCAGGGGTAATGACACCATCGTTGTTGCTGTCGATTTCGGTGTACTCCCTTAGCTTCGCTTCGGACCAGGTCTTGGAGTATTCTCCCATTGAGATCTGCCCATCCGCATCCAGATCCTTCAGCGCAAACCAGGAAGGAAGCCCCTCGGGGAGCCGCTCGGTCGGGGTCATAAAGCGCGTTGGCTGACCGTTGATGGTTGCCAAGGGGGCGAGTGCTGTTGGAATACCACGCGATCGCCGCGAATCGCTGCGGCCAGAATCGGTATCCCGACTACGGCCAGACCGCGATCGACCATCCGAAGAACCTTCGCTGCGTGCGGTACTACCGCTGCCAGTCGAGCTCAGCCCGCTGCTGACTCCATTGCGACTGAGCATATGTGTTTCAAACTCGGCTGCGGCGATCAGACCATCTCTATTGGTATCAGCCGCGATATCCACTGACGGATTCTGGCTGATTTCTTCCTTGTTCAAAAAACCGTCTTTATCGACGTCGTACTTTTTGAATAGCGAACCCGCATACTGCCGCACACGGGTTGCCTTATCGGTCGGTGCGCTGCTTGAGCTTCCGGATGATGTTCGCGACGAACTGCCACTGGTTGAGCTGGAGG
>JAWXCH010000510.1:0-3481 GCA_034440595.1 Planctomycetota bacterium | reverse complement strand
TACGTTTCGTTTCGAGTCTGTTTCGTCCATCGTTCGGACCTCCTTGGGGAACCATTATCCGCTCCCCGCCCACTGTCCGAAAGTCCTGGGCTAACGCACCCACCGCTCTCTTGACATTGCATGCGACCGGAACCGCGGACCAAGTAGTCAAGGCAGTTGGTCGCCTCGGAATTGCGCAAAGTACCATCGACTTGTTGCGGAAGACTGCATTTCAGCAGCGGGCAGCACATAGAGACGATTTTGCTCAGACGCTTCCCACAAACGATGGTGATTCAATAGAGTCGTTAATCAATTGGATCTCCCAAAACTGCGATGTGCTATCGTATTCGCCAAACAACATTCCTGCGGATCACGATACTCAAGAACTACGAGAGAAACTTGGCCCTGAAACTTGGGACACGATTCTCGTAGCTGCGGAACCAGGTCGATGTCTCTATTCCGACGACCTCCGCGTCCGAGGCATTGGAGCTTCGGAGTACCGCATTCGGTGTGTTTCAACGTATCCACTCCTGGCACTTCTCGTTAAACAGAATGCAATCGAGAACGAGGTCTTTGTCCAAGCCGTCGTGGCGATGGCCTCCGCAGGTTACATCACTATTCCCATCAACGCCGAAGTGCTCCATGCCGCAGCAACACAATTCCAATGGACTGCCATGCCTCGATTCCTGACAATCCTGAAGCTGCTACACGGTGGAATGTGTACTGGAGATTCAGCCGTAACAGTAGTCGGGGCGTTTCTGAGGATAATCTGGGAAAATGCGGTGTTGACACCCTCTCGTGACCGACTGCTTTTTCGTGTATTCGACCATTTAGCGATAAATCGTAACCCTGAATGGGTCTTTACTGCGCTGCAAAACGTAATTTCAGAAGCATTCCTAGTTATCCCTTCGGCGCAAGACGAGTTTTTACAATTGGCGCAACAATGGTTTGAAAGCCGCCTAAACTAGCGTGCGGACACACCTAAAGTAGGCAGCCTAGATTTTCCCTCCCCAACTGTCCCCAATGTGATACAATAGAACTGTAATCACTTTGAATCTACTCGCACCGCATCCATGCCCAAAAACGCGACACTTGCCGCTAATCCGGGGATTTCAGCACCTGGGACGCTTACAAACTCCCCCTCCTCGCAGCCCGCGTTGGACCTGCTGTGGCGGGCGGCACAATCGTCCGATGGTCGGGAGTTCGCCAAAGACGCCTTGGCGGTGCTGCTGCCGGTGTTCTCGGCTGGTTATGCGGCGCTGCTGCGGCTGGATCGTGGTCATTGGCTGACGATGGCAGAGTTAGGAAGCTCGCGGGCGGTGCCGAGGGAGCTGCTCGCCGAGGCGTTGGATCGCGAAGAACCGGTTGCTCAGCAGCAGTGGCTGGCTGCCCCGGTCGATTCACGAAGCGTCAACAGTGAGGTGCTGGTCATCCAGCAAGGCAGCAGCGGTATTTCCAAAAAGGACTCGGCGGAGTTGCTGGAGCAGTTCCGGTCCATCGCAACCGTCCTGGCCACCGGGCTAGCTGCGGTGCGGGCGCGCGAGTCTGCGCGCCGTAGAATCGAGCAGCTTGAGGCGATCCTGTCGCTGGCCGCGCAGTGGAACCAGACGCACGAACTAGAACCGCTGCTCGAACAGATGGCTGCCGCCTCCACGCGACTATTGAACGCCGATCGAGCGAGCATTTTTCTGTGGGACCGATCCAACCGCACACTGGTCGGCCGCCCTGCCCTGGGTGCGCCCAACAACGAGCTGCGTATTCCTGACGACGCCGGAATTGTCGGTCAGGTGGTGCAGTCGCAGCAGCCGCGACGCGTGCAGTCGGCCGATCGAGGTGAGCAATCGCAAATCAACCGGCAGGTGGATGCAAAGCTGGGCTACGAGACTCGCTCGCTGCTCTGCGTGCCACTGCAAACTGCACAGGGAGAGATGCTCGGGGCGTTTGAACTGATCAATAAACTGTCTGGCGAATTTACCAACGAGGATGAAACGGCGCTGATCGAACTGGCGGCACATGCAGCGACGGCGCTGGCCAACACGCAGCAACTGGAGGATCTAGTTGCCACGCAGCGACAAATGGTCGATCAGGCGGCAGGCGACGTGCACATGATCGGCAAGAGTAACTCGATTGTGGCCATGCAATCGATTGTGCGACGTGTGGCCGCGACCGACCTGGCGGTGCTAATCCTCGGCGAAAACGGCACCGGCAAGGAAGTCGTCAGCCGTTCGATCCACTACCTTAGCGCACGACGCAACAAGCCGTTCATCGCCGTCAACTGCGCGGCAATTGCCGAGACCCTGCTGGAAAGCGAATTGTTCGGACACGAGAAGGGGGCCTTTACCGATGCCCATGAGGCACGGGCTGGCAAATTCGAACTGGCCAACGGGGGGACATTGTTCCTCGACGAGATCGGCGACCTCAGCCGAGGTGGTCAGGCCAAGCTCTTGCGCGTGCTGGAGGAAAAGATTGTTGTGCGCGTAGGCGGTTCCGTACCGATTCACACCGACGCGCGCGTCATCGCCGCCACGAACCAGAACCTGGCAGAGATGGTGCGCGAGAAAAGGTTCCGCGAGGATCTCTATTTTCGGCTGAATGTCGTGACGATGGAACTGCCCCCGCTACGGCAGCGCGGCGACGATGTGCTGTTGCTGGCCGAGCATTTCTTGTCGGACTTTTGCAAGCGAGCGCGGCGCAAGGTACCAAAGTTTACGCCCGCCGCTCGCAAGCGACTGGAGCAACACAACTGGCCAGGTAACGTGCGAGAGCTGCGGAATTTGATGGAACGGCTGGCGTATCTTTCTAGCGGTGACAAAATCGAAGCCGAGGAACTGGCATTCATCATGTCACCAGGGCAGAGTGGATCGTCGCTGCTGGTGTGTGATGGACCGTTGACCGATGCGACGGAGCGATTCCAACAGCAGTACATTAAGAAAGCGATCGAACGAACGCGCGGCAACATGACCGACGCGGCAGCGTTGCTTGGCCTGCACCGCTCGAACCTGTACCGCAAGATGCGGCAGTTGGAGATGGATGTTGAGGAGGAGTAACGACGCGAAGCTTTTACCGCAGAGTTCGCGGAGGATGACGCAGAGAATGATTTGTTGCTCTATCGGCAGTTTCAGCTCGCGCGAGTTTTCAATCCACTGATTGAATTCATTCAGTGCAGCCGAGTCTCAACCTTTATCCTGTACATCATGTCCATCCTTGTTTACTTTTTAAAGAACAAGGATGGACAGGATTAACAGGATGGTAATTCAATCACTCTCTGCGCGTCCTTCACGCTCTCCGCGTTCTCTGCGGTGAATTTAGAATCGCAACTTCAAAACGCGCTCCGCTGCTAGTGTTGTTCAACCGTTATCGAAAATTGTCATTCAGTTTGCGAGTCCAGAAATCCCTTAAAAAGGTTTAACGGCACGGGGACCGTGCCTTTTCTAGGCAAGTCAAGCGTATGGATAAACGTAATCGGGTTTGCCTCTGTCCGTACGGGTAGCGGTTCTTTTGC
>JAWXCH010000509.1:0-6182 GCA_034440595.1 Planctomycetota bacterium | reverse complement strand
CCACGCAACGCACCAATTCACAAATGAATTTGAATTATCTGGATTCGCAACGAGAACTTCGCTTGGTCGAGGCTGAAATCGAAGGACTGTTGCTATCTGGAAGCTTGGAAGCTCGTTAAAGGCTCAATTGATCAAGGAGGATCAAGGATCAAGGCGATGTCGAAACTTTATGGTGTGAAACGCGTGACCGTCCGTCACAAAAAGCGACTCGTGATGATTGAAGCAAGCGACACCACTCCATCACCAAAGGAACTTTGGGAAACCGCAGAGAGCCTCGCGATCGGCCCGATTGAGTTAGCAACCCCTGCCGGTGTCTATACCAGCAAACCTGGCACCTAACTGTTGGTGGGATGGCTATCCACTATTACGGCACCGGCAGTTCTTCTGGAGTAGAAGCCGGGTTATCCGGGCGTGGCGGCGGCGGGACTTGCCGCCGTGGTCTATCTGGTGTTGAACTGTCGTTCGTTGTGTCAGAGTTCTTCTGATCGGAGTCGGGCTTTTCTGTGCGCTTGCCGTCATTCTTTTCATCGGGCTTACCCGGATCAGACTTCTTAGTGCTACCAAAGAGGTTGAACCCATCAAATGGAAACTTCGGTAGCACTGAGCCAGCGTCTGTGGCCGGAGTAGCCGGGGTAGTGGTGATTGCCGCTGCGGCAGCCTCATCCGCCTTCGTGGTCGCGTGCCCCGGCAGGCGCTGCATGTCGATCTCGCTGTGCAGGCTTAGTTCGTTTCCTTCCAGCCAGAGATCCAGATCCAGCCCACGAAACCAACCGAGCGGCGGCGTGATGAAAGTCGGCGGTGCCGATGTCAGCAAGCGGCCGGTGTCGCTGGTCCAGGCGGTCGAGACCCAGTTCGGCAATTCGCCCGGGCGTCGCTCCAGCTTCAGTTCACCACCCAGCGGGCAGAGCAATCGACCCTCCAGAACTTCATCGGCGGTGTTCAATGCCTGATCGGCCGGCACCCCTAGCTGCGAAGTCAGCGAATGGAGGAAATGCAGGTTCCCGCCGGTGATTTGTCGTGCGCGAAAATAGCCATAGGTGTTAATCAACTTGGCCAGATCCGAATGCAGCAGGTCGCCGACGTTGAGCCAGAGCTGCCCCGGTCGACGTGCAGGAACGATTCGCATCTGTGAAGTCACATTGGCCAGCAGATCGAAATCGGTCGAACCAGTGATAAACGGTGGGAGTGTTCGCTGATACAACGACACGGTTGCTCGACCAAATCCATCGGCGTTGACCGGCAGATCGTCACGAATACCCATGCGTTGTAGCGGTCCCGCGCTGGGCCAGCCGCCATAGTAGTACTTGAGACTTTGCAGAGCACCCAACAGGGCCAGTGCGCCATCGTCAAAGGCAAAGCGGCTGGGAATGTTTTGCAGGCCAAAGTAAAGGTGTGTCGGCTCGACGGTCTGATACTTGCTAAAGGCTTCCAGCGTGATCAGATTGCCAACGATGGGTGCCATCCGTTCGGTGGTAGCCGGTCCTAAATATTCGCTGAGCTTGGCAACATGCTTATCGGCCATCGGGCTCACGCTGGCGTCCAGCACAACACGTTCGATATCTGGCGCGCCACCGGCGTAGCGCTTGACGGCAAAGAACATCGGGTCAAGCTGCTGAAGTTGATCGACATAAAGTTGCTCGAATTGTCGATAATCCTCTAGCTCAGAGCGGGTGATTTTGGTGACTGGCATGTCAGAAATTGGCATGAACGTCCCGATCGGACCGCGCTGTGAATCGACGAGTTGGCCGTTGTCGGTCAATACCAGTTTGCTGCCATCAGCCCGTAGGCCCAGCGAGGCAGGAATCAGGCCAGCCTCGGTCATGGCCGCAAAAGTGGTCGGACGGTGCTCATTCTTTGCGGCCAATGTGGCCAGCTTGAATATCTGCATCTCGGCAATCGAACGGAGCCGGCGGTTCATCTCCACGCGGTATTGTGGGCTAGCCAACGTGTTGAAAAACTGCGCCGACAGATACGCAAATACCGTGTCTTGCCGGTCCAGCGGCATCCGCTGACGAGCAAAGCGGAATTCACCGGAACCACCGAGCGACTGCGCCGGATCAGCGCTAGCTTCAATAAATCGTTTGACCAGGTGTCGCGAAGTCGTCACAAGGTGAAAATCCCCAGCTACCGCGTAAAACGACCGAATCCGATTGTCGGGCGTCGATAAGAACGAGACCTGCTGACCGGCTATGGCTTCAGTCTTTTCGGTGGCATCGGCGTTTGCCTTTAGGGCAGCAGCGCGCTGCGACTTGAAGTCGCTGCTCAGGGCAAAATTGGAATGGGCCTGAAACAACATGCCGATCGACGCCCCTTCGCGCATGAAGGGATCGTTGCCAATCATGGCCACATCGGCAATCACCTTGGGACCAAGAATCTTGGCCAAGGCGTTTTCGCGGAGGGCCAGTTGTTGCTGTATGCGATCATTGATATTGAAACTAACAGCACGCGCGGCGATCAGATTTCGCATGTCACCGCCAAAATCATCCAGCACCCCGCGAAACCATTGGTAGTTCGTAAAACTGCCGAAGCGAACGTAGAGACACTCGACCGGGACATGCATCGCAATCGGCTCGATGGCGATATCTTTGGGAACGGCCGGAAAAATCAGTTCTGGTCGAACCGCTGCAATCGGCATTGGTTCATTCGCAGGCTCGGCAGCAGTTGCCGTTGAAGCCATGATCTCTTGAATTAATCGCTGGCGTGCCGATTCGCTGCCAAGCAACACGCCAACCGCCTGATCCACCTGTGGCTGATTGAATTGACTGAGCAGTCCAGGGCGAGCTTCAACCGGTGCCAACGAAAGGCGTCGCGACAGCATGCTGACCAGATAGTTGTCGACCAGCGGCGGATACTCGCGATCCTTGGCCGCCGTTTGTGCCGCCGTCGAATAGCTGGTCCACCAGGTATTGAGCAGTGCTGCATGCTGTGCCGCACCTGCGACTGGAACGATCACTTTGCGGACGCCGGTCGGCGCATAGAGATCTAGCTCAAGCGGTTCCTGTCCAGTGAATAGAAAATATGCGGTTACCGACTGCGGGCGATTCAACACTTCGCGAAGGAGCGCCCGCACTGGCTTGGAGTCAAAAGTAGCATAGAACGCGCGGCCATTTTTTTCGACCAGCGTGAACCCGCGCTCGTTGAATAGTCCATTGCGTGCGTCGGGGGGCATTTGGACCGTGATCGAGCCCACCCCAAACGGCTGGCCAGTAATCGCAATGGAGTTGGCCTCAGCAGGGGGAGGTGCCAACAGCCGTCTACGCAGCAATTGTGCGATTGCCAGATCGGTTAGCAGCATTGGCAGAATCAGCGCCAGCAAAATCACCGCCGGCAGATAAATAGTGCGCCGCTCAGTCGATCGAATTGCAGCGGTCGTTGTCATAGTTAAAGTTCTCTCTACGCAAGGTGCAGTGCCCAGGCCGGGTGCGTCCCGATGTCAGAAATTCTACTTCACGCGGAGCTTCCACGCTGGCCGCTATTATACGCCTTCGACCCGCGATGTGCCGAAATGGCTTAATTTTCTGTGCTGTCAACGAGGTAATACACAAAGGTCAGGTAATTTTCTCCAGATGAAAATCGATCACCAGCGGCAAATGATCCGATGCCTTGCGTGCCATGGGGGAATGCACAACGCGTGCCTGACGGACGGCTATATCGCCGCGGACAAAAGCCTTGTCGAGCGATCCAATCGGCCAATAGGCCGGAAACGAGCGAAATTTGGAAATCGGCGTCGTCGCCAAGGCAAAGCCTTGTTCGCCCAATAGTTTTGTGCAAAGGGTGTTCCGCCAGTCGTTGAAATCTCCCAAAATGAGCGACGGCAGGCCGTCGGACTCTTTGTAGAGTTGATGTGTTAGCAGATGTTGAATCTGCCAGTGCCGCTCGGCTTCGGCCAGCCCCAGGTGAAAGTTGGTCAGGTGCAATTGCCCCTCGGGCGTGTCGATCACCGCCATTTGCGCACCGCGCGATTTTTTGCGGTTCAGCCGCAGCGAGATATGGTGTTTGGCCACAAATGGCCATCGAGACAACATCAAGTTTCCATAGACACCGGTCTTCAGCGTAACGTTCGGCTGGAATTGCTGTGCGACCGCTTTGAAGTATTCGGCTAGTATCTTTGGCTGGTCGTCAAAACTGGAGCGTGGCACCGCACGGTCAACCTCCTGCAGGCAGATCAGATCAGGGTTCTCGGCCTCGATGACGCTGATGATTCGATCCAGCGAGTAACGCCGATCGCGCCCGCCAATGCCTTTGTGGATGTTGTAGCTGAGTGCGCGCATACAAAACGATCATCAAACGGTGTAGACAATCAGGACCACTGACAATTAGGACCAATGGCAGGCAACTTTGACAATCGCCTTGAGGACTTCTTCTTCGCCCGCCAGCGGAGCATGGGCATCGGTAGGAAAGAAAATCGAAAATGTGGCCGGGGGAATCGTCAGCCAGGTGCGCGGTGTATCGGCAAAAAACTCGATATCGCGCTGTTCGTCGTAGGTGGCTTCTAGGGCGCGGCATTCGGACAGTGGCCGCCATCCTATTATTTCAACGCCATGCCCGTTCGGTGGAGGGAGTGTAAGCTGAATGTCCATGTAACGCCGATGGACCTCTAGTCGTGCGCCAGATTGTGTTCGCGGCGTGCCTTTTTCGATAATGACAATCAACCGCTCTCCATCTAATTCAAATCTGCCGAATTCAGGATCGGCCGGATCGAGCGCTCGCAGGTATTCAAAAGCCGGCGCAAAGCCAGGATGCAAATCCAAGTATCTCGGGCATTGTTCAAGTCGATCCAGAATCATGATTTGTTTTGATCCAGAAGGTACACTTCATTTCTACAAGTCGCTTTGTGTCAGCTACGACATCTACTTAGCACTGGCGGAGCCAGTGGCACACAAAGTTCGCGATAAGAACTAATTATTCAACTCCGCCGCCTCTTCCCAATGTTCATAAAGCTGTGCCAGGCGTTCTTGCTGACTGGTCAATTCCAATTTTAGCTCACGGGCACGGTCCCCGTTGCGCAAAACCGCACTGTCACCGAGCAGATCGTGCAGCTCGGTAATTCTCGCTTCACACTTGGCAATGTCCACCTCCAGGTCGGCCACTTTGCGGTAGGGGAAACGCCGTTTGAGCTTGGGGGCCGTGCCGCGGCGCTCATCGTTCTTGCCATTTTCCGCGCTGGCAATACTGGCACCTGTGCTGTCCGTTGTGCCCGCTTTAATCCGGTTTACGTTGTGGTCGGCGGCCAGACCCTTCTTCACAAAGTGCAGATAATTGTCGTAATTACCCTCCAACGTGCGGAAGCGGGTCGGTTCGACAATCAGCAAATGATCGGCCACCTGATTCAAAAAGTAACGGTCGTGGCTGACAAACAACACGGTCCCTTCAAACGCGCGGAGCGACTGCTCCAGGGAATCGCGTGCCCAGAGGTCGAGGTGGTTGGTCGGCTCGTCCAGGATCAACAAATTAGCGTCGGTTCCCGCCAGGCGTGCCAGAGCGGCGCGATTCCGTTCTCCACCGCTGAGGCTTTTGATTTTCTGGAAGACCACGTCCCCGGTCAGGCCAAAACGGGCCAGCAGGTCGCGGCGCTGTGGCTCGTTCATTTCCTTGCCGGGGGGACGAATCGCGTCAACCACCTGCTCTTCGTCGTCCAAGCCACTTAGCAACTGATCGAAATACGCCGGTTTCACGCCGGCACCGAAGGAGACCCGTCCGTCGCTGGGCTCAATCAGTCCCAGCAAGCAGCGGAGCAGGGTGGTCTTGCCCGTTCCATTGGGACCGACAATTCCCCACCGCTCACCACGATCGATCTGAAAACTCAGATTGGAAAACAATGGCCGATCAAACGCCTTGCTCAGTTGCTCGGCGCGCAGCACGATATCGCCCGAGCGCTTGACCGGCGGAAATCCCATCGTCGGTGCTGCAATCTCGCGCGGCACCGTGACGCGCTCGATGCGGGCCAGTTTCTTCTCGCGGTCCTTTGCCTGGGTTGCCTTTTGACCATAAGCATTGCGGCGAATGAAATCTTCATTCTTGGCGATCTCAATCTGCTGCTTGTCGTAGGTGCGACGCTGCACCTCCAGGCGTTCGGACTTCAACTGCCAGTACGCTGAAAAATTGCCGGGGTAAGTGTCAATCGTGCCGTGATACAACTCAAAGGTGTGCTCGGTCACGCGATCCAAAAAATAGCGATCGTG
>JAWXCH010000508.1:0-5765 GCA_034440595.1 Planctomycetota bacterium | reverse complement strand
GCGGACAGTTATCCACGAGTGCTCCATCCAGCCGAGCACGCAGTGCGGGGCAGAGGTCGATGGCATTTTCCAGGTCGCTCAAAAGCACACTTTTGCGCCCGGTCAGGCGCGCTTTCAGCGCCGGCAGTGCGGAAAGCGTCTGCGCTACATTGGACAGATCGCGTGGCGTGGCACGCGCCGTAATCACACGCGCCAGGAGCCGCTCCAGATCGTGGATATCCTTTAACCGCGTGCGTAACTCATCGGTGAGGCGCGAATCGGCCACCAGTTCGGCCACAGCGTCATGTCGCGATTCAATCGCAGCACGGTCGATCAGCGGATTGGCCAGCCAGTCGCTGAGCAGACGGGAACCCATCGCGGTGGTGGTGCGGTCGATGACCGCCAGTAGCGATCCGTCGCGGCGGCCTTCGCGAATCGTGCGCGTGATTTCCAGCGAACGGCGCGTCGATTCATCGATCTCCAGTGTGCTGCTGGAACGGTAGGCGATCAATCGGTTGATATGAGCCAGCGACGCCTTTTGCGTCTCGCTCAAATACTCCAGAATCGCACCGGCGGCACGAATCGCTGGCGCGTCCCGGTCGTTGTCAAAGCCAAATCCCTCCAGCGATGCGGTACCAAACTGCTTTGCCAGCGACGCCGAGGACTGTTGCAAGGCGAATGCCCATGGCGGTCGAAACGTCGTTGCCATTCGAGTGCCAACCGTTTGCGGCGTGAAGGGGGCATCTTCGGCCAGCAGCAGTTCAGCCGGATCGATGCGCGCCAGTTGGTCGTTCAACTGTGCCGCGGCAAACGTCGCTGCATAAAAACGACCAGTGGAAAGTTCGACCCAGGCGATGCCGGCAATCTCGCCGGGCACAATTGCCGCCAGATAGTTATTCTGTTGCGGATCAAGCAGAGCGTCGTCAGTGAGCGTTCCGGCGGTGACCACGCGCGTCACTTCGCGGCGGACGATCCCCTTGGCCTGTTTGGGATCCTCCATCTGTTCGCAAATAGCGACGCGAATGCCGGCGGCGACCAACTTGCCCAGGTAACTCTCAAGCTGATGGTACGGAAAACCGGCCATCGGAACCGGGTTCTCTCCCTTATCGCGGCTGGTCAGCGACAGTCCTAGCGTGCGTGCGGCGACCTTGGCATCGTCGTGAAACAGCTCATAGAAATCTCCCATACGGAACAGCAATAGCGCATCGCCGCACGCCTTTTTGGCGTCGTGGTACTGCTGCATCATGGGAGAAATGCTCATGCCGTGCGATGCTATCACAGAGCGAAAGTCGCGGGAAGTAGGGGGCTGCGCCAGAGAGCAGAGATTTGAAAGTTGAGGGTAGAGGAGCTGAGGTGGCCAAGCGGCGAGATGAGGCTGCGGACCAACGGTTCGCCTCAATTTCTCCCCTCTCCCCGAAACACGCTATGATTTTACACTTGGCGCATTCGGGGAGAGGGGCGGGGGTGAGGGCCGGTGAGAAAGTAGAGCAGTTAAATTCGGCACAAGTTGGTTTTTCTACCCTCTATTTTCACATCGCAACTTTCTCAAATCCCTCACCCGCGGCTGATACCGCGACCTCTCCCGCAAGCGGGAGAAGTGAAGTTTGCGGGATCACAATTACCTTGCAATTCCGCCCTCTGCCTCACCGCACCAACGTTTCGCGCATCGTGCCGCCGTTGCTGTCGTCGTCTAGATCGTCCATACCGTCGTGCGCGGTAAATGATTCTGGCAGGACCAGCGGAAACTCCAGAATAAACCGGCTACCCTGATTCGGCTCGCTTTCGATGCGGATGTCGCCGCCATGCTCCTTCAAGATTTTTTGACTGACCGGTAATCCAAGGCCCGTCCCGCGTGAGCCTTTTCGCGAAACAAACAGGCTGAAAATATCGGCCTGATCTTCTTCGGAAATGCCGCTGCCATTATCGGCCACCGTGACAATGACCAGGCCGCGATCCGAATCGAGCGCCGTGCTCACACTGACCTGCCCCGGTGCGCGTCCTTCGTCTGGGTTATCAGCACAGGCGTCGATGGCGTTGGTCAAAACATTGAGCGTGGCGCGGTGGATGCCTTCGGAATCAAACACCAATGTCGGAATCTTTTCTGCCGGCTGCCAGGTCAGTTGCACCGATTTCTCTGCCGCACGGGTCTGCATCAGTTCGACGACATCGGCCACCGTCTCGTTCAATTCACCGGGCGATAGTTCCGGCTCGCGCTCCTTGCTGAATGTGAGCATATCCATGACGAGCGCACTGATCCGGTTCTGATTCTTTTCGACAATGTCCCACCCCTTGCGAGTAATCGATTCGTCGTGGTCGTTCAGTCCCATCTCGATCAGATAACTACCCCCGCGAATCCCCTGCAAGATATTCTTGATATGGTGCGACAGTGTGGCGATTGTCTGACCGACTGCGGCCAGTCGCTCGGCCTGCACCATCGCCGAGTAGTAGTTGGTGTCTTCAACGGCCAGTGCCGCCTGATGCCCGATAGCGACCATGAGTTTGAGGTGTTCATCGCTGAAGCGGCGACCGCCAAACTGCGCCGCCTTGGCCGCAGTCGTCATGGTGTCGATATAAATCACACCGACAATATCGTATCGCCCTTGCATGGGGACGCAGATCGCCTCGCGGATCCCTTGACGCACGATGCTTTGCGCAGCGTCCCACCGCTGGTCCTCTCGCGCGTCACTGGTCAGGACCCCTTCCTTGTGCTCCATCACATAATCGAGGATCGTCTGGCTGATATTGATCTTCTCCCGTGCTGTCTTCGTGCCAGAACTGTTTGGCTGATTCTCGCTCTTGCGGTCCCGCCGCACTCGCGGGCGCAAATCGCGCGTCTCAGGGTCGACCAGCATAATGCAGCCACGATCGGCTTCGACCCATTCAAAGATGAGCTGCATGATACGGCCCAGCAACTGGTCGATATCCAGCGTATGGCTGACCGCCAGCGCCGTGCGGTACATGACCTGCAAGTTGCTGCGCGCACGCGCCAGCCAGTTGCTTTGCGTCTGGTCGAAGTCGAGCGAAAAGATCTGGCTCCCCTCTTCCTGGCGCATCGTGCTGACAATCCGCGAATCCGTCGGCTGCGTTTCACCAACAATCCGGATCCGTTGATCGACATTTTGCAGGGAAGAATCACCATGCCCTGTAAAGAGCATGGTCGTGCGGCCAAGCTGGACCTGGTCGCCACTAACGAGCGAGTGCTGCGTAACGCGATTATTATTGACGAACGTGCCGTTGGAGCTGTTTTGGTCAACGAGCAGCGTGCTGCCACCTTCGCGGCGAATTTCGGCATGCAGCCGCGAAACTTCGGTATCGTGCAACTGGATCGTACATGAGCTATCACGACCAAGCGTGACCGGCCCCGAGCTGGGTTCCAGCTCAAAACGGTTTCCCTGATCGCGTCCCTGGATCACAAAAAGCGAAGACACGCCATCCGACTCCGGAGTCGTTGCAAGTGGGCATCAGCAGCGCGGTCACGTCGCTCTGCTGGAATACGCTGAGCAAGTAATATCGGCCACTCGCATGAATTTAGCAATCGTTGGCAAGCTAGGTAGACCGATACCACGCCGACTCGCTATGCCGCCGCGCCGTGACGAGCAGCCAGCAACTGCTCGATTTTAGAGACTAACGGCTTGAAGTGGTAGGGTTTGCTGACAAACTGGCCGGCCGGTTGATCGTTGCGACGAAGCGTGCCAAGCATGACGATCGTTGCCGCTTGCCCCTCTCCTGTGGCTGCAAAGGCATCAGCCGAGGCCTCGCTGTCCGCTGGCTGGACTTCCATGTCCAGCACAATCAGGTCGGGGTGATGCTGTCGTGCCAGTTCCAGGCCGACATCGGCGCGCGAGGCTTCGAATATGCGCAGCCCACGCCGCTCCAAGGCCGTACGTAGGACTTGCCGTGTTTCCGCCGATTGATCGACGATCAATACACTCGAACGAGGTATCAAAAGCGCACCTCCATGCACGCCACTGATTGACAATCCTTCGCGAATCCATTCGCGAAGAGGGGGGAAAGATAGCGACAGTGTCCCACCATGTCAAAGGAAGTAATTACAATCCGCGCTGCACATTCCTCGAGTCCGTCGATTACGCAGATGCCCCAAATTCACATCTACTACGATTGGCCCACTGCCAGGCGGTCGGTTGACGTTCGTCCCCTTGGCACCGACAATTGGATTTTGCCGTTGATACTGCCCACTAACCTGCCGACGTTTCCTGAATTCTGAGGTAAATGTGCCAGATTCTCAGCCCGCCGTTCTCTTTCTCCAAAAACCACCTGCATCGCTAGCGTCGACTTCCGGCCAATTCCACCGGTCGTCGTGGTATTTGACCGCCGCTTTGCTCCTGTTGGTCGTGTGGATTGCCGGTATTGGACCAGCGGCTAAAGCTGCCGAGCGAGCCACGGCGGGCGAGGACGCACCCACAGAAGACAAAGCCCCGTTAGACACAGCCGTCGCAGCCACGGAAAAACGACTCGAAAGTGCGGTTCGATATCTGGCTTCCGACGAACTCGAAGGGCGAGGTCTTGGCACCAATGGGATTGAACAGGCCGCACAGTATATGGCCGAGCATTTCAAAGCGGCAGGGCTGAAGGTCGACTCGGTCAATGGTGGCCCGTTTCAAACTTTCAACGTGACAATTGGGTCAGAACTGGGGCCGGCCGTTCAAAACCATGTAAAACTTGTCGGGCCGAAGTCGCAGCCGGCTGCCGGTGCAAAGGAGCCGGCAACCGAACAGAGCGAGCAGGTGCGAAAATTGCAGCTTGGCGTGGATTTCATGCCGTTGGCAGTCGGGGGATCGGCCAAGTTCGACGTGCCGATTGTTTTCGCGGGCTACGGAATTACCTCGCCCGACGATAAATACGACGACTACGCCAACATCGACGTGACCGACAAGGCAGTTATTGTCATGCGACACGAACCACGGCAGGCTGACCCGCATGGCGCTTTTGAGGGGACGCGCAATTCTCAGCACGCCGCCATTGTCCGCAAGGTATCCAACGCCTACCAGCATGGTGCCAAGGTCGTCTTGCTGGTCACCGACGAGGTGGAGATTCAGAAGCGAGTTCAGTTCGCATCCAAGTCATGGCAAGCAGTTCTGGCCGAACTAGCCAAAACAAACGAAGAATTTAAAGCTATCGCAAATCCAACACTGCCGCAGATTGAGGAACAGCGCGTCAAAATCGACTTGCTATTGGCGAAAATCAAAGCCGCGAGCGAGCAACTCCAGGCCGAAAACGATCCGCTGTTCGCGTTTGAACGAGGCGGAGAGGCGTCCGACAGTCGGAACTTTCCGGTAATGCATGTCCGCCGGCAGGCGATTGATCCAATGCTGCGTGCCGCCACGGGCAAGTCACTCTCCGAATTTGAAAAGGAGATCGACCGCGATTTGAAACCGCGTAGCGTCGAACTGACCGGATGGAAAATCGCGGGAGAGACCGCCATTAAGCGGGTCGAGGTCGAAACCAAGAATGTCATTGCGGTGCTTGAGGGAGAAGGCCCACACGCCGATGAGACCGTCATTATTGGCGCACATTACGACCATCTGGGACGCGGTGGCGCAAATGCGTTTGACCGCAATTCCCAGGAAATCCACAACGGCGCAGACGACAACGGCTCAGGCTGTGCCGTCCTTTTGGAAATCGCACGTCGCATGGCGGCCAGCAAAACCAAACCGGCTCGTCGTGTGGTGTTTATCGCATTCACCGGCGAAGAACGAGGCCTGCTCGGCAGCGCGCACTACGTGCATCACCCGGTGTTTCCGCTCGATGGCACGGTGGCCATGCTC
>JAWXCH010000507.1:0-10840 GCA_034440595.1 Planctomycetota bacterium | reverse complement strand
GGTCGCAGGGTGGGGTCTGATACACTATAACGAAAATACCGCCGCTGCGTCCGGCAGTTGCGGATTGGTCGCAGGGTGGGGTCTGATACACTACGAGCATTGGAAGGTATGCACACGAGGCTGTTGCGGATTGGTCGCAGGGTGGGGTCTGATACACTCGGCCGCCAGCAGGTCGGAAGACGTGATCACGTTGCGGATTGGTCGCAGGGTGGGGTCTGATACACTTGGTTGGCACGAGCATACTGACGCGATTTAGTTGCGGATTGGTCGCAGGGTGGGGTCTGATACACTGCCTCCCGCGTAAGTGACCTTCTCGAAACGGTTTGCAATCAGCTCGACATTCAAAAAAGCTCCAGTTGCGCTGGCGGCTTGGCGGGGAGAGTGCGCATTCTGCCCCAAAAAATGCGCATTCGTTCAAATTGTTTGTCAGTGATTGTGATGATTCGGACCTCTCCATCAGGGGGCACGCTCCTTTCGACTCGCTGGACATGGACAGTTGCGTTTTCCTCGCTGGCGCTGTGTCTCATGTAGACTGAGAACTGCATCATGGTAAATCCGTCCTTGATCAATTGCTTGCGAAAAATGGCGTAATCTCGCCGCGCCTTCTTCGTGTCGACCGGCAGATCGAACATGACGACAACCCACATACAACGGTACCCACTGATAAACATAAAGGTTTCAAAACGGGATTTTTGGTTGTGCCCTATCGACGGTTGCCGGAACCTGTGGAAATGCAAGTCGGTCCGAACTTCCTTCGTAACAGCGAACGAGGGAGGCGACCATGCGATGGATATTGACCATCAGTGGGCCGCTCTGGTTCTCGAAGGTGGTATTGATTGTCAGCAACTCTAACAGTGCGGCTTTTGACTGCTGATCCAAGCAGACCTGATCTTGCGCGATCAGTTGATCGACACGCGCATCGACCATCGGGCGCAGCGGTTCGATCAAGTCGTCTGCCAGACAGAACATATTGGACCGGTTGCTGTGATGGATTCCGAGCGCCGGTTGCAGCCCGGCAGCAACCAGGGAGCGTGCAATTGCGGCACGGAGTATCGCGTACCCGTAATTCAAAAGCGGGTTGGGACCGTCCCCATCTACATCGCGGCGAAAGACTAGTCGGCTGAAGAGTGCGGACCAGTAGACTTTGGCCGCTTGCGCTTCGGTATTGGCAGGGTCGCCAGACTTGGTTTCCTGCGCCAACTGCAGCAAGCGCGTCTTGGCGGGACTATCACCGAGATTTGCAGCTTGCGCCCGAATCTTTGCCTGAACGATCTGCTTCCAGAGTTTTTTGCGTAGCGGTTTGGAGATGGCAATTTGATCGTTGATTCGCCAAACCACCTGCGAGTGATCGGCTAGCGGCAGAAGGATACCGGCTGGCAGGTGATCGCGCCCGCAAATGACAACTGCAGCGTCGAATCCCGTCAATGCCGCAAGGACCGCATGCGTGTATGTGGTACCGGCATGATCGATCAGGACCATGCCAATATCTTCGCAGGGGATACTGGCGACGGTCTGTCCGTCGCGCTGGATGAGAAACTGATCGAGGCGAACCGTCAAGTGAGCCGGTTCTCGCGAGATTTCGATAGTTCGTTTGATCATAGTCTCGACCGGTTACCGGGAAGGAATGAACCTTCCGTGGCACGGTCGAGCGGGTTGCTCGCCTACGTCAAGTGTAATTCACATAATTCGACAATCAATCGTTGGCCCAGCGAATTTCCCCTAGGGGCGATACGGTGACTTTCCGTCCGTGAAATGTATTTGGTTGCTTTCGAATGGGAGTATTGTCATCGCTACGACCGGAAACGGTAACCGCACGGAATATCATCTGTTGGGTCGTAGATGCGGCCGTTATAAATACACACAATACTTCTCGCCCTTCGTGTTCCAATATTACCGATTCTCCGGCACTCAGTGACATCAGAAATCGAGCGTCTTTCCGTTTTGGATGTATCCGAGATATGAGAGGCTCACGACGTTGTAGCCTACCTATGGCCTCGAGCATTGTAATGGGCACGGTATCGCGGACTCGTTTCCCTTTTTCCTCCCATTCGAATAAAGACAAGTGATGTGTTGAGCCTGGCTTGACATAGGTTTGATTGTCGCGAATTGGCAGAATGGTCTGATCGGTCTTAATGAGTCGAACCTTGCGAATTGGAACCGGGGTTTTAGTTGTACGGCCGTTTTTTCGCACCAGATAGAGTGACTCGCTCCAAACTTCCTTTGGAATCTTATCTTTGGCAGCACGACCAAATTTGATTCCGAAGGATGCGAGGCGTTCGATCACCAGTTGGCGAATTGCAGGATCCCGGATGTCATCGATCATCGCAGGGGTCAAGGACTCAATCGGCTTGCGGACGACAAACTCTCCGGGAGTCGGAGTCGGGCCGTACAATGTTTCTTTATGAAGCGCTCCGGCAACACGTCGCCGCACCCGATGTGAAACATTGATCGCAGCAACGCTTTGCTCGACTGAAGCGCGAAACTCTGGCCATGGTGGATCGAGTTTTTCCGGGCGCTGGACTGTTGCGCCATAGCGCTCTGCCTGCGTGAGAGCTAAAAGCCGCTTGCGATCCGTCAAAGCGATCACGATTGCATCAATGGCGTGGTGGCGATGATCTGCGCGGCTTTTCTTGTTGGTTCCATCGTCATGCAAAACGGTGTTCAGTCCCCAAAGCCAGCGAAAGGATGCGGTATGGTTCCCCTTCGGACACAGGACGTGATGCGGCTCGGCATACAAGGTGCGCAAGTACTCCATCGCTGCACGACTGATATAGCGAGTGTCGTTGAGCTGACGCTCAATAAATTGTTCTAGGTCTAGCTCTTTTTGAGTGAATCGTTTTCTTTTGTTGTACGGAAGCCGCATCGCGCGCTGTCGAATTGTTTCAAAGCGAACCGGGTCACGTGCAGCGAGCTATTGATAGGGAGTCTGGTTCAATTTGTCTGCATTGGGGCGTACAAAGCAGACGACCTTATTTGCAAACGAATCGTCCAGGCAGCGCGAGTAAGGCAATATGTGATCAATATGTACCTCGCCGCTGAACAATTGAATCTGGCTGATCGGAAGACTGTCGGGACTATACATGCAGACTTCGCCTTGCTCTTTCCAGAGCAGCAATCGATCGATTGCGTCTCGCGTTACCTTGTAACCGAGCGCGCGAACCTCGTCTGCGGCATAATCGCGCTCTGCTTCGCGGTCGCGCATTCGCTTCGACATTTTCCGCCGCTCTTCGGAACTGACAGTTGCATTGCGCGCGAGTTCAAGGTGAATGGCGGTAGGTTTGCCATACTTCTTGATGATGGCGTTCACCACCTTGCGCAGCTCGTACAATGCTTGTCGCACAACTGGATTGGCAATATCGGGTGGTTCCGGAAGTAACTCTAGAACGTTTCGCTGGCGCTGGTCAGGACGCAAGTAACCGGCCTCAGAAAGTGCAGAAGGAGTTCCGTCGCCAGTCATGTAGAGCAGACCTCGCTCCATGTGCGGAAGTAACCGCTCCAGTGCCGCGATGCTGTGGCGTGCGTACCCGGCTTGTAGGTCCACATCGAGCAACCTCTCGACCACTTCGTCGTCGACCCCCCAGGAGGCTTTAGCCTGTTGGCGAATTTCGGCCTCATCGCCATGAATTAAGGCACGCGCAATTGCGGTTTTCTCGCTCTCAGCACGCTTGTGCCAGGCCGGACCAAACAGTTTTTTGTCGGCCAGGGTTGCATCGGTCAGCATTCCCAGTAGTTTAGACCGGCTTCCCGCTTCGAGGTTGAACGGGATGGAGTCAATAAAGCCTAGTGCTTTGCGAATTTGATCAAAAGACATCTCTTTCGTTTTCGCCAACTTGTCAATCAGAAGTGTGCGCTGCTCAGCGGTCAATTGGTGCTCGTCGCCCGTGGCGGGATCGATAAACCGGAGGTTGTTAACTTCTTGCAGTAATCGAAACCTCTGCGCCAACCGGTCTGCACGAGGACAACGCTTGCGTTTTGGTTCGAGTTCGCATTGACCAACGACACTGCGTGGCCAGTACATCGGTCGTTGAAAAAAGATCAGTCCGTAGACGCCAAACTGTTCGATTAACGATCGTTTGCTAGAGCAAGCAACTGGGTCACGAACGGCCGATACCTTTCCCAGACTGCCGTACTTGAGTTTGTCGGTCAAAAGCTCCGGATGGTATTGGCGCTGCGCCTGCCAAACGGTTTCAAACTCCTCCTCGAACATATCTCGGCGCGTATGCTTTCCTCGAACTCGCTGGTGCTGGTTCTCGGCCAGCGACTTCGCAAAATACTCACCGACAGTTCGGCATTCTGCATCCTTGACGGCACCGGCAAGTTCATTAATCTCGGCCAGCATCCCCTGCGTTTCTTTTTTTCGTTCGCGGTCGGATTTGCGATTGGAGAGAAAGCCACGGCGCTGGTTGAGGTGCAACAGCAGTCGACCAATTTCATGCGGCGATAGCTTCTCATGCAAAGCACGCTGCCGTAGCATGTAGGGATCAAGGTCCAACAGCTTCTGCAAAGCAATCGGTTCAGTAGGCAGAAGACCGACAGCGGTCAGTCCCTCTCTCAGTCGACGCTTACGCCGTGCCCGTCTGGCAATTTGTCGCCGCATGCCGCGTGCAGTTCGCCGAGATTCAGACTTCGAGGTTTCCTTGCCAGTGTCGAAGTTATCAACCCCCTCGGGGAAGATCCGCACCCCAGAGGCAATAATTTGTTGGCTTGCCTCATCGACTAATGCCCAGCCAATGGAATTGGCTCCTAAATCGAGCCCAAGAGCTGCACCTGCCATACTGACCCCCTAATTTCTGCTGATATGCGAGAAAAGATACTCAGACATTAAACAGCAAAGCGAATCAATACGCAAACAAGCCATTTTGCGATAATCTGAAAAATCCAAAATGACCAATCAATTGTCTTGCAATCGAAGTGTGTATCGATTAGATTTCCTTTGGGTGTATCAGACCCTGCCCTGCGATACTTTTCGTAACAACGATGAAACATTCGCAGGCAACGCTCCACGGAGCGACCAGCCGTCACCGTAACTGGGGGCGGCTTTTTTTATGTACCTACATACTCCTCAAAAACTTCACGGCCGATTGCAGCTCTGACTGCGGGTTGAGGGAGTCGGTGCGTTCTACGGTAAAATCTCCGCGGTAGTCTTGTTCTTGTAATGCGCCGAGGATCTCGGGCCAGTCGGCCATGCCGCGACCGAGTGCGACGCGCTGGCCTCGCCCGCGTGCTTTGTCGCTGACGCCGTCGGTCGCATGGACGTGCAAGATGTGCGGGCCAAGTTTGCTGATTGCATCCAGCGGCGCGTGCCCATGCACCAGCAGATTGCCGGGATTCAGATCGACGACGACCGAGCCAACTGGCAGATCGGCGATCAGTTGGGCGAGTAGCTCGGGGGGTTCGGCACCGGTCTCGGCGGCGAGTAGTGCGCCGATGTGCTGCCCATAACGGCCGAGATCGGCCAGCACTTGCAGCAGCAGGCTGCGCTGCGCGTCGTCGGGCTGCGTGGAGATGTCGCCGATCCGATTGACGACGACGGGGGAGCCGAGGGCGGCGGCCAGCTTCATGGCCCAGCGTGTCCCTTCGATGCGGCGTTCCAGGTCGGCGGGTTCGTTGTACCCGCGACGGGTGGCGTAGTGTACGGCACAGACACGGAGGCGGTGGTCGGCCAGGTGCTTGCGGAGTTGCCGCAGGGCGGTTTCGGAGGCATCGGCGGCGGTGAAGTCGTGGCGGGCGTCGAGGGCGACCGCTTGGACTCCCCATTGTGCGACCAGCGGGATCGCCGCTTTTAGGGGCATTCGCAGGCTGGCGAGTTGAACGCCGATTTTCAGGGCAGGCATGGGTGGTTTGTTCGAGGTGAAGGCCGCGCGTGGAAAGGCCGGCAAAGTGATTCACCGGCAGTTTAACGATTGTAGAGGCTATGCGGCTATCGTGGCTACCGGCTGGGGGCTGGGAAGATTTGCGGGCTGGAAGCATTTGGCCGAAGGTAGGGCGGATGTCGATGAGATGTGTGGGGCACGCTGCGCGAGAAAGTAGAGGGGTGAGAATAGAAAGTAGAGCAGAGCCAGAGGCACACTACTGCCCATTCTCAGAAAAAGTTTAACGGCGCGGGGACCGTGCCTACAACGTAGCAGGCATCGTCCCGATGCCGTAGCTTTTGGCGAGTTGAGGTGATTTGACGAGAGCGGGTGATACTCGCAACAGGGTTAACTTAGATTTTGCAACGCTTTGAAGGGGCAGGCCGAACTTGAACCCGGTTGCGGCACGGGGACCGTGCCTACTACGGTGACGCGGGAGAGGTGAAGAAGAGAACAGAGTGGTACGTTCCACGCACCGGTCGATTGAGTTGCGATCCAGGTTCGGCAATTGAGGCGGCATGGTTGCGATACTTCAAGTGAAATGCGTGGTGCGTTGCACGTCCCCTACAGGGCGATAATGTATTGGAAACTCACACTGCTGCTGATCTTGGGACTGGCTATTGCAAGCAATAGCGCGGCGGTTGATCATGCTGCGCCGGAGGATAGTGCTGTAGAAGGTCCGGCGCTCCGCGTCGCGGCGGTGCCTGATAGCCCGCAGGCGTTTGTCGATCCGTTTCAGAGCGATACAGCGCCAGGTCACACGGGCGACTCAAAAAAAGAGGACGCAGCAAATCCCGGTGGTAGCACCAACACCTCAGACAAGGTAACCACCGATAAGGTGATCGCCGTCGAGCCGCGGCCGGCTGAGGCGGTGGAGTTATTCTCGTGTGGGTTTGGACAAAACTGGGATCAGAATTTTGATAACTGGCCAGACCGCTGGGTTCGCGAGCATTCGATTCGCTACCCTCATTACTTGCCGATCAAGCTGGTGACTACGCCGGCGCCGCGCGGGGACCGTGCTCTGCGAGTCGAACTGAATGGCGGGGCGGCGGCGGTACACAGCCCGGCGATCAATGTGGATTCGATGTACACGTATGTCGTGGAGGGTTATGCTCGGACAGAGAAGCTGGTGCACGACGAGGCGTTTCTAGCGATCACTTTTTATGATGAAGAGAATGTGGCGCTGGAGACGGAGTATTCGCAACGGATCGGGAGCACCACGCCTTGGACTAAGCTGACGATTGGCCCGATAGCGCCGAAGGACGTGCGGGTGCATCATGCGGTGATCACGCTGCATGTGGCACCGACGAACAAGGTCGACTTGAACGGGAGGGTCTGGTTCAGCGATATTTGGCTAGGTCGGCTGCCGCGCATGTCGCTAGCGGCCAATCGCCGCAGCCATATCTATTTGCAGAACGAGCAGCCCGAAATTACCTGCGAGGTATCGGGCTTCTCTGAGGATCGCCGCGAGATACATTTCGAGCTGGTCGATCTGGAGGGGAAAGTGGTGCGGCGCGAAACGAAGCAGTTGATACCGTCGACCGCCCCACGACGTTCGCATTTGGCCAAGGCGGGGGAAGACTTGCCGCGGATTTTTGCTGGTAATGCGGTGTGGAAACCGAAGGTGCCGAAGGTTGGTTTCTATCGGGCACGTGCGGAGATGCCGGGGCGGACCGAGGCCTCGAATCAATCAGAAATCACGCTGGCGGTGCTCGATTCGCAGCCACCCCCGGCGGCGGGCGAGTTTGGTTGGACATTGCCGACGGCAGAGAAACCGTTGACGCTGCTGGAGCTGGCCGAAGTGATGGGGCAATCGGGGATCAACTGGGCGAAGTTCCCGTTGTGGGATGAGAGTAAACCGGCCGACCGCGAGGAGCAACTCATTTCGTTTGCCGAGCGTGTCGGTCTGCGACGGATTGAATTGATTGGATTGTTGTGTACGCCACCGCCTGAGCTGCGGAAGCAGCTATCCGGCGCGGAGATGGAAACTGCGGCAGGGATTTTTTCTGCTCCGCCGGAGCTGTGGCATCCGTCGCTGGAACCGATCATGTCGCGATTGTCGCTAAAGGTGCGCTGGTGGCAGCTCGGGCTGGATCGCGATCAAAGTTTTGTCGGCTATCCCGAACTGGCACAAAAGATCAGCCTGTTGAAGAAGCAGTTCTCGCGCTATGGCCAGCGCGTACACATCGGCCTGGGCTGGTCCTGGTTAAGAGAGGTCCCACCTGGCGCACCGACTTGGGATTATTTGAACTTTTCGGCGGAGCCTGCACTCAACTGGGAAGAGCAGTTGGAGTATCTACAGGCGGTACGCACTACGGGTGCCAAGCGGTTTGTGGTGCTGGATCCTTTGCCGCGCGACCAGTATGCACTGAACACGCGGGCGCAGGATCTGGCGATGCGCATGCTGTCGGCCAAGATGGGAGGTGCCGAGGGGATCTTTGTGCCGGAACTGTTCAACGACCAGACCGGCCTGATGAACAACGATGGCACCGTTGGCGAGTTGTTCATGCCGTGGCGAACTACGGCACTGGCGCTGGCGGGTGCGAAATCGGTTGGCTCATTGCAACTGCCGGGGAATGTGTCGAATCAGGTCTTTGCACGGGGGGATGAGTACGTGATTGCGCTCTGGTCTGATCGTCCGGCGGAGGTGACGCTGTTGTTAGGGGACGAGGTGCAGCAGGTGGATCTGTGGGGGCGTTCGACGGTCGTGCCGATTGTGAATGGCCAGCAGTCGTTCCAGGTTGGCGAACTGCCGATTTTTTTGACGCACTTGAATTCAGCCTTGTTGCAGACGCAGATGTCGGTGCGATTTGAGAACAACCGCCTGCCGAGCTTGTTTGGCAAGCCGCTGCCGAACGGGCTGACGATTCGCAATGCGTTTGGTCAGTCGATGCGCGGGCAGGTACGATTGGACAAGCCGGATGTCTGGCGAGTATCGCCGAAGGATATGCACCTGAAGATTTCGGCGGGGGAAACCCTGGTTCAGCAACTCGAGTTCACACTGCCGATCAACGTGGCGACCGGGCGGCAGACGGTGCGACTGGACTTTGATGTGACCACGGACAAGCGGTATCAGTTCAGCATCTATCGACAGATTGAGATTGGCCTGTCCGATATTTATGCCGAGGCTACGACGCGCGTGAACGAGAAGGGGGATTTGGAAGTCGAGCAGCGACTGACGAATGAAACCAACGCGCCGGTCAGCTTTAAGTGTTACTTGTATGTGCCCGGCAGAAAGCGGATGACGCAGTTTGTCGAGGATCACGGTCGCGGCGTCGATATCAAGACGTTCCGCCTGACAGGGGGTGAAGCACTGCTAGGCGAGACCTTGTACCTGCGAGCCGAGGAGGTGAACGGTTCTCGCATTCTGAATTATCGCGTGGTGGTACAGCGATAGCTGGGCGAGCGGCCAGCAGCAAAAAACCCTCACCCGTCGCTGGGGCGACGACCTATCCCGCAAGCGGGAGAGGTGAAGGGCTGCGGCCAGAGAGGGGAACAAGTGAAAGTAGAGCACTGGCAGAGCCAGTGGCACACTACTGCTCAATCTCAGAAAAAGTTTAACGGCACGGGGACTGTGCCTACTACGGTGACGCAGGAGAGGTGAGTTGTTCGCACCGCAGCTAGATGTTAAGGCAGCGGGAGAGCAAGGGCGGGATTAGACTTCGTCTTCCTCTTCCCAATCTTCATCCTCTTCGTCGTCATCGTCATCCCAGTCGTCGTCGTCCTCGTCGTCATCCTCTTCGTCTTCCTCGTCTTCATCTTCGTCGTCGACCTCTTCCCACTCGTCGTCAACGAAGTCATCGTCTTCCTCTTCGTCGTCGTCCTCATCATCATCTTCTTCGTCGTCGTCTGCCGCGTCGACGTCGTCATCATCATCATCCAAATCATCGTCCAGGTCGTCATCGTCCATAGCGACGATATCGGACTGCGTGCTACCGTCTGCTGAGGAGAACAAATCCGCAAATCGACCCTCGCGCGCATCGCGCGCCAGTGCCAACCAGGACTCTCCCGATGTCTCTTCGTCCAACAGGTCCGAAAGGGCAATTGCCATTACTTCGAATCCTCCTCGTCTTCGCTCTGGCCAAGTTGAATAAACGACGTGGACTGGCCGGTGCCAGCCAATAACTCAATCCCCTTCTCCGGCGGAAACTCCGCACGTCGAAGAGTTTCGGCTCGCGGCAATTCATCTAAGTGCCGCAGGCCGAAACTCTGCAAAAAACGTTTTGTGGTACCGTACTTCAGCGGGCGTCCCAACTCATCTGAGCGACCCGCGATCCGGACCAGATCTCGCTCCATCAACTGTCGCAGTATATCCCCACACTGCACCCCGCGAATCGCCTCTATATCCGTTCGCAGCACTGGCTGACGATAAGCGATTACCGCCAATGTTTCTAGTGCCGGAACACTGAGCCGCGTTTCAATCGGGGTCTGCAGGATCTTTCGCAGCCACGAACCGAACATCGGCCGCGTCATCAATTGAAAGCCACCCGCTATTTCTTCAACTCTGAACGAACTTCCGCTTCGATCCAGTAATTTGTTCAACCGGCGTACTAATGTACGTGCCGCCGTACCATCCGCCAAGCCAGCCAACTGAGCAATTTTCCTGCTCGAAAGCGGCTCACGCGCCAGAAACAGCGCCGCTTCAACGCGGGCCATTTCTTCATCGCGAAAATACGCTCCGTGCTCGGTCGAGACCACCTTGTCTGGCAAGGCGGCTTCCGCAACGTCGACCCGTGCCCGCAGACCAACGGACAAACGACCTCGCCAAGGCTGCGAACGGCGGAACCAGGGGCCAGACCTGGCCCTGTTTCGCAATCCGCTCGGGGCTGCTCCACCTAGCTTGTGTCGGCGCAACATTCTCTCCAGTCTTCGGCAGCCTAACTACCTTTGCCTGAACGATTTTCGAAAGTGTGCCCATTCTAACGGCGGTACACCAGGGGGCAACCTCCGTAAAAATGGTTCTTTCGAAGTTCTGGCCGGTATGTATT
>JAWXCH010000506.1:0-11626 GCA_034440595.1 Planctomycetota bacterium | reverse complement strand
TGCATGACGATGGCCAGACCTTTGACGACGCATTGCGTGAGGTCGCGCAGCGAACTGTCTTTACCACTCACACTCCCGTTCCGGCGGGTCACGACCGGTTTGACGCCGGCTTGATCGAAGAACATCTGGGACCGTTACGCGATCAGCTTGGGATTTCGCTTCAACAGTTGATGGGCCTGGGCCGTGTGGAACCGCATAACGAAGGTGAAACCTTCTGCATGACGGTGCTAGGCTTGAAGCTATCGCGGCGTGCCAATGCGGTCAGTGCATTGCACGGGCACGTCAGCCGCCGAATGTGGGCACACCTGTGGCCGTGGCGCGTTGAAGAAGAGATTCCAATCGGACATATTACGAACGGCGTTCACGTACCAAGCTGGCTCGCCTGGCAGATGCTACAGCTTTACGATCGCTATTTCCCTGCCGACTGGCTCAAGCGGATGGGTGAGCCGGATGTCTGGCAGGAGTTGCATCGTGCGGATCCTGGCGAATTGTGGGAAACGCATTATGCCTTGAAGAACATGCTAATGCAGTTCGTTCGACGCCGCGTCAGCCGCCAGTGCCGCCGTCGTGGCGAGAGCGATGAAGTGGTGGAGGCAGCACGGAATATCCTCGATCCGAACGTGCTAACGATCGGTTTTGCACGCCGCTTTGCAACTTACAAGCGTGCGGATTTGCTGTTCACCGATCTGGACCGAATCGCAGCATTGTTGAACGATGCTCAGCGGCCGGTACAGATTATCTACGCTGGTAAGGCCCACCCGGCGGACGAGCCGGGCAAGAAGCTGATCAAGAAGATTGCCAACATGCGGCATGATCCGCGGTTTGCGGGACGGGTCGTGTTTGTCGAGGACTATGACATCAACGTCACACGGCATCTCGTGCAGGGAGTCGATGTCTGGTTGAATAACCCACGCCGTCCGCTGGAGGCTTCTGGTACTAGCGGTGAGAAGGCTGTCTTGAACGGCGGCTTGAACTTCTCCATTCTGGACGGTTGGTGGGCGGAAGCCTACGACGGCAAGAATGGCTTTGCCATTGGCAAGGGGACCAGTCACGTTTCGGACGAGCAGCATGACCTGCGCGATGGTGAAGACCTGTACCGCGTACTGGAGAGTCAGGTCATTCCTCTGTTCTACGACCGTGACAGTGATGGACTGCCGCGTCACTGGATCCAGATGATGGTCAACAGTATCAGTTCGCTTGCCTGGCGATTTAGTGCGCACCGCATGGTCGCCGACTATGTGAGAAGTGCGTATGTCCCTGCCGCCGGCGGATTAAGCTGCGATATGGGTGTTCGTTAGTGAGCTGGCGGACACCTCGACGCAAATTGCGGAAGCAACGAATAACGGCCGAGCAAACGCTCGGCCGTTATTGTTTGGTAGGTATTCATTATCTTGGGAAGAACGGAGCAGCGGGCAACCGCCTGATGCCGCTGCAATTTCTTTAGCAGATTCCGCAGCAAATTGGGGTTCCACCAAAGCAAACATAGCAGCAGCAACCTTTTTCGCAGCAGCACTGCAGGCAATCGCAGCAGGCCTGGATCATTTCGCAGCATTTGCTGTCGCCACTTAGGCAGGTAATGCAGACGCCATCCTTAGTGTAATCGCACTTGCAAATTCCCATAATCAGATTGCACTGGCAGACGGTCATGCCGTTGCAGGTGCAAACACAACTGCAGGTTCCTTCGCACAGCATGCGGCACATGTTCTGTAGCGTTCCGCAAGCTATTTCGTCCTCGCATTTGCAGTGCAGCTTGAATCCGCCCTTGCACTTTTCAAAGGTGATCTCACAACGAGGGACCATGCTCCAACCCGATATTGCTGGAGCACCGGATGGAATCGCACCGGCCTGAAAGCCAGGTCCCGACGGTGCAATGACACTGCGTTCCTTCATCAATCCACTGGACATAATCAAACTCCTTTTTGAATGACCGGCCCTGGCAAGGCAAAACGACGTCCCTGTTTGAAAAGACTCTTTGTTGAAATTACTGAGTCAGAACAATCTCACCAAAGTATCGAAGGGGCGTCCTTTCCCTGATGTCAGGCCGGCATCTCAGCCGGCGAACAATCCACGATTCCGGGTTCACTATGCGGATCGTGGACCGTTCACGTTGGCCATCGAACAAGCTGTCTCCACCATGGAGCAGCTTTCAGCACGATTGAATATAGAACGGCTGCTCGAAAACTTTCAAGAGAAGTTTGCGCACTTTGCCGATTGTAGGATCCGCCGGTGCTAGCACACACCACTTCCGGCACGGATTGTTCTGTCCAATGCGCATCAATCTGTTCGATATGTAAAGCATCACACGGATGTTCAGCACTGGCGTCTTTTCGCCAAAGCGCGGGAGAAATGGATGACAAACCGCATTGGGCACAATCTGCCGCAATCCCCTCCCAGTCAGCCTGCATTTGTGCCCTTGCCCGGTTTTGCACAGCATCAAGCCGGCTTTCTGGCGGCGGTGCAACAACGTGCCTATGAACTGGCACTGCAGGAACTCCGCGAGCGGGAATTCCGCAAGTTCTTGGACAGGTCGCTGTTCTCTTCCATGAACTAAATACCAGCGGCACATTTCAGGCAGTCTGTTTGCGCATCTGCTTTGATTCAGCGAGCGACCGCGTGCCGTTTTGGCCGTGCGGGGCGAGCGTTGTCGATATGATGGCTGATCAAGCGGGGTTTGAGTTCGATTAGCTCGGCTAGCCCGCTGGCGGCCAATTCGCGGCCAGAGACGTATCGACCGCCGGAAATCCACTGTGCAACTTTGGCTTCGGCCGCGCCGAACATTTCGATCAGTAGATTGTCCATATCTTGCTCCAGACGTGCAAAATGTCGTGCCCATTCGGCCGCTTCGTTCAGCCCGACGTGGTCTCCGCTTTGCCATTTCATGGAGTGAAACAGCAGTACACTGAACGGGGTCACCAAGCGATGCGTGCAGGCGGCAAAAGGCCACAGCGCGGCGGAGGAGCACTCGCCGGTAACGATGCCGGTGGCCACCAGGCCGCGCAGACGAATCAAAGTGGCCAGCGACATAGCGCAGTAGGGGCTACCGCCGGGCGAGTCGATGTACAGCGTGCATTCACCACCAGGTGGCACGCTGAGGATTTTTTCGGTCAGATCGGACTCATTGTCCGTCAGGTCTCCGACCAGTGCGATTTCAATTGGGCCGGCGTCCGTGGGGACGGCTTTTCGATCCAAGGCGATTCGGGACATAATAATGATTGATCCGCAATGCGCGGCGATAGTTAGGGGAGCGGCAAGTGGGCAATGCAGAATTCGCGTTCCAACGAACAACTAAGCAGCAGAAAACGCTTTGACGAGATGCTTGTCCACACTTGCACCTTAACTTGCCGTTGGCTCAACAGCAAGCAGATTTGAAAAACCGGTGATCGGTTTGCCTTTGATGCAAAGCGCCGTGCCGCTATACTCGGCGATTAGGGCAGCGTGCTGTTTTTTGGCACGCGATTTTCGCAGCGCCAGACTCCGCTGGATCGTACTGAGCATTTTTAGAAGCGTCCTTTGTACCGACGCTTGATTTTTTCCTCCTCTTAGATTAGTGATCGAATATGACACTTCGAGTCAAGCTGCCGGATGGCAGCGTGCGGCAGTATGAGCAACCGGTCCGCCCTCTGGATGTCGCATTGGAAATCGGCCCGGGACTGGCCAAGGCCGCGCTGTTGGCCGAGGTCGATGGTTCACCGCTCGACATGGCGTCGTTCTTGCCGGCCGAGGGTGAAGTCAGCCTGCGACTACTGACCAAAAAAGACCCGGAGGCGCTGGCCGTCATGCGGCACTCTTGCGCGCACGTCATGGCGCAAGCCGTGATGCGACTGTACCCGGATGTACAATTGGCGTTTGGCCCAACCACCGATCATGGGTTTTATTATGACCTGAAAAGCTCAAGGTCGCTGAGTGAGGCCGACTTTCCGGCAATTGAAGCGGAAATGCAAAAGATCGTCAAAGCCAATCTACCTTTTGAGCGATTGGACGAACCGCGCGAGCGAGCGCTGGAGTTATGCCGCGAACTGAAACAGGAGTTCAAGGTCGAACATATCTCTGAAGGACTGGCCGATCACAAGAACCTTTCATTTTATCGGCAAGGGGAGTTTATCGACCTGTGCCGAGGACGGCATATTCCGGCGACCGGTGCCATTGGCGCATTCAAGTTATTGAACGTCGCCGGCGCCTACTGGAAAGGAGATCAGGCCAACGAGCAGTTGCAGCGACTGTATGGTACTGCCTGGTTCAGCAAGGAAGATCTGGAAGCGCACCTGAAGGCGGTCGAAGAAGCCAAGCGCCGCGATCACCGCGTATTGGGCAAGCAACTTGAACTGTTTGCCACCAGCCCGTTGGTCGGTGCCGGGCTGATTCTGTGGCTGCCCAAAGGTGCCATCATTCGTGGGCTGCTGGAGTCATTTGTTCGCGAAGAACTGACTCGCCGCGGTTACACCCCGGTCTATACACCGAATATTGGCCGCGTGGAAATGTACGAGACCAGTGGTCACTTTCCTTACTATCGAGAATCACAATTTACACCCATTTTTGGTCACGATGCCGGGCAATTGATCGACTACGTGATTCGTCAGCTCGATCCGCGCGATGATTCCACCAAACACGACATGCTGGCATTGGACGAAGAATCGCTGATTGCAGCCGCGCGAAAGCTCGGCTTCGATGGCCATCACGACATGCTCGATCCGCCAGAAAAACGGCTGGAAATCCTCCGCGTCTGGGCACGTCAGCACGAGCGGTACTTGCTCAAGCCGATGAACTGCCCGCATCACATTATGATTTACAAAACCAAACCGCGCAGCTACCGCGAGTTGCCGGTTCGGCTAGCTGAGTTTGGAACCGTGTACCGTTACGAGCAATCGGGCGAACTAGGGGGACTGACTCGCGTGCGCGGATTCACTCAGGACGACGCACACATTTTCTGTACCGACGAGCAAGTTGCCGAGGAGTTTCGCAGTTGCATCGACTTCACCCTGACGGTGCTCAAGGCGCTCGGTCTGGATGATTTTCGCGTGCGGCTTGGCTTTCGCGATCCCAATAGCGACAAGTATGTCGGCTCGGACGAGAACTGGCAGCGTGCGCAAAATGCGATTCGCGCCGTCGCCGAAGAAATGCAACTTCCTTACAGCGAAGAGGAAGGAGAGGCGGCGTTCTATGGACCCAAGGCGGATTTTGTCGTTGCCGATTGCATCGGGCGAGAATGGCAACTAGGAACCGTGCAGTTGGACTACAACCTACCCAGCACCGAACGTTTTGCCTTGGAGTACATCGGTGCGGACAATCAACCGCATCGTCCGGTGATGATTCACCGTGCGCCGCTCGGTTCGCTGGAGCGATTCATCGGCGTGCTGATTGAGCACTTTGCCGGTGCGTTCCCGCTCTGGCTGGCTCCTGAGCAAATTCGCGTACTGACCGTCAGCGAGAAATCCGAGGCCTATGGTCGCGAAGTAGAACGCCGGCTAATGGCAGCCGGGTTCCGCGTGAGTGGAGATTTTCGCGCGGAGAAACTGGGTGCCAAGATCCGCGATGCCCAACTGGAGTTGATTCCGTATATGCTGGTCGTTGGCCCACGCGATGCCGAACAAGGAACCGTTGCGGTGCGCGATCGCATCGACGGCGATCTAGGGTCCATGAGCGTGGACGCGGCGATTGAGAAGCTGCAAGAGGAAGTCCGCAGCAAGCAAGTGCGGCAGGTGGTCAAAACCAAGGCGGCACTCGTTGACCGCGGCACGGCCAACGAGTATTGATAGCCCTACTGCTACTACCTTTCTTTGCTCCGCAATCGCTCATGCGTCGCTAGCGAATGGAAGCCATATCGTCGTGTTAGGGATTTCGCGGCTCGCGTCGCGGTCTACCACCTGGTCCAAGAAGTGGATTGCCCCCCGGTGTGCCCGGATCCTCGATCTGCAGTAGCTCTGCCGGTGCTTCGCCCACGTACCGCAGCTTGTAGTATTCAGCAGTGGCACCGTCCCAGGCATGGTTACTGGAGTAAATTTTGCCGGTCGCATCGGTATACAGTACCTCGACTGGCTGCCCCAGCGCTCCGGCGTCCGGTTCTCCATCGCGCACATCCACGAGCAGTGCCGAATCGCCGCCGAGATCAAACTTGTATTCAAACTCTGGTTCGACCGTTCGACCCTGTGCCGGATTGATGTGATCGTTTACGTTAGCAGTATGTGTAACTAAACCACCTAATTGCGTCGTTGCTGGCGTGGCGATTTCAACTCCCTTTGCACGGTCCCAAATATGAATCAGGACTTCTGCGGAGGTCTCAATAGGTGTTCGACCTGGCTTAATATCGATGGCCAGTGCCTGGCGCTCAGGCAGAATGGTGACGACCTGCGTCGGCGCGCTGGGAGCGGTCCAGAGGTACTCCACGGTGCTGGTTTTCGGTTCTTTTAGCATCGCAGGGGGGACGTCGAAATTCGGATTCAACAGTTGCAAGGCAACGCGGTAGCGGTATTTCTTGCCCGGCTGCAGGCCAAACGAATCGACACAGCGAAACAACAGATAAGGTTTGCTGGCCTTCAAGGGTTGTAGCCCTGCATCAGCCGGTTGATCAATTATCTGACTGCGCCCTCGTTCATCTTCTAATTTGCGTTTCGGAGGCCCAAATGGTGTCGCGGCAAGGGGTGCGACCACGGCCATTGCCGCCTGCTCCCCCCTTGGCTCCAAAGGAATCGAAGGGTGCGTTGCCAACAGTCCCCAGTTTCGCAACAATATCGGCGGCATGGGCCAGGTGACATACGGGTCCACGTAGGTACGATCGACCGTTTCCGTTTCTGCGGCCGGCACTGCCCACTTGGCTTGATCTTGCCAGAAGATCACATTGAGATCTCTTTTTTCCCAAGGTTTCTCCGGTCCATCGGTGATTTCTTGCCGTTCGATCTGAAATTCACTGTATTTCGGCACGTCGCCGGTGATGTCGTGCTGCGGGGGCCGAATTGCTTCAATGAACTTCGCCTGGAATTCGTCCTGCTGCCTTGAAAACGGAATACGACCGACCAACACTACGGCCTGGCGAACCTCTGCCTTGGCGTCAGGAACGTTGACTCCTGGTGGCACAAAGGGTTCGGCCAAGATATCCGTAACGGCGTCAGCCGGTTCCGGCACAGGTACCGCCGCACCGCGTGGGCCACGGCCCTTAGTTGGCGGCTGGATGAGTCCGCCCGGTGGGCGCGCCGTGGGTCCACCACGCGGCGGTGGAGGTGGCGCGATCATCCGCGGCGCGCCTGGTGGACCAAAGCCACCGCCGGGCGCAGCACCTGGCGCTCCGCCAGGCAGAGGTGTTGACGCCAATGCAACTGAAATGGTCACCGGCGTGGCGATCAAATTTTCGATCGGAAACAAGTCTGGAATTACGCGTGTGTTGATCGCGGGAAATTTTGGGGGATCCAATCGCGCATTGATTGTGACATCAGCTAGAACAACTGGCCGCTTGCTTTCGGCGAATTGTTTATCCAGGTCTATCACGTTCACTTCTATCAATACAGGGGTTGGCTGAGCTGTATCAATATTGATGCGTGCATTGTTGGCCAGTTTGCCCAGCTCGGTCGGGCTACTGTTCGCCGGGAGCGGTTCCATGCTGAAGGCTGAATACAAGAAATAGCAGACGCAGACAGCAGTGATCCCTAAGACGATTTTCTCGCCGTGGTTGATCAGCTTTTCCTTCATTCCGCCGCTACCGCTGGACATGGCTTTCATGTTTTAGGCCCTTTAAGACGCTTTCATTCCTTGAAACACTGCACTCGACGTAAACGCATTGACAACTACACCCACTCTGGGATCACGGAGATATAACTTCGCCACCAGCTTCCCTTGAAGTACTAATTTTGGACATGTCAGGTGGGTTGATCAAATAGGCGGAACCTCGTAGTTCCACCGTCACGAGGGTGATCCCGGACATTAGTTGATCACTGGGATCTGTAGGGTTCTGGATAAGACCTGTGGCTCCAGTTAACTCCGGATTGATTCGCACCTGGCGCACTTGCAGCGGCATCGCCGAGTTGCGAATCTCCACCAGGAAATCATCCAACTTTCGCTGATCCAAAGTGACGCGTAGCCGCCAGGGAAGTAAGCGAAACTCCTGGAACGATACGGTCGCCAGATCTTCTTTGGTTAACGGCTTTCCGGTTAGGTCCACATACCGCCATTCGTTCAGTTCCTGGTCAACCGTCGTAAGCGCTGCCCCTGTTTCGTCGACAGCAGCACCTAAACGCATTCCTGGCCCGCTGGCAAGATCCCCTAAATGCGGACGCGCCGGTCGAAGTAGTTTACCGCCAGGGGCCGAGATTGTTGCCGCATTGGGGTCTGGCGTAGTTGCAATGGGAACCAGAGTGATTCGTTTTACACGCAAGTCACCGGTTCCGTTAGGAGCTTCCTCTGCCGCAGGGTAGCCGACGGCAATTTCTTCAATGCTCTTAATGCTGGTGTCATGCGCTCCGGTGCTGTCTGCATTCGTTGCGGCGATCGCTTTGCAGAGCGCCTTTAGTACCCAAATTTCTTCCTGGGCATACCAGACCTGCAACTCCGTTGGAGTTGTGTTGTTGAAAAAGAACGGATTGGCCCAGGTTGGATCGTTCCAGGTCACTCGGTGCTTCGGGGCCGTATTATCGTCGCGATGGGTCAAAATGTTACCGGGTAGCGCAGCATCTCTTGCATTGACTGGCTTCAACTCGCGCCATTCAGCGTCGACAATCGCAACCAGTTCTTTTAATTGCACTTCCTTGACGTGTCGGGAATAAAAATTTCGGATTCCTTCCGCGACTTCGTCTTTCTTTGGAGGTGCATCTCGATTGCCAAAGTCTTTGACAAAGTATGCGGGCCAAACATAAACATTCTGCTTTTGCGTCGTGTACAGTTCCTTCCAGTTTTTTTCGACCTTCTTGACCTGCTCTGCCTTGGCGTCTCCGATTTTTACTGTAAATTTGTCGTTAGGATGGTCCTGATAATTCAAGACCGTTTCAGCCGTGCTTTTGGCTGCGGTAACTTTCGCCTTGTTTTTCGTAAACTGTTCAGCCAACTTGGCTGTCCCGAGGTACCAGGTCGCTACGCCAAACAGGGCTACTAAACCGCACAAGATCCAAAACTGGTGCCGGCGTACTTTCTCAAGGAATTCTTTGACTTTGTTCATTTCCCGGCCACCTCACCTTCAGTATTTCTTTCGGCCAACTCATCCCCTTCCGCTTTGGGACTCACTTTCTGATTGGCCTTTTCCTTATTGGCGGCACGAACACTCTTTGGTGTCTCCCTCCAAATAAACTGCACCACAAAATCACATCGCTTTACCAGAATTGTTTTAGTAACGTCCATTGGCATGCCAGGCGTGCCCGGCGGACTGATTTTTTCATCCACCAGCGGCTTGCTGTATTCGATTAGGACTGGATAATCGACGCCAATCTCCTGCAGAGTGAACTGACCATCTTTCAAGGAGCTTGTCTTCTCCTGAAGGTTTTTGATCAGAGTGTTGGGAATGAAGTCCATCTGCTGATTGTTTAACTCCTCGTTGTGATAGTGATAGCCGCGCAGCTCGATGACCCAACCTTCACCGGTTGGTCCGGTGCCCGATGAGCCTCCACCGGCGGCCCCTGCCAAAGCCGGATCCTGATCTTCGGGGACGACGTCGATCGGCTCCTCGGGTGCGGGTGCTTCAGCGTTCTCACCCGTGGCAGCGGCAGGTGGGGGCTGCGTTTTCGAGGCAGGTGGCCGATATTCCGATTTTACATCATTAAACCAGAGGGTCAGGTCCGGAAAAAACTCGCAGTCCAGGGACTTGATGTGCAGCTCATTACGTTGCGCCAGCGGTATTGGAGGTGCCGCAAGATCCGTCGTTGGTGGATCGCGCGGCAAGCAATCACTGACTGCCTTCAGCAATTCCAGCCACTGTTGACTGCGTTCACCGATGCCGGCAAGGTTCGTTCCCGACTGGGTTACCTTTTTGAACTCCGTTTGCGCGGTTTCCACCGAGCCTATTGCGGTCTGAGACTGAGATTCTACTTCGCCAATTGTCTTCAATACCTGTGTGAACTTACTCTCTTCTGCACTATTCCAAGCACGCCAGTAACCAATATAACCGATTCCACAGCCAAACAAGAGCGCGGCAACAGCGGCCAACACCCAGGGGCGCTTAGCGCGGATCAATCGATCTTTCGAAATCTCCTCCGGCAGCAGATTAGTCGATAGCACGCCTACGCCAAGCGATTGCACGCATAGACCATAGCACACGCCAAACGACATCACGTTGTCTTTGAACGCGGGCGAGGCAATGACCTTTGGTCCGCTGAGTTGGTTGTAGGTCGATAGCTCCACCACCTCCATATCCAGATTTTGCGAGAGGAACTTTTGCAGTCCCCGCAGCTTCATGGTGTTTCCAAGCGCCGTGATGGAGCCTAATTTTGCGGTTTTGTTCAGGCTATTGAAAAAACTGATCGAGCGCTGTATTTCTGTGGCCAGATCATTAAAAACCGGCCGCATCGCCTGAAAAATCGCTTTTGCCTCATCGGTCTTCAGGGCATTTCGCTTCAGATGCTCGGCCTTGGTGAAGGTGACCTTCATGTCCTTCGTAATGGCCTTGGTGAAATGATTTCCTCCCAGCGGAATACTGCGCTGCCAAACGCGATATCCATTGGTTATCACCAGGTCCGTCGTGTCAGTACCCAACGAGAGGACAACCTTGCTCTCGGGCGGATCCTCTGGATCGAATTTGTCCGGAGGAGGCAGATCCTGCATCTGATCGAACACGATGTAGTTGTACAGCGAGATCGGCGTGAGCTGGATAACATCGACTTCAATGTTCGCATCGAGGAATGGTCGCAGCGCGCGAAAGACCTGATCGCGCTTCATGGCAAACAGGCCGACTTCTGTCTCCAGTGCGTAGCCGTCCTCTTCACTGCCGCCGGCCATTTGCTGGTAGTCCCAGACCACATCTTCCAAGGCAAACGGGATTTGCTGCTTTGCTTCAAACTTGACAATGTCCGGAATCTTTTTCGATTCCACCGGTGGCAGTTTGATGAATCGCGCCAGGCCGCTCTGACCGGGCACAGAGATCGCAATCCGATCCAAGCCGATTTCATTGCGAGAGAGAAACAGCTTGATTGCATCGCTCACCAGCGCCACAGGGTCGGCGTCGGGCTGGCTGAGGATTTTAGGGTACTCAATAAAATCGTAGGCGTCGGCCTCTAACCGCGCACCGCCACTCTCCAGGCGACAGCGCATCGCCTTCAGGGCGCATTGACCTACATCGATTCCCCAAACGGCATCGCTTTTAGCCATTGATCAGGTACCTCTTGTTCCGTTCAATGGTCGACACGTGTTCCAACGTGCCAACCAAGCTCTGTCCATAATCTAGTGCGGCAATGTCTCACCCGATGCTTACCGGTCATTTCAAACCGAACATCGTGCGTAGCACGGCCTTCAGCAAATTGATCAGACAGCGTCGCGACTGGTCCAATACATATCCAAGCACGCACCCCGTAGGCAGTGGCACCATTCACGAATGTGTCTGAGAAAAGCCGGAGGTGGCCCGATTGCCTCCTACATCTAATTTATCCCGGGTGACCCGCAAGTGTCAAATAAATTCAACGTAACTGCCGGTACAAACGAGAGTTTTGGCAAATTTCCATCC
>JAWXCH010000505.1:0-3400 GCA_034440595.1 Planctomycetota bacterium | reverse complement strand
CTCAAAGCCCTCGCGCCGTGGCACGTTGAGATCAAGAAGAATTAGGTCCGGGATGGGAGCATGGTCGTTCGACAATTCGCGCATTCCCTGCTCCCCGTCTTCATAACGGGTAAGTGTGTAGACAATGTGCCGGGCTTCAAGCGCTTGTTCGAGAAGATAGGCATCCCCTGCATTATCCTCACCCAGAACGATGGGGGCGGCTCACTTCGCCACGTTACTCACGTGAGCTTCCATGGCCAGTTTCCTTGATTGCCATTCTGCCGTTTTGTCCCGCGGCGCTCTTCAGTAAAGTCTCTTTCACCAAGTAACCGATTTTCAAGGACTCTTCCAAGTCCGGGGGCTTCGTAATGAAGCGGTCGATCCCCAGTTCCAATGCCCTTGCCTTTTCACGAGGCCCGGACGTCGAGGTCATGATGAAGACCGGAACACCTTCAAGATCTTTATTCTGGCGCATCGCCTCAAGTATGGAGACTCCGCCGATCCTCGGCAAGTTCAGGTCGAGCACGGCGAGATCTGGTACAGGATACTCGGCATACTGTCCCTGCCGCCGCGCAAAAGCGAGCGCGTCCGCGCCATTCTCGATGATTGTTAAGTCGACTTTCAGCTCCGCAGCTTTCAGCGATTCCCGGAACAGATAGACATCTGCTGGATTATCCTCCACAAGCAGAATCTGAAACGTCTGCGCAGTTGGCCCCTCGCTCATGTGTTTACACCTCCATTCGGCAGCGTGAAATAAAAGGTTGTTCCTTGCCCTTCCTGCGATTCGACCCAGATGCGGCCACCGTAGCGAACGAGCACCCGCTGACAGATCGCAAGGCCCATGCCGCTTCCTGGGATAGTGCTTCCGTGAAGCCGCTTAAAGACGCCAAAGATCTCCTGGTGGTAATCAGGCGGTATTCCGATGCCGTTGTCGGCTACTGCAAAGCGCCAGCCGCCGTTTTGTTGCTCAGCAGAAACATGAATACGCGGCGCTCGATCTCCGCCGTACTTAATTGCATTGCTGATCAGATTCTCAAACAGCTGCACGAAATGCGCTTCTTGTCCTTGAATAAGAGGCAGATGCTCACTCGTCACGACCGCGGAACTCTCTTCGATCGCAACCTGGCAGTGCTGCTTTACCATCTCGAAAATAGTGTTGAGATTGATTGAGTGACCCTCCACCTCGCTGTCTAAGCTGGCTTCAGCATAGGCGACCAGGGCTGCGAGCAAGGCTTGCATGCGCTTTGCGCCTTTCCTAATGAAATCTACACACACGCCCGCGTGACCGTCGAGCTGGCCCTGGTAGCCTTTGAGGAGGAGTTGCGAATAGAGCGTCATCATTCGTAACGGCTCTTGGAGATCGTGGCTGGCGGCAAAGGCGAATTGCTTCAGATCTTCATTCCTCTGCCGCAGTTGCTCATTGAGCGTTTCCGCCTGATCAGTAAGTTCATGCTGATGCATCGCAGACACCATCAATGCCTGGTTGACCGCCGTTGCCTGCTTATGAAACTCTGCCGTCTCCGTTACCTGAAACATAACGCCGACAATCTCGTCACCCAGGCCAAGAATAGGCCACAGTGCGTAGGACCAGTACAAAGGATGGTGCGCAGCGTCCTTCTGCCCGGTGTAGATTTCAGCCTGTCCGGTCTCGTAAACCCGATCGAGAAGCTGCAGACATTCCTCCCCTGCTGGCACAGTGCTGCAGAATTCGCTTCCCATCAGTACGTCACTGGTTTTGCCGGTGAGGCTGCAAAAGGCAGCGTTGACATAGCGGATGGTGTGACCTGTTCTTTCGAACGCAGCCATCGGCATTGGCGAACACTCGGCCATGGACCGGCAGAGGCCCAGCATGTTCACTTCGTGCTTCGAATTGGCTGATACCCTGACATCCATCGGCTTTTCTACCTTCCTCTGTTTGTCATTTCCCGCTCTTTACCTTGGGCCCATCTGCCCGCTTGGGAATTCCAGTGATTAGGTGGTCAAATCCACCGAGACGTTCGCCAATGACCACGCCCTCGGAGGTGATTTCATATTCACGAATGTCTTTGCTGTGAGCTCCCCCGCGCATCTTGACGACCATCATCAGCTTTCGGAGCTGCCCATCGATCTCGACGTAACGTAGTCGAATGATATCGTCCGTGAGAAACGAAATGGAATATGTGCTGAAGGGTAGTTCCGTGAACGATTCCTCCATTTCCACGGTGCTCAAAATCGTGATGCCGATTCCGGTCAGGGAGAAGATCATCCGGTACACCGATTCGCGGAAGTCGGCGCGGAATCCGGGTGCAAGGGCCAACTCAAAACCGGCCATCGAGTCAATCACCAAACGCTTCGCACCGGTTTCCGCGATGGCGTCAAGAATCTCCTGCATTGTTTCGTCTACTGAGAGGTCAAGCGGACGGAGATAGATGATCTTCAGACTTCCAGCCTGAATCGGCGTACCCAGATCGAGGCCGAAGGTCCTCGCTCGTGTTACGTATTCTTCGGGGCGCTCTTCAAAGACTGCGACAATCCCCCCTTGCCCCTCACGTATACCGGCAGCGATGAATTGCGTGGCAAGGAGTGATTTTCCGGTCCCAGCCGACCCGGCTATCAAAAGGCTGTCGCCCTCGGGGACGCCCCCGCCGAGCATCTCATCCAACTCCGGAATTCCCATCGAAAGGCGCTTCGCCGCGGGATCTTTACCCTTTCGGTGAGCTAACCCGAGCGTACGTGAGAAGGCCTGGACGCCGGCGTCCGTAATGCGGAAGGTGTGCATCCCCGGCACAGACGCCTGCCCGCGCAGTTTCATTATCTGAAGCTTGCGCACAACGGAGTTTCGCTCCACATTTTGATAGAGCCAGAAGAGCCCATCGGCGACCGTAAAGACCGGATTATCGCGCAGCTCCGTTTCGACATACTCCCCGATCAGAAAAGTAGTGGCCTCCCAACTGGTTAAGAGGAGACCCAGATCCTGTAAGAATCCTTGTACCTGCACTTCGTTTTCAAGTACGTTGCGGACCACGGTTCGGAAAGAGTCAACCACCACGATCCCCGGGTTTGCTGCTTCTATCTCTTTGGTGATTTCTTTCAGTATCCCCGCCAACCCATGGTCAAAAAGAACCTGGCTAAGATTGATAAAACGGATCGAGCTGTTTAGCTTCTCAATGTCGAAGAACGTATACTGCTGCTGGTAGCGGAGCATCTTCAATGCGGGTTCGCCTAGCACCGTGAAATAGAGCGCCGGGCGCTCCGGTGTGGCGTTTTCAAATATGAATTGGTGCGCCATCGTGGTCTTGCCGCAGCCGGGCGCCCCCGCGATGATATTAAAAGAAAATTCGGGGAGTCCTCCGCCCAGAATCTCATCAAGGCCTGGAACCCCAGTCGGTAGCTTATTGATCTTTACTTTCTCATGAGGGGTCATCATTGCTCTTTCTCAACG
>JAWXCH010000504.1:0-10119 GCA_034440595.1 Planctomycetota bacterium | reverse complement strand
CGTTGGTGCAGTTGACCAGCCCGAGCGTTTTCACCACTCGTTTCACGCGGTCCAAGGAGCCAAGAAAGTCCTTCAGCGTGGCCAGCAGCGCCAGCCCGACCAGCCGCGCGGCATCCTTACCGGCGGCAACGTCCAGGTTCCCTCCGACGCACCCTTGTACCATCGTGCCGTCGGGTAGCAATGGTCCGTGCCCGGAGAGGTAGACCAGGTTTCCCACCTGAACGGCTGGCTTATATACCCCCTGAGCTTTGGGGACGGGGGGCAACGTGATGCCTAGTTTGACGAGTTGAGCTTCAGCGGACATTGATTCAAATCCTTGAAGGGCAAGAGTTAAGAGCGGCTGTTATTTGTTGGCAGCGACTTACTATATCTGTCAGGCGGCTCAGTGCAAGGCAGTGCCGCCGTTCCCGGGAATAATACTTGTCTGGACAAGTGTTGTCTGGCTGGGTATTTTTAAGTAGTGAAGGTAAGTGGTGCTAAGCGCGACCGCTCTAGCGCTGTATTTGTCTCTTTAACTCGGTGAGTCTTTATATGGTCCAGCCCACGTTGCCAGAAAAAACCCAGGTGATTGTGATCGGAGGCGGACCCGCGGGAGCGACCACGTCCACATTGCTTGCTCAGCAGGGTATCCAGGTCACGCTGCTTGAGCGTGAGCACTTTCCGCGATTTCATATTGGCGAATCGCTGATTCCCGAAACGTATTGGGTGCTTGAGCGGCTGAAGATGCTGCCGAAGTTGAAGGGGAGCCATTTTGTTAAAAAGCACAGCGTGCAGTTTATTGGATCGAGCGGGCGGCTGTCCGAGCCATTTTACTTCCATGACAACAAGCCGCATGAATGCTCACAGACCTGGCAAGTTGTACGTAGCGAGTTTGACAAGATGATGCTGGACAATGCGCGCGAACACGGAGTCGACGTGCATGAGGGGATCCATGTGGTCGACGTGTTATTTGAAGGAGACAAGGCACTCGGTGTGCGCATTCGGACAGAAGATGGCCAGCACCGAGATATTCTGGCGGACGTGGTGGTCGATGCCAGTGGGCAATCGTCAATCATTCAAAACCGTTTCAAGCTAAAGCAAGTCGATCAGCAACTAAAGAAAGGGGCACTGTGGACCTACTTTGAAGGTGCCTACCGCGACACCGGCCGTGACGAGGGGGCCACGATGGTCATCCAGACCAAGGAAAAGAAGGGCTGGTTCTGGTACATTCCGCTGCACAACAACATCATTAGCGTAGGTGTGGTGGCAGATTTTGAATACCTGTTCGACAAATCCCGCGGCGATCATGAAGCGATATATCAGCAAGAGTTGGATAACTGCCCGGCGGTCAAAGAGCGCGTTTCCATCGGCAAACGTGTTGAGCCATATCGTGCTCAAAAGGAATACTCTTATAAGTCGACCCGTGTGGCTGGCGATGGCTGGGTGCTTGTCGGTGACGCTTTTGGCTTTTTGGATCCGCTCTATTCGTCGGGCGTGCTGCTCGCGCTGAAGAGCGGATCACTGGCGGCGGATGCAGTGGCAGAGGGACTGAAGAACGGTGATGCCTCGGCAGCGCAGCTTGGCAAATGGGGGCCAGACTATCAGGTTGGCATGGAACGAATGCGAAAACTGGTCTGCGAATACTACGAAGGGTTCAGCTTTGGGCGGTTTGTGAAGAAACACCCGCATTTCAAAGGGACGCTGACCGATCTATTGATCGGTGATCTATTCCGCGACGAAGTCGGGCAGGTCTTTGGGCCGATTGATGAACTCAAGGCCGAAATGGCCGCTGCAAATTCCTAGAGATTTGGCCGGTTTTGAGCGAGTTCTCAATTCGCGCACGGTTATTCTGCCCGGTCGGCACAATCTTTACAGCCCGTTTTATCGCACCGGCCAGCTAGCGGCGACTGTGCTGCCAGCCGCGACGGGGCTGCTCTCGCACGCCGTACTCTAAGCTGCGATGTACATTTACGGTGCCCAGTAGTATCTGCTAACTGGATTTTGCCCGCCATAAGTACGAGAATGCGCAGCTACGGGTTGGACCCGTTGCTTCGCTCTCTGTTTGACGCCGCCGACACCCTAACCTGGCGGCACACCTCTTCCACCTGAATGGACACATGACAAACGACTCGCAATCAAAATCAAACTGCACCCGTTCAGGAACTCATACTTATCCGATGCGTGGCGGCGACACCAGCTTTATGAACAACGTGCCGGACCCGCTGCTGTCCGGCAAGGAGCTGCCAACGTTCAAATTCGCCTTGGAGAAATCCGTAGGCAAGGTGAGCGGCAATAGCTTTGGCAAGGAAGCAACCGTCGAACAACTTCCCATCTCCAAGGGAATCGCCGGGGTCTCGATGCGGCTGGAGCCGGGCGTGATGCGCGAACTGCACTGGCACGCCACCGCCGCGGAATGGGCATTTGTGCTGTCGGGAAATGTGCGTACCACCGTTGTCGATCCCGAAGGAAATTCCGAGATCAACGACTTTGAGCCAGGGGATGTCTGGTTCTTCCCGCGTGGGCACGGGCACGTATTACAGTGCCTTGGGGATCAGCCCTGTCACTTTATCTTGATTTTTGACAACGGCTATTTTTCCGAGTTCGGTACGTTCAGCATCAGTGACTGGATCGGACACGCCTCGCCAGAACTTCTGAAGAAGAACTTTGGTCTCAGTGTGGCGGAGTTTGAAAAGTTTCCCAAGACCGAGGTCTACTTCGGCCGCGGTGCGATACCTCCTGCGCAGCAGCCGGTTCCGCTACAAGGCAATAAACCACCGCGTCTGTCGCATAAGTACAAAATGCTCTCCGAGCCACCGCATCGCGAGTTCGCCGGTGGGCGTGAGTGGCAGGTCGATCGCAATAAATTTCCGATCTCCACCACGATGACCGGCGTGGTGCTGGATCTGGAGCCAGGTGCCCTGCGCGAACTGCACTGGCACCCAACTGCCGATGAATGGAACTACGTGATCAGCGGCAAGATCAGCGTGACGCTGTTCGGCTCGCACGGCCGCTATCGTGTCGAAACACTCGAGGCGGGGGATGTGGGATACCTTCCCCAGGGGTTCGGCCACTCGATCGAAAACATTGGCGATGGACCAGCCCGGATCCTCATCGGCTTCAACACTGGTGTCTATGCCGCGGTGAATCTGTCGCAGTGGATTGCCGGAAACTCCGCCGATGTACTGGCCACCAATTTCAGCCTGCCAGCAGAGCTGTTTGAACAGTTCCCCAAGAAGGAAGTGTTTGTGGCCGATCAAGATGGCCCGGCACAGTTGCCTTTCGCTCCGCGAAAGAGCACTTAGGTCGTTTCGACAAAGCGTTAATGATTGTTCAATCCGTTTCACGATGAGTCCCCCACGTGTCTGTCGAGCATCAACGACTAACGGACTGCAACAAGTCTGCGGCCCCCTGGAAAAAATGGGGACCGTACGTCTCGGATCGCCAATGGGGGACCGTGCGCGAAGATTACAGCCCCAGTGGTGACGCCTGGGATTATTTCACGCACGATCAGGCCCGCAGCCGCGCCTACCGCTGGGGTGAAGATGGCATCGCTGGCGTGTGCGATGACAAGGGGCGCTTGAATCTTGGCCTGGTTCTGTGGAACGGGCACGATCCGATTCTCAAGGAGCGATTTTTTGGCCTGACCAATCGCGAAGGGAATCACGGCGAAGATGTCAAGGAGCTGTACTACTACCTCGACAATACGCCCACGCACTCGTACCAAAAAATGCTGTACAAGTACCCGCAGCGCGAGTACCCGTACGACTGGCTGGTGACGGAGAATGGTCGCCGCGACAAGCATCAGCCCGAGTTCGAGCTGATGGACACCGGCATTTTTGACGACAACCGCTACTTTGATGTCTTTGTCGAATACGCCAAGGCCGGCCCGGAAGATATCCTGATGCTGGTCACCGCCTACAATCGCGGCCCGGATGCCGCACCGCTGCACCTGCTGCCGCAGCTTTGGTTTCGAAACGAATGGAGTTGGGACGGCAATCCCGATGTCAAACCGTGGATGACGCAGCTCCCCGATGGCAGTGTCGAAGTCGTTCACCACAAGATCGGCCGTTATCTGTTCTATGTCGACGGCACGCCGGAGTTGTTGTTTACGGAGAATGAGTCCAACCCGCGCCATTTGTGGGGGATGAACGACGCGACTGGCCATTTCAAGGATGCCTTTCACGATAAGGTCATTTACGGTCAGCACGACGCCGTCAATTCGCAAGGAAACGGAACCAAGCTGGCAGCGCACTATACGCGGACGGTTCCTGCCGGCCAGGCCATGCAAGTCCGCATTCGCCTGACGACCGAAGAGCAGGCCAAGCCGTTTGCTAATTTTGATGCCACGCTCGCCAATCGACGTCGCGAGGCGGATGAGTATTATGACGAGATGCAAATCGAGTTGCTGGATCAGGATGCACGTTCGGTGCAGCGACAAGCCTTTGCCGGCATGCTCTGGTCCAAGCAGTTCTATCGCTACGACGTGCGGAGGTGGATCGAGGGAGATCCAGCCGAACCACCAGTTCCCGTCGGGCGCGATCATGGCCGCAACAGCGACTGGATGCAACTGAACAACGCCGAAGTCATCTCCATGCCAGACAAGTGGGAGTACCCTTGGTACGCCGCTTGGGATCTGGCGTTTCACTGCATTCCACTGGCGCTGGTCGATGCCGAGTTTGCCAAGGAGCAGCTCGTGCTCCTCACTCGTGAATGGTACATGCAGGCCAACGGCCAGTTGCCCGCATACGAATGGAATTTTGGCGATGTGAACCCGCCGGTGCACGCCTGGGCCGCCTGGCGAGTTTTTCAAATCGATCGCAAACAGCGCGGCGACGAAGGGGACATCGCATTCTTGGAGCGAGTCTTTCACAAGCTGCTGCTCAACTTCACCTGGTGGGTCAATCGCAAGGACATCAACCAGCGCAATATCTTTCAGGGTGGATTTCTCGGCCTGGATAATATCGGCGTGTTCGATCGCAGTTCGCCACTCCCGAACGGTGCCAGCCTCGATCAGGCCGACGGCACGAGTTGGATGGCGATGTACTGCCTGAACCTGCTCCGCATCTCGATCGAACTGGCGATGCACAATTCGGTCTACGAGGACATCGCCACCAAGTTCTTTGAACACTTCCTCGCCATTGCCGAATCGATGACCGACATGGCCGGAAAAGGGATCGGCCTCTGGGACGAGCAAGACGAATTCTACTACGACCGCATGCAGGCCGATGGCCACATTTACCCGCTGCGCGTTCGCTCGATGGTCGGCCTCATTCCGCTCTTCGCCGTCGAGGTGCTCGAACCGCAAAACATGGCCAAGCTCCCCGGCTTCCGTGACCGCCTGCTCTGGGTCATGAAGAATCGTCCAGAATTGTTGGCGCTCGTTTCTCGCTGGCATGTACCCGGCGCCGGCGATCGCGGGCTACTATCACTACTGCGCGGGCACCGCATGAAGTGCCTTCTGCGCAGAATGTTGGACGAGACTGAATTCTTATCCGAGTTCGGAGTTCGCTCGTTGTCCAAAATCCATCAGCGCCGCCCGTTTGTGTTCAACTGCCTGGGCGAGCCGCTGTCGGTCGATTACGAACCGGCCGAGTCGACATCCGGCATGTTCGGCGGCAACTCGAACTGGCGCGGGCCGATTTGGTTTCCGGTCAATTTTCTGATCATCGAGTCGCTGCAAAAGTTCCACTACTACTACGGCGACGATTTCAAAGTGGAGTGCCCGACCGGGTCCGGGCAGTACATGACCATCCTACAGGTGTCGCAGGAACTGACGCGCCGGCTCACGCGGTTGTTCCTTCGCGATGAGAACGGTCGCCGCGCGGCGTTTGGCGATCATGAGAAGATGCAGACCGACCCGCACTTTCGCGACTACCTGCCATTTTTTGAGTACTTCGACGGGGACAACGGTCGTGGGCTAGGGGCCGCCCACCAAACCGGCTGGACCGGGCTGATTGCCAAACTGCTGCACCCACGCCATGAGGAGCATGCACAGCAGTTGCCGGCGGAGTCTTAATGGCGATAGCGTCCCCTTGCCACGGTAAACCGCGCGGGGTAAATTTGAGTTACCCGGAGGATAAGCGAACTGGCCAGCGGTCTGACTCGAAATCAGATGCCCAGCAATGGGTTGTGGGTTCGAATCCCATGTCCTCCGCTATTGTAAGTCACTTCTTTGTAGCCACTTGTGGATATTGAGTGGCATTCTCTGCGCGGCTTCTCCGCCAGTAGGTCTGGGTCGGCGCAACTCGGGCGCAACCGGTGAGAGAAATACTTGCAACCATACCCCCCATCGGTTCTACTGCCCTCACGGTGCTGGGAGCATCGGGCCGGGTCGAGCTGTGTGACCAATTTTGTATTCGGGGGTTCATCTCATGAAACGCATCTTGGTTGCTTTGATTCTTGTTGCTTCTTTTGCCAATAGTGCTCAGGCAGTCACCATTTGGCAGGAGACGTTCAGTGGCGCTGGAGGTACGGATTATGATCATACGCCAAACAGTGTTTACACGACATTCTGGTCAGTTCCAAATGTACCTGCGACGGTCACGATTAGTGGGGGTAAGCTCAGCCTTGACAACGTTGGGACAGGAAGCAACGGTTTGTTGTGGTGCGTCGATTTATACGCGGCCGGTTTGAATAACGGTGACCCGATTGCGCTAGATGCAATTTGGTCCGGCACCGCAGCTCCGTCCAATTCTTGGATCGAAGGACTATTCTGGCAGTCTGCGAGTGATTCTACCGTAACTGCGGGCAATGCATTTAACGAGGGGAATAAGGATGGCCTACCTAGTCCGGCGCCTCAAAATGCAATTTCGGTGAAGCATGATGGGTTCGGTTTACCAAATGCCAACTGGTCCAACGTCCAATGGTCGGCTGAAACAGGTAGCAATGTTCGACTTTCTCCGTTGTCTAGTTTTGTGACTTCGCAATACGCGTGGATTGCAATTAAGGTTGGCCAGGATGGTATTATTAGCTCAATCGACAATATTATTCTAACATCGCCTGTCCCCGAACCCTCCACCTTTGCCCTCCTCGGCCTTGGTGCCATTGGCATGCTGGCTATTGCCAGACGGCGGCTGACGCGCGGGTAGCGCTGTAAAACTCTATTCTGTCGCCTCACACAAAAAATACTTGCACCCTGCCCCCCCATCGGTTCTACTGCCCTCACGGTGCTGGGAGCATCGGGCCGGGTCGAGCAATGTGACCAGTCTTGTATTAAGGGGTTCATCTCATGAAACCCATCTTTGTTGCTTTGATTCTGGTGGCGTCGTTTGCTGGTAGCGCTCAGGCCCAAGTGATCTTTAACGAGACTTTCAGTGCTTCCGGTGGAACGGCTTACGATCAGGCTCCGACGGCGGCGTTTACGGCACCCTGGGGCAAAGCTGCCACGGCCACAATCGCAGGTGGTAGTTGAATCGCTAAATCGCGATTCCTGACCTCGACTGCCCGAGAGTGCTACGCCGCATGACCAATCGATCGCGCCACTAAACCGCCGCGAACACTCTGAATAATTCGCAGTGTCCTGCCATAACGGGCTGCGGCACAGCTTAGATCAGTAGCGTTTTATGCATGCTGGCAATGGAAGCCGCGAAAATGTGCCCGTCGTCAAGTATCATTGGTTATATGCCGAATGGCAGATGAGCCGCTATTTCCAGGCAGCTAGGATTTCTGTCGGGGTATTTGGGGGCATCTTATTGCCGTGGTCGGTTATTGGTCATTACTCGCCCGGCACAATTGGTGGCCTATAATTGCAAATGGGGTTGTGGAGGTAGTGAACCCGGCCATGAATCCTGATTTCCATGTTCGGGGCAACAATCATGTCTAACGTTCGACCCCCAGTTGCCCCACTGGAGTTTGATCCACCACCCTATGTCCCTTCGCCCGGCTTTGGACCACAAGATCCGCAGAACAAGCCTGCTCATTGTTCGTGTTGGCGCATCGGCTTGGCGATATTTGGGACAGCGATTCTCTCTGTCGTGGTGTACGCGGCAATTCAATTTGGCTTTTAATTCCAGGAGCCTGCCGATTCTCGCGCGTGATTTGGCGCAGAGAGTCCAGATCTTACAGTGATCCTACAAGCTTGACCGATTTTGTCTTGTTTCGCTGTTAGGTCCAATTATTGTGGAAGTACCGTTCAGGGGCAGCTTCGGCTGCTACCAAGAGCCGCGCCGACTATTGGACCAGTTGGTGCAGCTCATCGTTGTAAAACTCAGGAACGTGCGCCGACGGGCGTCCGCGCCGCTGGCGAACGTTCACTAGCGTTTCTGCGGATTTATTTCAGGCGGCCACCTTCCCACTTCTGTTTTGGGTCAGGGTAGAAAAAACTGCCGGCATGGGGTAGGCTCAACAATCCATGAATTATTCTCGCAGACAATTCCTTGGCACCACAATCGCAGCTACCATCGTCGGTGCTGCGCAGCGCGAATTAGCGGCGCAAGATTCTGTCGCAACAAACTTCCCCCCAGTGCGCGCCATCACGCGCGGGCCGAAGCACCACTGGTTCGGCTACTACGATAAGCTGCAATTCGACCCCACCGGGCGATATGTCCTGGGCATGCAGGTTGGCTTTGAGCATCGTTCGCCGCGGCCAGATGATGTGATCCGCATCGGCATGGTGGACTTGCAAGACAACGACCGCTGGATTGAACTGGGCACCAGCACCGCCTGGTGTTGGCAGCAAGGGTGCATGTTGCAGTGGTTGCCAGGTTCTAAGTCAGAGGTGATCTGGAACGATCGCGAGAAGGATCGCTACGTTTGCCATGTCTTGGATGTCGAAACACGCAATCGCCGCACGATTCCGCACGCCATATACAGCGTTAGTCCGGATGGCAAATCGGCCGTTGCGCCAGATTTTCGCCGGTTAGGCGATGTCCGCCCAGGCTACGGGTACAACGGCCTGGCCGATCCGCATTCCAACGATCCAGTTCCCACCGATTCCGGAATTTTCCATATTGATCTAGCAACCGGAAAGTCCAAGCTCATCATCTCAGTGGCCGATATCGTCCGCACCGGCGAGCTACCGGGCAATCAATTGGGTGCCAAGCACTACTTTAATCACTTGCTGTACAGCCCAGACGGTTCGCGGTTCATTGCGCTGCATCGCTGGAAAACCGCCGACAACCGCAGGATGACACGCTTGATTACTGCCAAATCGGATGGCACCGATATTCGGATCGTGATCCCCAACGGCTACGCCTCGCATTTTATCTGGCGCGACAATTCACATATCCTCTCGCAAGGCAAGGAATGGCTCGGGAACAATGAGTGGAGCAACTTGTTATTCGCAGACAAGGACGCCGGGATTGTCGAAGGGGTTGGCCACGGCGTGCTGAATTTTGGCGGGCACCTCAGCTACCTGCCGCACCGGAACGAGGAGTGGATTCTCAACGACACCTACCCCGAAGGAAAAGAGCGTTTGCAGACTCCGCACCTGTATCATGTACCCACGAAGCGCCGCATTGACCTCGGTCGGTTTCATTCGCCCGCAAGCTACAAGGGTGAATGGCGGTGCGACACGCACCCGCGATACAGTCCCGACGGGCGCTACGTGTGCATCGACTCGCCGCATGGTGGGGCAGGTCGGCAGATGTATCTGATTGAGATCGCAGCGCTGCTGAAGTAAAGCAAGCGTTTCCACCGCATCTACAGGGCCATTGCGTAAAAAACAAAACGCCGAGGAGAAGAGTCCTCGGCGTTCTGCAATGATTCTCGTTGTTCAGCGGTGCCGAACGTGTTGCTAAATTAGGCAGCATGCAACATTTTGCGCTTGCGCCATGTCACCACGCCACCGATCGCAGCCAATGCACTCCAGACGGCAATGCTAGCCGGCTCTGGCACATTTCCGGTTTCGTAGGTCGCTGTGAGAGTCGAAGTGAAAATTGTCGATGGCCCCCCAAGAAAACCATTCTTGTCGATCAGCACTTCTAAGGTGAAGTCGTTGAGCAATGCCAAATGAACAGTCAGGTCGAATGTGCTGATGCTGAAAAAGGCCGTGTACCACTCTCCATTGGTCAACGTGCCGACGAACTGGTCGAGATTAACGCCGATGAACACGTCGTCGTCGCTGCCGGTCACACCAAATGCTGCGATTTCTAACGCGGCACTGGTAAAGCTTCCACCACTCAATCCTGCCCAGCCGAGCTG
>JAWXCH010000503.1:0-3800 GCA_034440595.1 Planctomycetota bacterium | reverse complement strand
CACTTGTGCCTGGACTTAGAGGGCAAGGGAGCGCTCACACTTCCATATCAAACGATGTTCACGCGAGAGTTTCGCAACGGAAAAGACGAAACAATCGAGCCGGGCAAGACATTCACCTTGGAGATTAAATCGCTGGCACACGGTTTTCGAGGTACCGGGGATGGCTCCTACTGGACTGAACCGGGCGAATACAAACTGGCCGCAAAATTGAAGACGGTATCTCCGCAGTCTTCTCATTCACGAAAGATGGCAGTTCTGACCACCGATCCGGTGTCGCTGAAAGTGGTCCCTCCAAAACCAGCATCTGGCGAGTAGCTGGCGACTGCATTGGAACTAGGCCTCAAGATCACTGTTGATTGTATACTGGTACGGTTGTAACGAATCTGACGCCCGCTGTGCCGATCGTTTCTAGACTTAGCGGCAGACCGCCAAAAAACCCCTCTCGCAGGCGGAAATTGCGCGGCTGGCGGGTGCCCGTGTCGTACAGTTCTACTGGACAATCAGATTCGCTTTCGTTGAGCGGCCGGCGCCTCGTCGTTCATCGAATCAGTCGGATGCCGCGCTACACGTGCGCGTGTTTTTACCCATGGTCCATCGGTTTGCGTTAACGCCACGGTCGAATTCTTTCGCCAAATATGCCCGATTCCATTGAACTGCTGGAGAACTCTGTCGAGGGACGTAAGGTCCTCATCGTCGAGGATGATCCCGCGCAGGCATGGTTGCTTCGTCAGTGGTTGGAGCAAGATGGCTACATCGTCCAGCATACCGACGACGGCCTACATGCCATGGATCTTATTCGGCAGGATTGCCCCGACTTTCTGCTGACCGACTGGTTGATTCCTGGCCTGGATGGTGTGCAATTGTGTCGCGAAGTCCGCGCACTCAACACGCCGCATTACATTTACATTCTGCTTCTCTCGGTCCGTACGCTGACCGAGGACATTGTCGAAGGACTTGCTGCAGGGGCCGATGATTACCTCAGCAAGCCGCTCTCGCATGGCGAGCTGCTGGCGCGAATGCGCGCCGGTCAGCGCGTGTTGTCGCTGGAAGCAGGACTCAATCAAATCGCACAGACCGATGGCCTGACTGGCCTGGCCACCAAGCGCAAGCTGCACGAGATGCTCAATCGCGAGTGGCCTCGCGCCGAGCGCAACGGCAAGCCGATAGCGTGCGTGATGATCGATATCGATTTCTTCAAGCACATCAACGACACCATCGGCCATCAGACCGGCGACGAAATCATCCGTGCCGCCGCCGATTGCCTGACGCGGCACACCCGCGAGAGCGATGTTATCTGCCGCTACGGTGGTGACGAATTCTGTGCCGTGTTACCCGAGACCAACGAGCCGCAAGCCGCCGCCTGGGCTGCACGTGTCCGCTCACTCATGGCAAATATTTCGATCCCCAGCCTGCACGACTCGATGCGGATCTCGGCCAGCTTTGGCGTGGCCGAGCGAAATATGCTGCTGGAGTCGCCGTTTGAATTGATCGAACTGGCCGACCAGGCATTGCTGGGTGCCAAAAAAGCGGGTCGCGATCGCGTGGTCATGGCCAGCCAACTGCACGGCGCGCATGGCCTGATCGGCAGCGGCCTGGGCACAGGCAGCATGGCCGGCAGTCCTTTTGCAGGAGTTCTGGCGCGAGAGATCATGACGCCACTGTTGGCAACGATCCGCAAGTCCGACCCGGTCAATCGAGTCGTGGACTTGTTTATCAATCATCGAATCAACTCGGCTCCGGTGGTCGATGACGAAGGCAAACTGATCGGGATGCTTTCGGAAAAAGATCTGATGGCGGTCATTCCACTGACCGATGCCTGGAAGCGTCCGATCGAAACCATCATGACGCACAATGTCGTTTGCTACGAAGAGGATTCGCCGGCAGCGACCATTAACGAGTTTCTTTGTCGCGTACCAATCCGCCGCGTCATCATCGTCAGCGAAGGCAAGCCGTGCGGCTCGATCAGCCGCAGCAGTTTGTTGCGGTGGTACGGCAACTGGATCGCTCAGCGCGGCAATCAGCCGGTGGTCGGCGGAGAGAGCACTCTAGCGCAGCAAGAAGAAGCCGCTGCGCCCGAAAAGCAACTTGATCTGGATCACCCTCGAATTCGCTTGACGGCCGAAGCTCTTTGTCGGCAGGCAGAAGAGATCACGGCACACTTGCACGAAGCCAATGACGAACTGCTGGCACGCATCGTCGGCGGTACCAGCCGCATTCAAGAGCTGGCTATTGAACTGCTTTCGCTGGCTCATGTTTGTTTGATTGACTCGGACTTTCCGACTGGCAATGCACACGATGTAGCGGAAAAAGTTGCCGCTGCCAACGAGGCGGTCGCAGAGACTGCCAGTGCGGCGCGAGCAGAAGGTGCCAGTGCGGCGCGAGCAGAAGGTGCCAGTGCGGCGCGAGCAGAAGGTGCACCCTTGGATAACAAGGCAAAAGCGAATTCCCACACTCGGCCAATTATCCTGCCAGGGACTGCAAGCGACGCCGCGGGCGAAAATCCTTTTGGGCCGGGCGCCGGCGGTTATCGATCGGCACCATTTCTCTGCTCATAACCGCTTCTATTCTGCTCATTAACGCACGCAGCGCGCACGCTCGGCAGGGCAGATAGACCAGCGAACCGCAGCCACAACAGCGCTCTGGCGGGTGCTCCGCCCTGTGTGACTGGTAAGGGCTTTCCATGCGATCGACCAAAATACCACGCCGACCTTGGGCGATGTGATTGACTGTCGATCGACTGACTCCCGTGATCTTGGCAATTTCGCGGTGCGGCAAACCAGCACCCAAAAGATTCTGCACCTGCTCGATGAGCGCGTTGGCAATCATGGCCATCCCCTTTTAAGATCAACTTGTCTAAGTTAGTGAATGATGTTGGTCTAACGGACTAAAGCTCGAAAAATCCTGATTGCCTGTTCTGCTGTCGTTGTCTTTTCTGCTGGACTTGCCTGTTCGCCTGCTTGTTAATAGCCAGCCCATCAATTCCACTCGTCCTCTTCGTCAATCCAAAAGTCTCCCAGCTCTGGCTCGGCTGCCTCGTCCGGTTCCCAATCGAAGTCGTTTAAGATTTCGCACTCGCGCATATCGGGATCAGTCAGCTCCCAATCTTCGGACCAATCCTCTTCAGCCAGCTCGTCGTCGGTCTCTGGTTCCGCTGGCAATGATTCTGCTGGCAGTGTTTCCGCCGGCTGTGGCCACTCAAACTCGTCTGGAACTTCTGGTGGCAGTGGGGTGTCTGGTGGCTGTAACAGGCGGATCGACTGCCGCGTGTAGCCGGGTCGCGGTAAAGCAAGATCTCGCAATTCCGATTTAGTAAGGTTCAGGAGTTTCATCATGCGCCTCCTTCGATAAATGGCTGTTCGTTGCCCAGTCAGACAGGCCGGGGCGGTAATTCCCTTTCGGCGGTATAGTGTACATGTGTACACACAAACGTGGCATGATTTCAAGCGCCGAGTGCGCAAAAAAATGCGCCTTTTATGCATCTACTGGCAGGACAAGCATTTGAGATTGCCAGAATTTTTTTGCCGCCGGACTTTGCCGAATAATCCGGTCTTCGGTTTCCGGTTGTACAGGTTACGGGAAGGTTTCCGAACCAGTCGGCGAAATGTCCAGGTCTGCCGTCATGCTTGCCGAAGAATATCGGAAGATAGCCCCCTACGACGTACGGCGAGATCCGCCCCCGTACGTTGTCCCCCCGCCATGCGGATGCATTTGGAAACTCGCTCGGCAAGCAGCGAGGACGATCCATGGGAACCGAATTCCTACTGTGGTCCGCCATTGGTTTATTCGTATCGGTCTGGCTT
>JAWXCH010000502.1:0-12757 GCA_034440595.1 Planctomycetota bacterium | reverse complement strand
CAAAGACGCTGTGCCCTTCATTCAGATGAAAGACACCTGGCGTAATGCCAAGCGCACGAAGCGCCTTGACACCGCCGACACCAAGGACCAACTCCTGACGAATGCGCGTGCGATGATCTCCGCCGTACAATCGGCTGGTCAGCGCGCGATCTTCAGGACGGCTCTCTTCAACATCGCAGTCCAGTAGATAAAGACTGACACGACCGACCTGCATCAGCCAGACTTTGGCAAACAGTGGTCCCGTGCGAGTATCGATCTTGACCGTGATCGGCCGGCCGTCCGCACCCAGCGCGGGCTTCATCGGCACGTTTTCAACTTTGGTGTCTAGATACTCTTCTTGCTGGTATCCCTCGGTGTCCAGGTGCTGCTTGAAATAGCCCTGGTCGTAAAAGAGTCCAATCGCAACCAATGGCACGCCTAGTCCACTGGCGCTTTTAATATGGTCACCAGAAAGAACTCCCAGACCACCAGAGTAAATCGGCACCGATTCGTGTATGCCGAACTCTGCCGAAAAATAAGCCACCGGCTTGGCACCGAGCACACCTGCATGGGTCGTGCTCCAAGTGCGCGCATCCGACATGTATTCTTTCAGCCGACGGTAGGACTGATTGATACGGCTGTAAAGCACCAACTCAGCAGCACGCATCTCCAGGCGTTCCGGAGTGAACTCCGCCAGCAAGGCAATCGGATTGTGATCCAGTTGTCGCCAACGGATCGGGTCCAGATCGCGAAATAGATTGACCACCTCTGGATGCCAACTCCACCACAGATTGTGGGCAACCGCGATCAGTTTGTCATAGAGTGTTTGAGGCGACAGTTCGGATAGTTCCGGTCCCTCTTTCAAGGTCATTGGAACGATTTCGGTCTGGCTCATGCGATTCCCTTGCAGTTGTATTGGCCAAAGTTATCTCTGCGCACAGTGTCTCTGCACACTTCATGCACACAGTGTCTCTGCACACTGTAGAGATCCTTCTCTCATTCCCCGCGAAAGCGTCATGATTATAACCATGCCGCGAATAGTTGACGACCCCCGAGTGGACAATCCAGAATATTTGTTTTGCGTATTCAGCGGCGGATGACAGTGAACCTCGCGCGACCTTGGCGTACCCATTATTTGACGCCGTAGTGATTGCAAAATTCTAAAAACTGATCGATCTTTCCGCCGGTGTACTATGCACGTTATAGTATCCCTGTTTGGTGCATGGAATTGCTTTCCTAATCGTCAAAGCGAATCACGAGAAGGCACACGCCAATGGCTAAAACATGCGAACTACAGCCAGACTTCAGCAGGGTAAATTCGACAGGCGAGGCGACGCTGGCTTGGTTTTCGGCACCACCATTCGTAGACTGACCGAGTCCCTGATGGTTTCCAGCACCGGACCGTTTGAACTTCCCCGCCATTGCCGCGAGAAAAATCGCATTCGCAATGGTGCCGTTTCCCCTCTAACGAAGTAGGGTTGCCGTGGTCAACAACGATATTCAGAACCCGAGCGACCCCAAGCTGGACCATTTATGCGCGCAACTGGCGTCTCTGACTACCGCCCTGGACGTGGAGCAACATTGGCCGCGCGACCAGCTTCGCCTTTGTGCCGAGTACGGAGTGTTCAAGTGGTTCATTGCCCCGGAGTATGGAGGCCTTGGCTGGAGCGAGACCGATCAGGTGCGCGGCTACCTACGGCTCAGTTCGGTTTGTCTGACGACCGCCTTTATATTGACACAGTGGCATGCGGCCGTCCGCCGGATTGCCGATAGCGACAATGTATCAGTCAAGGAGCAGCTCCTTCCCGGTTTGGCTAGCGGCCAGCTTTTTACTTCCGTGGGTATCTCGCACCTGACCACCAGTCGGCGCTTTACCGGGACCGCCTTACGCGCCGAAGTGACACCCACCGGTTACTTCTTGAACGGCTTCAGCCCCTGGGTCACCGGTGCTCCTCATGCTGACTTTGTCGTACTGGGAGCGCAACTGGACAATGGTTTGCAAATCCTGATCGTGGTTGACACCGAGATGGATGGAATCGTCATAGGGGAACCGGCGCGCCTGGTCGGCCTGACTGCCAGTCATACAGCCGAGCTGCGCTGCGAGGAAGTGGACGTTCCACGCGAGTTGTGGCTGGCTGGCCCTATGGAAAACGTGGTGAGCGCCAGTTCCGGCAGTGGTACCGGAGGCTTACAAACTTCCACGTTAGCAATTGGGCTGACATCCACGGCCATCACGTATTTGGAGGAGCAATTGCAACAGCGAAGCGATCTTTCTGAAATCGCTCAGGAACTGCGGAAGGAGCACGTTCAACTCCGGTCCGATCTGATGGATCTGGCCGCTGGCAAACCGGTCTGCACCAACGAGTCCCTCCGCAAGCGCGCCAATAGTCTGGTGCTGCGATCAACTCAGGCCGCCCTGGCAGCAGCCAAGGGTACCGGCTACGTCATCGGCCACCCGGCCGGGCGGTGGTGTCGAGAGGCCCTATTCTTTCTCGTTTGGAGTTGCCCCCACCAGGTCGTGCAGGCCAATATGTGCGAACTGGCCGGGCTGGAGTAGCCTCGACTAATCTGGGCAATCACTCGCTGCCAATCGATTCCGGTCCCTCTGATGCGCCGGGCACAACTGCCGGGGAATAATCTGTCTGGCTCTTTAAAATACCCACCGCCAGCCGCCCATCGGTGTGATACGGATCGCCCCCGCCATTCTTTCCGGTCAATTGTGGCTGAAACCCGTCGATCCAATTCACATCTGTCAGAAACCCGGCCTCTTGCAGTCCGCTAATAATGCGGTCTCGCTCCGGGTCGACTTCAGGAGAGATATGGTGCGTGATTTGCGCGGTGGTGTGACTGAATCCAGATTTGCTGTCAAAAGTCGCCGCTCCGAACCACAGGGGGTTCTGCTCCTCATCCACCTGCGCCGATTTCCAGAAGCGGACATGGTGCCGCTGGCTGGGGCTTTTTCCCACCGGTTGTTCAAAAGCCAGGTCTTGCTTTCGACCGAAAAGAAATAGATTGCTCACGGGCGCATCGGCATATTCATGGCGCATGACAATCGCCGTGGCAATATGCAGCGAGCTTCTCAGTGTTATGGCATCAGCAGGAAACCAACCTGCCGCCAGCATCCCCTGCTGAACTTCAGTCTCGCTACCAACTAGGGCAATATTCAATGGATCGCCATGAATCCCATTGGCGGTCAAGGTGATGGTCGGTGCTCCCTCAATCGCCGGGTGACGCTTATCGTGCCTCCGCCAGAGCGCCGGCAGCACCAGATAGGCCACCAGCAGCCAGACAAACAGCAGGACTACGAAAAGATGGAACATCGGTAACGACCCGCGAATACTGAGGAACTGTAGGCAACCATAGTCTAATCATTCGTTTTTGTCAGGCATGAAGTCGCGAACGATTTCCAGTAGTTCCAAATTGACCAGCTCCTCTTCAATTCGTTCCGTGGAGTCGTCGTCCAGCCCGGCACGGATCTCGGCAAACAGGTGTTCTGCAAATTTGATCCGTGCCCGTCGTAATGTTTGGCGATAGGCATCCGCCTTGACCGGGGTCTTTAGCGCCTGGCTTAGCTTTTCGGCCAATTCCTCAGATGAGGCCTCGGGAAACTCGGCTCGCAATCGCAAAGCCTGATATCCGGCATTCCCCTTGCCATCTTGTTCGCTCTTCATGCGTGCCCAGGTGTGGTCGAGCAGCGTTTTTTGCCAGGCTGCCGTCCACTGCGCGTCGCGCGCCTGGTCCTGCTGCTCGGCCAACAGATCCAGGTCAAAATCGACCGAGCGGCGACGATTGGATTTGTCCCAGTGGTTGCGAATCATATTGCGAACCGCCGTTTTTAGCAGGTCGCGAAAGCGTCCTCTCTCGGGATCGGCTCCGCCAAAGTCCCCGCGCATCATCCGCATGACCACGTCTTGCGAAAGTTCATCCGCCTCTTCGGGAGAGCGCACAATGGCACCCACGTACCGCCGGATCGCCACCGAATATCGCAGCACCATCTGCCGCCGTGCGTCGGTGGCGTTTTCTGGCTTTCCATCCAGATGGGCACGCCGGATCATGCTCCACTGTGTTGGAATCGCTTCGATGCGTTCGTCGCTCATAGGTTATTCGCTGGTAGAGTTCGTCAAATCTTTGGCAGTATAAATGCTTGGTTAGCATGATAGCATCTCAATTGATGTGGCAGGATAGGTCGGCTGGCGGCCTTAAGCACGGGCCTCCCGGCTTTCTGCATAAAGTGTGACAGCATGAGTTGAAGCAGACCGCTGATCCTAATAGGCAATTGTCAGCAATTGAGATTTTTTGCGGTGGTAATATACGTAGAATTTGACGAGCCACGAGATCGCTGTGACAGTTCAAAAATGCCGTAAAACTCAGGGGAAAGTGATATTTTTTCTTTCAACAGGGCCGCTCCCTTTGCAGCGCCACTATCGTTGAACAGGGCGATAAATTACGACCCGGCTTAATTAGTGCAGCCACGTTTGAAGAATAGGCAAATAATGCGGCGTCAAACATCGGGAAAGTACAGTGTCACCCTGGCAATTTCTCCATCAAATGAACTATTTTGCGAATCTCTGTCCATTCATAATAAAAGCGTTGACGCAGACTGTACGCCCGACTAGACTCCAAAAAGTGGGGGTTTTTGTCAACACACGCGTAATAGCGATTGTCCTGGCATTTGCTGTTTGTAATTTTCTTTTCTTTTGAGGTATGCACATGAGACGGCTTCTGAGTCTTCGGGGGGCGTGCGCGATAGGCGCACTGGCAATAGGGGCCTTGCTTGGGCCGACGCAGTCGGCACAGGCAGTAACGTTGTATAACCGGTCGCCTGCCGCAGGAGGTCCAGCATCTGCTCAGAACTGGGTCACAGCCGGTGTGTGGAACACGAACCCAACGTTACCTGGCACACCGGTAACCTGGACTGATGGTGCGAATGCCGGATCGGACCTGGTGATTATTGGTAATGCGACTAACGACCTGTGGTTTCTCGAATCGGGCGCCAATCGAACGATTGGAAATCTCACCGTTCAGCAGGGACAACCCGTATTGGATGGCAACCCGGCTTACCCTGGGCTAGTTTTTTTTACTATGGCGGGAACCGGTCCGGGAGTAAACCGGCCAGTTATCAATATTATCCCACCGGTCTTAGCTTCTGCTACTCCACGGTTGTTTTTGTACAACAGTCTGACTGCTGTAAACGGTTTCAGGAAGACCGGCCCTGGCTACGCAATGATCGGTGGAAATGACGCCTACGGCGTTGGATCGACGATCACTGCTGAAGCGGGTCTGCTGCAAATCAATATGAACGCCGGTCAGCACGTCTACCACAACAAAGGTGCAGTCGCCCATTTTGAAGTGCTCAATTCAGGCACTACCCTTCGGATTGGAGGGGCCAATAATGTTCCCGGCACAGGAACTGCGTCAGCCTTTGCTGGTCAACAGGCCTTTGGTTCACTCTCCGGTGACGCCGGTACACTGTTCGTCGCCGCAAGTGGGTCGACACGAATGGCTTAGCCACGATCGGTGCACTCAATGCCGACACCGTGTTCAATGGTAACACGTATGACTTCGTGAGCGAAGTCAACGTTCTCCCCAATACTATTTCTGGTACTGCACGATTTGGCATTACCAAGGTTGGAACGGGTAGCCAGACGTTTACTGGAATCGGCCAGCACACAGGTGTCACGACGATTAGCGAAGGAACTTTAGTTGCTGGCTCCAGCACTGCACTCGGTTTCGGTGGTTGGCATGCGCTAAATACCCAGGGTGGTACTGTTGTCAATGGAACTGGCGCGAGTGTGGCTTCGACCTTGAAGCTCACTAACGGCCTTTCGGTTGACGAAGTAATCACCCTCAATGGTGCCACGATGGGTGCCAACCTGCTCATCGATTCCGGCTCCGCTACGCTCAATAATGGCGTCGCCGACATCGTTTTGACAAATGCTGGAAGCGGCGGCACTACGGCCGGCGCCAACATTAATGCCACTGTTGCAGGTACTGGTACCGGCGCATCCGGAAATGGTTGGAAGGCAGGCGCTACAATCCAGAAGGTTGGTGTGACTAACGCCGGTACCGGATACACCAGCGCACCAACCGTTACTCTCAGTTCTACGGCAGGTACACATCCAGTAAACTCTGCAGCCACTGCAGTGATCTCCGCGGTCACGCTAACCACCAATAACAACAATATCGGTGGCGACGGCGACTTGATGATCAAGTCCCGCATTGGCGGTGCTGGTGGCTTCTCCAAGTTAGGTGACGGAACTGTCACTCTCAGTGGTACCAACAACTACGCTGGCCCGACTACCATCGACGACGGCTTGCTGAAGCTGTTGGCAGTCGACGCTGACGAAGCAGGTTCGATCACCAGTAACGTCACCGTGAACGCTGCCGGTACCCTTGGTGGTAACGGTGTCGTTGTCGGTAGCGTGAGTGGTGGCGGTACGGTTTCTCCTGGCAACTCGATCGGTACCCTTGGTGTGGCCGGAACGTACAACGTAACCGGAACCCACGACTTCGAAATCGCCAAAATCTCCGGTGTGGAAAGCAACGATCTGCTTAACCAGATCACTGACATCACCTACGATGGCACTCTGAAGGTAACTCTGGACGGTACCTCCGATCCACTCGCGACCTACGCCATTGGGGATAGCTGGGATCTGTTCGACTTCACTACTCGAATTGGCACCAGCGTATTTGCCAACGATGCGTTGTTCGGCACAGAGGGTGACGGCGTCAACCTGCCAATGCTCGATCCGGGCATGGCCTGGACCTTCGACTATGACACCGGTGTCCTAGCCATTGAAGTGCCAGAACCAAGCACCTATCTCCTGTTGTCGATCGGTGCCTTGGGAATGTTGGTTGCTCGCCGCCGCCTACGCAAGTAAGCAGCAAGCTGGTAATCAGCCATTAGATTGTTAATTCAAACGGGACCGGTGGAACTTCCACCGGTCCCGTTTTTTTGTTGTGCCAGCCATGCACTCCCAAAACGAATTCATTGAATTCAATGAATTCACGCAAAGCCGCCAAGGCGCAAATGGGATTGCCCCGTTGTCGCAGCAGGAAAAAGTGTTGAGCCGTCGAGTATCTACAGCGTCCCCCAACCCATGTAGATCCAAAAATTGTGCATCCAAGGTAGCACCCACGGGTTCCAAGTCGGGTAGGCAACCGACATCACCGAAAGTCCCAACAGGACAATCGCCAGGCCACGGCTCCAGCGCGCCTTGGACATCCAGTCCGCAGCAGGCAGCGCGGCCAGCAGCCACAGTGGCGTGAACCAAAATACCCAGCGGAAGCCACTGGTCATGCCCCCGTAGTTACGGTCGATCTGCGGGCGGCTGAGGTAGAACGACAGACAAACAATTGTCAGGACGGCTATCAAGCCTGCCAAAGCGGGCAATTGATAGTCCTTGGAGCGTGCCATCAGAAATACACCTGGAATGATCAGTAGCCAGATAGGCGTGAGCGAAAAGATGCCGTGATGCCCGATCAGGCAATGAATCACGTATATGCCGGCGGATGGCTCCCCCACGTCGATTCCATTCGGTTTGCGCCAGTAGCTATCAATCAGGCGGCCATCGCTCTTGCGAACGTAGTCGTAGTCATACCAGTCATCCCAGGCGTGGACCGCCAACTTGGGCTCGCTGGAATCGGCGGCGGAAACACGTTTGACTGAATACCAAACATTCTTGGAGTTGTCTTCGATGACCCAGCGTTTTGGATCGACACGGTCGTTGTCTTCGTGCTTGGTGCGTATCTTAGATTCTGGGGACAACAGAATGTTCTCGGCCGCCAGCGCCTGCTGCAAAGCGTCAGGAATCTGCCCGGCGTCCAACTCCGCGACCGCTTCGGGCTTGCTATCCACGACCAACAACTCTTCGCCGTCGCTGCGATGTGCATACGGCATTCGCAGGCTGGCATGGGCGATCCAGTTGGTTGCAAAAAAGGGAATCGCAACCAACAGCACACCAGGAACACCGGCGATCAATGTCTGCTGCGGGTAATTCCACAATAGGCCAACCCCGACCAGCCCAAACAGCGACAGGGCGGGTAGTTCGCAGGTCGCGGCGAACGCCGCAAAGGCTCCGGCCAGAAAGAAATAACGCCACTCAGTCCGTTGGTCGTACCAGATGCGCGCGGCAAAGTAGATCGTCGCCAACGCGGCGATTGCGCCCGGCTCGTGATTATTCACCACGGTCACAAACGTCGATAAAAACGTGGCAAAACAGGCCACGGCCATGATAAAGATGCGTCCCCAATCCGACCGACCGTAGCGTTCCAACATGCGAGCCAGCAACCAGAAGTAGAAAACCAGCGGCACCACGTTGAACAGGATCAACAGCGGGCGACCGATCTCGTACGGGTGCGTGCCAAGTGTGACTCCGCTGGTCTGATAGACAATCCAATAGGGTATGGCGTACAGCGTGGCTAATAGTGGCGGTTTGCTGGAATAGAGATGCTGATTTCCTTCGGCATCGGCATGTTTGACCATGTCGATGGTGTCCCAGTTCGGCTCGGCAACGATGTCGTCAATGGCATAAGTGCCATGCTCCACCAGCGATCGCATCGTGTTCCAGCGACTGCGGTCATTGCCGCTCAGAAACGGCCGCTGCTTCTTCAGGTCTGGCCGATCTTTCATCTCCTCGCGAACAGCAGCCTCGATCTCGGCCTTGTTGAAAGGTGTACCCGCTTGCTGGAGTGCCTTGACCTGCTTGTCCACTTCTGACTTGACGGCGCGATCGACTAAGAACGGCTCCAGGCGAACCATATCGACGGAATTGACGTTCAGGATCCGCCCGATCATCCCTCCCAGGGCCGTTGCAATGAGGATCGCGTAAATCGATCGGCGCAGGACCGCCTGCGAGTCGATTGTCGATGGAGTTGCGGCGGACGCGACAGGATCGCTCTTCATGAAATGCCCAATCCGATAGGTAATCGATGTTAAAGTTTGTAAACCTGAGCAGGATCAAAGACCCGCTGGCCGACGATCTTGGAACCCTCGGGCGTCACCTGGCGAAAGAAGCAGCTTTGGAAGCCTTCGTGGCAGGCGGCACCCCCAACTTGTTCAACGCGGAGCAGGATCGTATCGGCATCGCAGTCGATGAAAACCGCATGGACCCGTTGAATGTTGCCGCTCTCTTCCCCTTTTCGCCACAGTCGACCACGGCTGCGACTGTAGTACACCGCACGACCGGTGGCCAATGTTTCGGCGTAACTTTCGGCATTCATCCAGGCCAGCATCAGAACCGTGCCCGTCTGGTGGTCCTGTGCAATGGCCGGCAACAATCCGCCAGCTCCGGCAAAATCTGGCTGAATATCGGTGGGGTCCAGATCCTGGTTCATGGTTGTGCCAGATTGAGGTGGGAACGGTCGGGCGCGGTCCCTTCAAGATAACGTGTTCCGCAGGCAGATGCCACCACGGTGGATGGCTCAGGCTGGCCGCCGCCGTGCTGTTCTGGCGCCGGACCGGGCTAATAAGCAGCCGCCGGAACAATCGGTAACCGCGGTGCCTTCGTTGCCTTGGGCGAATTCAGCAAAGTCGGAGTCGTCGATCTTTTTTACTCAAGATTCGATTCGGCTTGGATGGAGTGACGATGCTCAGCGATGTCGACGTAAAAGTCCACAGTGGCGTAAGGCCAGGGATCCCCCGGCTGCGAACGCCGCATCGAGAACCTTTGATCCCCGACAGGCTCGACCTACGACAAGGAGCTCCCCACTTGAACCGCTCGCTCAGCGTCCTGCTACCTGTCCATAATGCCCAGGCCACGTTGGAATCCGATGTCACCGGAATACTCGACATTGTGCCCGAACTATCCAGTCAATTTGAGTTATGGATTGTCGACGACGCCTCGCACGACGGTACCTGGGAGGTAGCCAACGAGCTGAGTCGACGGTACCCGCAGGTGAAGGCTGTCCGCCAACCAGCTAGGCGGGGTGCCGCAGTTGCAATCCAAGCCGCCATCAAGCGAACCGACGCCGACGCCGTAGTTGTCCACGATGGTCAATCGGCGGTAGATCCGGACGAGATCGTCCGTCTGCTGCGATCCGAGGGAGGCGTCCGAGTTGCCAGCCGGTCACCGGCCAGTCTTGCACGGTCGGAGTTTGGCAATCGGGCTATACCTGCTCCACGAGCCATGCAGCGTTTTTCAGCCAGCGAACGGCGGGAACTGGCCACCATTGCCACCCAGCGGCAAGGGAGTTTTCAGTTGCTATGCCGCCCGGCGATTGAAGAGTTGCGTGGTGCAGGCATTGCTGGGCAGGCTACTGCTCAAAATCGGTCAACGCGTTCCGACCTGCCCATCTCCGCAGAAAAGGCGCATGGCACGCCGCGACCGAATTTTCTCTCGAAGGTTAAGCAGAGCGTCAAGGATTTTACGCTCGGCGAGTAAGCCAGCCTGCTGCTGATCTTTTCTAAAGACCGGGGTACCACCGGTCTACCGCTGCGAATTCGCAGGTTATTGCTTGCGAAACAACGCATTTCCGCATAGAACATGGACTTGTCAGTCTCTCTGGGGAGCACCCGCCGGGAGTGCGGTAGCGGCCATTATTGGACGCTGTCACCCGTCAGGCAGGGCGAATCGTCGGATCATGGTTTCTAACGGGAGTTTCGCGTCGTGAAGCAATCAAAGCTGGTCAGTCAGGACAACTTAGGCAAAATTCTGGAACAAGCACTCGACGCCGGCGAAGGGTTGCTGCGTCTCACACCGACCTGGGTTCCGCGTAGCTTTCTGCACCCCGGCAAGCGCATCAAGCTGGCCCCGACCGACTGGTACGCCTACGGAGCAAATCGGGGCGGTATTGATGAGCGCTGGTTTGCCAGCACCACCGAGGCCGCCAACGAAGGGCGCGTACCGGACGAAGGTCTGAGTTACGTCGCTCACAATGGTCAGCGATTCCAGTTGCGTGACGCAGTGGCCGAGAACGGGGCGGCGCTGATCGGCGAGTCGATGCACAAAAAGTACAACCGCTGGCCCGTCTATTCCAAGTTCTTTGACAACATGGGGCCGATTCCCCATCACATGCATCAGGGTTTTGAAGACGCCAAGCTGGTCGGCCAGGAAGGGAAGCCCGAGAGCTACTACTTTCCGCCGCAGTTGAACAACGTCGACAACAACTTTGCCTACACATTCATGGGGCTGGAACCTGGCACCACCAAGGACCAATTGCGCAAGTGTCTGGAGAACTGGGACAAGGGAGATAACGGCATTCTCGATCTGTCGCGTGCTTATCGCTTGCAGCGCGGTACGGGCTGGCTGATTCCGCCAGGAGTTCTGCATGCACCCGGTTCGCTCTGCACTTATGAGCCGCAGTGGGGAAGCGATGTGTTCGGCATGTTTCAGAACATTGTCGAAGGTCGCTACGTGCCGTGGTCGCTTTTGACCAAGGATATGCCGAAGGAGAAGCACCATGACCTGGACTTCATCATTGGTCAGCTCGACTGGGAAAAGAACGTCGATACGCACTTCAAAGAGAGCAATTTCTTGGAGCCGATCGTTGACAAGGCCCGCTCAGGTACGGGCTACACCGATCGCTGGATTGTCTATGGCACGGTGGATGGTGAGCAGCTTTTCAGTGCCAAGGAGTTGACGATCGAGCCAGGAGTGAAGTGTACGATCAAAGATCCCGGTGCCAGCGGTTGGATCACGGTGCAAGGTCGCGGTCGTATGGGCAAGCTGGCGCTACAGACGCCGGCGATGATTCACTTTGGCGAAGAGACCGAAGACGAGGTGTTCATTTCACACACGGCGGCAACCGCCGGCGTTGAGGTCGAGAACACCGGTAGCGAACCGCTGGTCGGTTTGCGGTACTTTGGCCCGAATGTGCACAAGGACTTGCCGGCCAGTGGCAAGAAGCGTTAGTTGCCAAGATTGCGGCATCAATAGGTGAATAGATCGAATTTGTGACTCAAGGAACTCAGCATGGCTACGAAGAACGCTTTTCCAACACTGCATAACGCGATGTGGCCCGGTCTGGTTGGCAAGGAACCGGACACCGATCATCCGCCGATCAGCTTGGATAGCATGCTGGAGTTGACCGCCGCCGCCGAGGTGGATGGCCAGAAGTTCGACGGTGTTGATCTTTTCTTGTTCCACCCGCACATCGATCCAGATGCTTCGGAAGAGACGCTAAGAAAGATTGCCGACCAGATCGCCAGTCGCAATTTGGAGGTCGGTTCGCTGGTCGCTCCGGTGTGGCCAGGGACGGTGGGTGGGTCGGCCATGGGAAGCGACGAGGATCGGGCCAATTTTGTTTTGGCAGTCAAAAAAGCGTGCCGGATAGGGAAGATTCTGAACGAGCATGGCGTGCGTAAAGGTGGCGTCATTCGCATCGACTCGGCAGACAGCCCGAGCCATTGGGACGCCGATCCGCAGGGGAACACGCAAAAAATCGCTGCCACGTTCCGCGAGGCCGCGAAGGTCGCACGCGATCATGGCGAACGACTGGCCGCCGAAGGGGAAATTTGCTGGGCTGGCATGCATTCTTGGAAAACCGTGCTGGACCTGCTGACTGCGGTCAACATGCCAGAAACGGTTGGCTTTCAAGCGGATCAGGCCCACACCTATTTGTATCTGCTAGGTTACAATGCCGAGCAACACGCATTGCTCAAGCCCGGCTATACGCAGGCAGAATTTGACGCGGCATTCAAACAAATGACCGACGCCTTGCGACCTTGGACGATCGATTTTCACGTCGCACAAAACGACGGCACCGTGCATGGCACCGGCTCGCACGACAAGACCGGGCGGCACTGCCCGGCTGATGATCCAAACGGCAAGCTGGACAT
>JAWXCH010000501.1:0-6741 GCA_034440595.1 Planctomycetota bacterium | reverse complement strand
TTTCTGGATACATCAGCAAGCGGCGGTCCCGCCAGACTTGGAACGGATCGTCTGCTAATCGCTGGAGAGTTCCTTTTCCCGCCAATTCGATTATCTCCCGCTCGGCCGCGTGCTTGTCGTCTGGGGAAGCGACTCGTCTCGTAACAACCAGTTCGTAGCCTTCTCGAAAGACCTTGTCGTCGGGTAAGCCGCGCGCGTCCCAGTTCTTCCACGGCACGATGGTCTCGACGGAGTCGCACAGAAGAAGGGCATTCTTCAGAATAATTTCCGAGCGAATCTCCGTATGGGGGTAGTAGAGAGCTTTCATGGTGAAATCAGGCGCGCGTTGCGGCCATACGCTGCAATTCGTCAGTTGAAACGCGTAGGCGTCGCGCTTCGTCGTCGATGAACGTGCGATAGTAGTCGCCCATCTTGAGCTGGAACTCGGGGTCGAGGTCGTTGTGCCACTGGAGGAGCCAGGGGAGAAGCTGCTGGAGGCTGGCGAGCAACCGAGCGAGCTGTGATTCGGATACGCCTTCGTTGCGGAGGCGTTCGTAGTGGGCAGCGATCGCTTGGGCCTGCTGTAGGTGGTTCCAGCCCGCGTAACCGAGCACGAGGCTTTGATCTGCGGCGCGTTCCACACCGGGATAACACACCCAACGCTCGCTAGGCACATCCAGTTGACCACGCAGTCGCCAATAAGTCCCCTTTGCAAAGTCTGGATTCTTATATTTAGGAGGAACGGGCATCTCACCGATCTTCGAACGGACCGCGGTATGCATAGCCTGTTTTAGCGAGTCGCCAGTCAGGCCCTGCGACTTAAACCGCGCACCGATGTCATCCTCTATGCGTTGCTTCGCCCAAATCTCCTCCCACTGTTCTCGCTTCCGGAGACCGCTCTCCTTATATCGTTGTCCCGGCAAAGAGGGGACGACCTCATTTTGAACTAAACCGGAAATCAGTCCGACAAGATCAAAATCTGGCCGTTGCGCATAGAGTTCGGCAACGCGTTGAAACTCTGAGTCCGCGCGTGATCGTTCAGCAAGCTCGTTTACCGAAAACAGTCGACGGTCGTGGTCACTGGCGTGGGACAGCTGCTCCATTCGGTCCAGCAGCCAACTACGAAGAGCATCGGCTACCCTATTTTGCGGTGTTCGGGAAGTCGACCCATACACGCCTTGTCGCCCTAACCAAGGTCGCTTGAAGTTTGCGCTCTCTATTAACGTTACGGCCCCTCCGGCTCTGATAGTCGTAAAACGCCGACTCCACACCTCCCTGATTTCCTGCGGCAATACCCAAAGTGCAGCTGCATCGCCCAACGCAAATGGGCGGAGCGATGGTTCGGCTTGTGGATATGTGTGTATAACCTTATCTGGGCAAAGCATGGCCTCTTCACACAGACCGTATGCCACATAAACAGTCCAATCGATCTCCTCTTGCAGAAATGCCATTTGCTGACGCGCCGCTTCATACCGTTGGATTACTCCGCTGATTGTCTCTCGCAACTGCGATACGATCTCGCCGCGACTGAGAGCGTTCAGAATTTCGGATTCGATATCCAGTGAATTGACCAATTCAACAATCCGAGTGGCATAAGAACCGACCCGTTGACAATATGTCGCCTGCAAGTCGGGAAGTGGAAAATTAGCGAGTGCCGTAGAATTGAACGCAAAGCGATTGGCTTCGGACTTCCCTTTTTCGGAACTAATATCACCCGTTACTGTGCCTTTAGGTTGACATACTTGTTTCAGCCAAAAGCACGCCACAGAACTATTTAGCAAGCCGAGCAGCGTCAGGTGAAACGCCGCGTTGGCCTCGGGTGGCAATTTGATTACAGGCGCGGTTTGCTTGAAGACTCGGCCGCCTTGATCAAACGCGAAGTGGTTGTGACTCGCGACCTCAGCAAACGTGATTGAAAGTGGGTTCTCATACTTTCTTGTCACCCATCGATACCAGCCCCACCAACTCTGGCCTTCAGCCTCGCGATCTTTTCCGTCGAACGATACAATGCTTTTGAGACAGGTTCTGTTTGGCCAAAGAAATCGGAACCATTCCGACTTCTCGTCTAGATCAATCAGTTCAAATTTGTCGTCATAGGGAGCAAACACATGTTGGTCCCGGGCGATTCCCCAATCACGAACGATGTCCCCGGTAATGAACTGTTTGTTGAAAATATCGGGAATATGTTGGCGACGCAATGATTCTCGGTTCGAAGCAAACGCTTCGTCGCAGCCAGTGAAACTCGCAAACCCTATGTCTGGTTTATTGCGCGGCCTTGCCACGATGTCGCTAAGGGTTCGCTCAGCCTGCTGATCCAGCCGCTCTTTTAATTCGGCTGCACCGCCACCACCAAGGCTCCATGGATGTTTGTGAAAAGCAGCACGTGGCTTGTCCACCACGCTAATAAACTCACTCTCAGATCCCGGCCGGTCGATCTGATCTACTATCGCGCGCCATACCAGTCCATCCGCAGGATCGACCGGCTTCGCCGCCTGGCCCTTTATCCCCATAGCGGTGCGAATTACGCCGCTGACCGGCGGCTCATTTCGTCCGAACACAACCACGGTCGGAGTATTATGATCTGGAAGCTCAACATACGTAGTATCTATGACGTGCGTCAGATTCCATCGAGGAATGTAAATCTGAATGAGCTTCTTTCCAAGCTCACGCTTCATGAAGCTGTTACTCGTTATCTTTCCGACGAACCCAGCCGGAGTCGAGCGCGCCGAGTCAGACGGAAAAGCTAATCCAAAAAAGCGCTGAAAAAAAGGAACGCTCAGAACCCAGCTCCCATAGCACGAGCCAAACCTTTGCTTGTAACTATCCTTAAGAATTGGATCCGGAACTTCGATGTATGGAGGATTTCCTACGACGGCATGATATCGCTGGCTTAATATATACGATGCTTCGTCAGATTGGTCGCTCCTGTAGGTCTCACTCGTCGCAGCTGTGAGAAGGTCGGCGTCGATCTCCTGCGTAGGTTCCGGCCCCAGCAACAGCGAATCGCCCGCGACTGCGTGAATCTTCCAAGCTGGCGCCGATCGAACCTTAGTTATCTGACACGCGCGAAGCGCAGAGATCAGCAGTCGGAATCGGGCTATCGCCGCTGCATACGGATTTATGTCTACGCCATATATGGCATCCAGCGTGCGGCGGACGAGTTCGATGACGTTAGTGCCAGGTTCCGCTTTTTGCCATCGACCCAGAATGCGATTGAATGCTCCCAGCAAGAAATGTCCCGAACCGCAGGTCGGATCGATCATTCGCACCTTCGCCAGCCCAAAGGTCTCGATTGCCGGGTCGAGCGTGCGTTCGAGAATGAACTCTTCGACGAAGACAGGCGTTTGTAGGAGCGCGTAGCGCTTTCGGGCAGATTCCGACAGGTCCTGGTAGAGATCGCCGAGGAAGCGGGTGTCGCCGCTCGCATCGGTGAAATTGTGCCGGAGTGTGCCAGTCGTGGCATCCGCCTGCTGCCAGAAGGTGAGAAGTATCTGTGCGCCGTCGGCGGATGGCCCGAACAGCCAAAGCGGGTTGTTCCGTTTGTCGTAGAGTGCGCCCAGGACCGGCAGCGCCGCCACCGTCTCGAAAACGTGCTGGAGATACTCGCGGTCGCTGTCTGTCGGATGCTTGCGCACATACGCCGTGTGCTGATCGCGGGCTCGTCCCAAGTTGTCGCCAAAACCAGCGATCAAGGGCAGGTCGAGAAACGCGTTGTCCTCGAGGAAGCGAACGAACACGCAACCCAGAATCCACGCGACGCCGACCTGCGTAATGATTTCTTCGCGCCATTCCTTGAACGACTCGCCGGTGCGCTTGGCAGCGACCGCATCACGGTGCTGAGTCTGGAGCGAGCTGTCGATTTCCGCGACTTGTTCCGCGCGCGTCCGCAAGTCGGCTTCGAGCTTCTTCAGTAAGCGCTGGAGGTCTGGAACGAAAATGGAGCGGTCAATCATTTCAAAAGTTCAGAAAGGGTCCTTAGCGACTCAGGGTTCGGCTTCGAGGGCCGTCAGGAACAGCAACCGCTCCCGGTCCTCATTCCTCAGCTTTAGGTCCCAACGAGTTTCTAGGAAGCCGAGCAACTTGCTGCCACGCCTGCGGAGCTCGTGAGGCCCCCAAGTCGAGTATTGCTTCGCGACATCGATCTCTGAATGCGAGCCATCGGAGTAACCGTTTCGAATCTTGGTGCCGGACGGGTCAAACTTGGGGTCACGCTTTTCCGCGAAGGAAATGTTTTGAAGCGACGAATTGATCGAGCGCGACAGAAGAAGTAGGTTACCCAGCGATCCCTGGTAGTTAGCGCGCACGGATGAATCCACGGCCGCGAAAGCCAGCGCCCATTCCGGGGTCTCGGTTTGTGGGTAGATGTGCTCCACGGATACCATGTCCTTTTCCGTTTTCAGCAGATCGCTCCAGCCCACCTTTACCTGTCGGCTGGCAGCGAGTAGGTTCAGTTCGTATTCAAAAAGGAAGTAGCGCAAACCGGACCAGCCGTAATAGCCCACGCCCGCCTTGAACCGCCGAAATAGTAGATTGTAGAAGTCGTCGGAGCGAAACGTGCCGTCCTCGTGGAACGTGTAGCCAAGCAGAACGTCCAGCCGTGCCACGACGTCTTTCGGTGACTTTTCGCCACGGTCGATCGCGCGCACTACATTGCTGAATTCGCTGCTTCCGAAATTGGACTTCGCTGAGTTCAATCGAAACGCCACGAAGATAAAACGTTCGACGGCCCGATAAAGAGCCAGACGAGTGGCTTCATCTTTTTCGTTCTTCAATACGACCATCACGAGCGGCCGAAAGTATCCGATGCCGATACGATTCAACGCGCCAATGCGTTCGCACTCAGCGCGCGACATACCAGCGGCCATTTCTGGGTGCCAGGAATTGAACCAATGCACGGCCGACTGTTTCAGGCTCGCAACGAATTCGCGGATATCGCGTGGCGCGAGCTCGGCCGTGAATTGCTGAATGACCTCGGGCTCATCGGCCGTCTCGACTTCTTCCTCTACCTCATCATCGGAAAGCTGTTCCTGCGGCGCATCCAAGAGAACCGGTTTCTCTGTTTTCTTGTGCACTCGCTGAGGAGTGAAGTGCTCGCCAAGCAAGAAATGGATGTAATCGCGACCGGTCTTGCGCGAGTATTTGAAAAACATCGTCCAATGCGCGCGGAGGAATTCGTCATCGTTGAGCGGCCGGTGTTCGTTGCGACCTAGCTGGTGATATACCTCCTTCCACGCATCGTTGATCTCGCGCCGCAGCGCATCCCGTCCCGCTTCGCTCAACTCATGATCCTCGTAAATCGTCGTTAGATAAATCAGGCGATTTTTCAGTAGTTCGAGATCCGAGAGTTTTTTTCCCCGATTGTTCATCGTCTCAAAAGCGACGAATACGTCGAACTCATCGCGGATCACATACTCGTTGAACAGGAACTTTGTCGTCAGTTTCTCGAACACGCCCCACACAGCCACCGTGCCGTCGAGGAGATACAGGGCTTCGAGTTGCCCAGTGAAGTAGTCCTTCGCATTTCGTAGGTTCAGCGTGTAGAAAGTTTCTTCGATGCGGGCTCCGCCTGGCTCCCCGAGAATGCGATGACGAAGAAACCGGTCGCTCGGATTGTCGTCGGTGTAACCGAACTTGTAGGTCCTGAATTCGTCCCGCGGCTTTACCTTGAAAAGATACTTCGTTTGAGCCTCCTCCAGGCTGATGCTATCGGTGATGAAGATATCATCGTCAGACTTGCCCGCGTTTTCTGCAAGCGCGCGCAAGTAGTCCATACAGGCTTGAACGAAGACTACAAAAGTGGTCAGCCGCTGTTGTCCGTCGACAACATGGTATACGCGGTGGCCTTGGGCCGCCAACCAATGCTCCTTCGCAGTCGTGGTAATGGCGCTACTCGGTATTTCCTTGAGCGTGAGGACGCCCGTGTAATGTGAACGACCTTTCGGCAAATTCACCAAGTCCTCCCAGAACGCCTTGAGCTGACCGTGCTGCCACGCATAGCCACGCTGGTAATCAGGAATGCGAAAGATTCGATCGGTGAAAAGCCGCGCAAGCGGGATCGGTTCGATCATGTCTTTGCGTCTCCCGTTGCGGCAGGGTGCGTGAAGACCTCTGCACGATGGTATGCGAGGTATGCCTTGGTTGCCTCTCCCAAATCTGCGCCCTTGAACCGATGGTCTACCTTGAAAGCTTCAGCTACCTCGCGGGGAAGCGTTTCTGAAACGAGAATACTGCCGTCGTCTTCGAAGCTGATCAAACCGTCGTTGAAGAGCGCGTCAAAGTTTGGCGTGAGCAATAGGCCGTTGTGGGGATCAACGCGCTCCAAGTTGCCTTCGCATTTCGCCCATGGTCGAATGTGTGAAGCGCGCAGGAGTGTCTCCATTGCAACGCCGCTAACGTAGCAGCGACGGCGCAGTTTGATCAGTCGCCTGCGATAGCGACCTTGGCCAATCCGCGCTTTCCGCAATTCATCCCGCTCCGTTTCCGGCGCAGCCAGCACTTCTTTTTCCTCGATGGAGGATTCTGCTTCGGCTGCCACGCCATTCTTCTCCGCCACAGCCGCCCAAATCGCTCCGAGCAGATATGATGAATTCTGAGTCAGACTAGTGTAGGTCGTGGTTTTGAACGTCCCGGTGCCCCTGAACACTGCCAACACCTTTTCAACGGTTGCAGCGGACTCTTTGCGTTCTTCGATCCCGTCCGGGCGAAAGATAAGTCCCGAAGAAGAAACCTCCACAGTGAAGCTCGTTCGCCCGCCAATAGAAT
>JAWXCH010000500.1:0-3134 GCA_034440595.1 Planctomycetota bacterium | reverse complement strand
CCTTTCGGCGTGCCGGGCTGCTGTGGCTTGTCGCCGCGGGCCTCTTTTTCATGGGCCTTTTTCTCGGCCTCCAGCTTTTCGGCCATCTCCTCCATGAGCTGTTCTCGAGATTTTCCGGATTGCTTCTCTAGGTCCTCCAAGGCTCGCTCAAGGGCGTCGCCATCCGCACCCACCGTCGGCACCGGCCGAGGGGACTGCTTGGGGTCGCTGGGCGTGCCTCCCTTAGGCGTTGTCTCTTCTGGCCTTGCACCGTCTTGGCCCGTCCCGTCTGGCCGCTCGGTCCTTTCACCGGTCTGCTCGCCAGATGGAGCACCTGACTCACTACCGGTTTTTTTGTCTTTGCCAGACTGTTCTGCCTTGCCCGAATCTGTCTTACTGCCACGGGATGGATTCTCGCCGGAAGTACCGCTGGAATTATCTTCAGTCGGATCGCCACCCTTCCCGCCGCCCGACTGATCCTTTGCTTGCGAAGTACCGGACTTGCCGCCACCCTTCGAGTCGCCCTTGCTGTCGGTCTTTTTTGAATCATCGCCGCCGGAGTCTTTCGATTGGTTCTCCTGGGACTTGCCCTGTTCCTGAGAATTCTCCTCAGTATTATCATTATCCGACTTCGGCTGCTTAGCCTGTTCGGTATCCGTTTTCGGCGGCTGCTTTTCTTGATCAGGCTGATCTGCCTTGTTACGCTCGTTCGTCTTCGTCTCCGCGTTGGCCGGGTCGTCCTTCTTCGGATCGTTTTCGTTCTCTTCCTTTAGTGGATTTTCCTCATCCGTCTTCGGATCCCGATCCGGCGACTGGTCAGGATCGGTTGTGTTCTTTGGGGGCTGTGTAGCACCTTCTTTTTTTGTTGGGTCATTCTCGCGACGATTCGCCGGCTGATTGGCCAGCGGGGCCAGCAGCTTCAAAGTCCGCTCCGCCGTCTTGCTCACATTTGCATGTGGGCTTTTGTTGTCCGTGGCCTCGGCCCAGTACACAACCTCGTCCCCTGGTCGCAACTGTGTCGTTACCGCCGCCAACTGATCAAACCGCAACGAAAATTTTTGTGAGAACTGCCCGGTGTACAGCTTTTCATCTGCTGTCGGAAATAGTGTCTGATCCAGCACCACGTTGCCGCGAACTTTCGCCAGCAGCTTGACCTTCGCTAACGCAAAGTCCGGGTCCGACGCCTGCACCTTAAACGGCACGTCGCTGTTCAGCGGAGCTTCGGTTACGCTCTTGCTAGGCTCAAGAATTGAAATGTCTGGTGCGTAGTCCGGGGTGACTTCAATGCGATACCGAATCGGTTCGCGATTCGGTTTGTCAGACTCGGTAACAAACCGCAGCACATAGCTACCGTACTGCGGCCCGCTGCGCTGCTGGTTGAGCGACAACTCAAACGTGGCGGTGGCCTTGTCCCCCTTGACGGTCATGCTCTTCTTATTGCGCCCGTCAGCCTCAAAATCGATATACGCCGATTTGATCGTCTGATTGGCTGTGGCGTGAATGGTAACCCGTGTCCCTTCAATGCCGCGCAGGTCGCCGGTTTGTTCGACCACTTCGCGGCTGCGACCAATATACGCCGGGTAGTTGTATTCCACCTTGTCGACCAGAATGTTCGGGGCCTGCACCACCGTCAGCCGATAGTTCTGGCTGCTGGCATCCCCCGCTTCAATTCGGTAATCGATATCCTGCTGCACACCGTTCTGCGGCGTGCGAACTGACGTGCTCTCCATCTGCGGCAAGGTCGCGATGTATCGCAGACCCGTATCGTCCATTTTCATGTCGACGGTCTGATCGATCAGTTGTCGATCGGCGGTCGAGTAAATCAATCGCACCGGTTCGGACTCACGCAGGCGAGAAATTTCGGCGGAAATCTCCACATGCTCGCCGCGAAATACGACCGACGTGCCCGGTTGCACATCGCGCAGAACGACGCGCGAAGCGGGCGAGATGTCAGCCCACGGCAGCACCACACGCCCGACCGTTTGCAGTGGGCTTTTGGGAGAGAGGATAAAGTACAGGCAAAAGACCGCCACGATCCCGATCAAAACATAGCCAAGCTGAATTACCTTACCGCGATCCACCGCATGGTCAATGGATGTGGTCGAAAGGTTGCTGGCCGCTTGTTCTTCAATTGCGCTGAACACAATCTCGGGCACATCGCTGCGATGCGAGCGCAGCATCAAGAAATTGACGAGGCTATTCTTCAGCGAAGGCTTCGTTCGTTCGATCGTGTGTGCCGCATACACCGAATTCACGCGATACAAGAACAGCGGCACGATTTGCTGGAACAGATACACCGCCCCACCAATCAGCAGCACCGCCAGACAGAGCAACCGCGTCCAGATCCCCATTCCGCCGGGCACGACCCAATGATCGATCAGCGATACCACCAGAAAGTAAACAACAATGCCAACCATCAAGACCAACAGTCGCGTCGTCAGTTCAACGCTGCGAACCTGGTTGCGCGTTTTGCGCAGTTGCGTTTCGATGAAGCGCTCACGCTGATCGGCCAGCACCCCCGACTTGGACGGTTTAGGAGATGCCCCTCGACTCGCTGTTCCGGTTGCCATGCTCTTCTCTCCGTTTTGCCGACTGGCAGACAGATTAGAATTGTTGCCGCTTGCCTTCTCTAGCGTACGCCTCGTACTAATGCCACGACAAGACTTTGCGTCAATTGTGGCACCTGGCAGAGGATACGGTTCTATTATAGACGTTCGCCAATAGAATAGACGCATCTGCCGGGCAATTTGGTTCCGAAAAAACCGGCCCAAACCAAATAACCCGTTCGCACTTGGTGACAGAATGCACGCAGCCGGAAATGGGCCGTTGGAAGTCGTTCCCATTGGCGCGGTATTGCACGGAGTTTTTAACAGCCGCGGTAGCCTTTCCATCGCGGCCGTCTAGAATTCGCGCGCACGGAACTGAGCTTGCGAAGTCAGCTTCGCAACACTGCCGGGCCAAGGCTTTCATTTTCCCCCACCAGCAACCTCCTCCACCCAGGCAAACTGGGCAATGCTGTCGCACTGAAATTTGCCTATCAGCCACACTGAACTTGCTTTTTCCGTGGATAAGAGGCAATAATACTAAAAGTGACCTGTCGCGTAAGGTTGCAAAGAGCCGAAAAGCCTTATAGCAGGGCTGTTTTTGTACCAAAT
>JAWXCH010000499.1:0-2815 GCA_034440595.1 Planctomycetota bacterium | reverse complement strand
GCTTTCCTTCTACGGGCAGATACTCCCTGGTTCGAAGCCACTTGCCAACAGCTGATAACGATTTTTCGGCAAGCAGTCGACGGACAAGATGAGTGCATCGAACAACGGGCACCGATTCGTCTTGAACATTCGGTGTCCCGATGGAAGTCTCCGATGCTACGGCAAATACCACATCGTACGTATCGCCGATTTTTAGGGGGTCTGCTAGCAATCTAGGATTTAGTTGAAAAGCATTTTGTAGAAGCTTAATCTGTGAAACTCCGCGTGCAACTTCTTTAGACTTTTCCAGTACCTCGCGAGGTTCCGCAGGTTCAATAAAAGCCTTAAGTTCCAGTATAAGGCAGGAGCGCCGCGCGTCGTCGATTATTGCTAAATCGAGATCGGGAAGTTCATCTCCTCCTGACAGTTTGCCCTGCCAAAAGCGGAGTTTTAATGACTCCAATCGATCGATGATTCGTTGCCGAGAAATATCCTCTCGTTCATTGCTCAACTGACTGTAAGCTTTCTTTTCCTCAGGAAGGCGGTTTAGCAAGACCGTAAAGTTGCGTTCAATATTACTTCCAAGGAAAAGAGCTGGCGAAATGGCAATGCGATCAGATGATAACGGGATCAACGGCTGAATTGCCGGATCGGGACGCCGGATGCCACAATCGCCGAATGTGGTATCGCGAACGATTTCGTTAACGACTTTTGCATCGAACCCAGTGTAACGTCGGAGTCTATTCGACAGCTCGCTTTCATCCATCAACAGGACACTGTCGAGGTAACCCATGCCGACACATCCTTGTCTCACGGCCTCGACGCGCGCTATGTGGTGGATCATTGCCAACACACGCAGTGTGGATAGGACGGAACAATACTCGCCAAATGTATATCGTGGCAACTCCCACGATGCGGGAAGCCAAAACTGATTCAACAGAGGTGACAGTACATCCAGACCTTGACTGACGATGCGGGGATTCAATCGATATCGAAAATGCTCATGAGACACAGTGACCGTTTCTTCTATGTTGCCAAAAAACGCCGCTAAACTTTCTTTGTCAACCGCTGGAGACTCATCAATACACAAGCGGTCGTAGGCTTCATAGCGAACGTCGTCGCGAAATGGCATACGTGCAATAATCGTATCGCCATGAAGCTGAAGAGTAATAACGTCAGCACTTGCGTAGACGTACGCTGTCTCGAACCAAGCATACTCATGTGCAAGGTTGCTCAGATCCCAGGACGCCTGGTAGTAATCGTCGCTGAATCTCCGTGGGATGTTTGTGCCTGCTCCACAGGACTGGAACAACCACCTCAATGGCATTTTCATATTGTTGACAATCTGGTCCACGTGACACGCCAGATCTTGCCTACCGTTGCTACCGTCGTTCCCAAGGTATTTAAGTTGCGTTTCTTCGCAGAACGCGAGAAAATACCAAGCGGCTTCAGAAAAACTAAGTCGCGAAAGGTCGTTTTTCAAATACTCTGCGTCAATGGCTTTCTCGACAGCTTGTACATCGGGCGTGATAGTGCGTTGAGATGGCATGGGGCGCAGATTACCTTTCCTAACGACGGACACGTGACAGCGCGAGTAGGTTCACGAAAAATGAACCCGAAGCTGAAACTTTATTCAAATGTTCAGTCGATAGATTTAGCCAGATAATTGCAAGGGGTATTAGCGAAGACCCCGAGCCTGTGAGCGACCTCCATAATCGCAATGACCGGGGGGATCGGCATTGAACGCAACCATGAGGCGAGTCGGCGCAGACTCGATTTACCCCAACCTACTTCGGCCCGCCACACTGGGGGTTCAACTGCCCAGCGCATGGAAAGCGAATGAAAGAAGGCGCAGCCAAGACAGCGTCGGATCGCTGCGTCGCTTCATTCCGCCGCGGCCCGCGCCAGATTCAATTCCAGCAACTTGGCCAGGATTTGCTCGTCTGCGAGATCGGCCGGCCAGCCGTAGGCGGCGCAGACGGCTTCGTCGAGTTTGCGATGGGCCAGGTCGAGCCAGGTGGGACCCTCGTTTTAGAGATTCGTCAGCGTCCGCTTCTCGAGTTCCTTGGCGCAATCTTCGTCCTTGGGAACCAGGCGCGGGTAGCGGACCGTGCCGATTGCGGCTGCGTTGGGACGGTGGACATAGCGCGTCCACGATGCCGCGGCCGGCTTGGGCTGCTCCAGCACTTCGCACAGATCGAGAAAATGCTGCTGGCAGGCGCTGCGTTCCGAAAGCTCGACACGGCTCCACTTGGCGATGAAATCGTGCGGCGTCATGCAGTGCCCCGGCGGTGCAGCGGATGGCGTTTATGGGTGGTGAAAAGTCGCAAGCGTCAGGATAGCTGGCTGCACGCTGCGCTGCCAGGGACGGATTGGGGAGAGTGCAGGAAGCAAACGGCGCTCGACCAGGTCGCCGCCATTGCCGCGGAATTGAAGGAGTAGGCGAAGTTGGTGCGTGGAAGGGTCGGGACCTTTCCACAACAGTGCGTGGAAGGGTCGGGAGACCATCCCACAACAGCGGGGTGCGTGGAATGGTCGGGAGACCCATCCCACAACAGCGTAAGCGGTACGCCGCTATCCGGCCTTATCCAATTCCGGAAACCGGCTGCGGAACCAGAAGCGCTCCCACCAATTGGCAGGGCGGAGCCGCGGGTCGTCGGCGGCCACTTGATGGGTCTTGCCGCGACGGGTGCGCAGCACGAGTTGCCCGTTCGAATGTGATTCGGCCACCACCCAGAATTTGTCGACGACGTAGGAATATCCCTCGCCGCACGACTCCGCCGACACGGCCTGCGCGCGCGGGCCAGGGTGCGCCGAGTGCTTGGTAGCGCGATAG
>JAWXCH010000498.1:0-2532 GCA_034440595.1 Planctomycetota bacterium | reverse complement strand
CCAATAACCGCATGGAATTGATGGCGGTGGTGCGTGGTTTGGAAACGCTAAAGAAACCATCGCACGTCGAACTGTTTACCGACAGCGTTTACGTCGGCAAGGGGCTGTCTGAATGGATGCCCAAATGGAAAGCCAATGCCTGGCGGCGGCGCGAGGGCTCGCAATGGAAAGAGGTTAAGAACGTCGACCTGTGGCAACAGCTCGACCATCTGATCGCCGAGCACGAGTTGCTTTATACTCGCGTGGCAGGGCACAGTGGACACCCCGAGAACGACCGCTGCGATGAACTGGCGGTTGCCGCCTATCAAGAACTGCGCCGAAATCGCTAGGGCCGCGAATTAAAGCGTGATTCGGCACCCATCACGATGGCTAGCCACGGCGGCCTGGACAATGGATACCGCGCGGTAGGCGTCTTCCAAGCCGGACGAATTCCGCAACAGGCTGGTCACCGACCGATAAAACTGCGAAAGCAATTGCTCTCCGACTGGTCGCTCGCTCTCCAGCGATTCTTGGTGCCGACCAGCACGATCAAACCAGACCAGCGTCGACGGCAGATCAATAAACGCGACGCCATTCGCACAGGCGACTTGCAGTGCTGCTGGTGGACGGTAGGAAACCGCCTCTTCCCAGCAAGACGGCATGTAATAGCCAGAACTGATTTGCGCAACAACCCCTGACCCAGGGCCATTCTCACCCGAAAAATCCAGGCTCATCATCTTGTAGTCGGAGTCAGACGCTTCGGTCGCCGATTCGTGCAAGATTCCCAGGACCGAGGTTGGCTCCTTGCCGACAACGTAGCGGCACCAATCGACCAGCTCGATCAGATCGCGATGGTCGTTTCCTCGTGAGACCGACTTACCTCGCGGCGCAGCCGGGTCGCGTACAGGAACTCGGCGATGACAAAACAGCAGTCGAGGCTCGCCTAGCCGCGTGGCAATCAATTCCTTTAGCCGCAGCGTTGCCGGTGCCTGCCGCCGTGGAAACTCCGCCATGAAGGCCACGCCCGATTCTTCGACACGCGACCGGAGATGTTTTGCATCCTCCGGGCCAAGCTGCAGCGACGAAGCGCAGTAAATCGCCTTGCCAGCATCGCAAGCGGCCAGAATGGGCAGTGCGCCGAACCATTGTTCGTTCAAAATCAGAATCGCGTCGACATCTTCGCGGCAGGTGACGGCGCGAAAGCCGTCCACCGAGGTGGCGTTGAACTCGCGCGCCGCTTGTTCAGCTCGGTGCGCGACCTGCTCGCAGATGGCACGGACCTCATAGCGGTCCTGCAAGGCTCTTAACGCGGGACGATGCCTGGTTTCCCATGCTTCTCCCAATCCGATCAGCCCAACCCGCAGCTTCATGTCGACAAGCAGATAAGAAGACGAAAACCGACTGAACCAACTTATCGATTGATAAGCAGCGAACCCGCGCCGGCAAGACATTGCCGGCAGATATGAATTCGATTGCTGATTATATCGGCCAAATTGAAGAAGACACAACGAAAAAGTACGCAAGCTTCTGCGATTTTTAATACTGAGGGTAGATTGGGCCGGGAAAAATGACAGTTCAAAGGTAGATAAAGTTGTATTTAGGTTGGTCCGGCTTCATGCTAGCTACACTTAGGAAAAAATAGATTGCGGGAAACCACCGTTAAAATTAACCCCTCTTACCCTTGCATATCCAAACCACCCAGCTAAACTGGCAGCGTCTTACAGGAGATTACCCTGCTTAAGACAACCGGTAGGGTCCAATCGTAAGGACACACCAGAACACCTTTCAGTAACCAGGTTTTCTAGTTCGCAGGGATTGCAAGCTTCACACGGACCGCTTCTGGCAGAGGTCACTCTGCTCCCACCGCTTGCTGGCAGATGCTAGCAGGTTCCTACCGTACCGTTGATTCACCATACCGTTGATTCGTTGACTGGCATGTTGCCCCCAAGACCAAAGGAGTTGAACCTTGTCTACGCTCGCCATTGCATTGATGCAAATTTCGCTGGTTGCCGCCGCTCCCACCAATAGTTACGCCACCGCCTACAAGGCGACCAACGAGACCGGCCGTCCGTTGATCGTCCTGGTCGGTGCCGACTGGTGTCCGGGCTGCCGCACCATGAAGCAAAGCGTGATTCCGCAACTTGAGAAGAATGGGAAATTGAACCAAGTGGCGTTTGCTACCGTGAACATGGATCAGGAAGGCGAACTGGCCCACACATTGACCCGTGGCGGCTCAATTCCGCAGTTGATTATGTACACCAAAAAAGGTGATAGCTGGAAGCGCGAGTTGATGGTCGGTGCCCATAGCCCGGCCGAAGTCGAGGCGTTTATCCAGAAGGGGGTCGCTCAGACCGCCACTGCCAAACAGGCAAGTACCACCCGACCGGTTTCGAAAACGATTCAGAAGTAAACTCAGTCGTTTCTGGCGATGTCGTCAGGGAACTGCAAGACATACATTTGGCGGCCTGCTGAGTCATTCGGCGGGCCGCCAAGTTTGTTATTCGAGGGGAGGGATGTTCTCTGGCTCATTCTCAAGGCCACGCAGGTGCAGAT
>JAWXCH010000497.1:0-5894 GCA_034440595.1 Planctomycetota bacterium | reverse complement strand
GTGACACGCTGGTTGCCTCGAATTTCGCGCATCGCTTCCAGTAGATCTTTCTCGGTGATGCCGTTGAGCTTGAGCAGATTCTTGGCCTTGGAATCGACCTTGGCCAGTGCCAGCAAGAGATGCTCGGTCGAGACAAAGTCATCCTTCATCGTGCCCGACTCTTTTTGCGCAGCTTCAAGAACTTGCGTCAGCGCCGGCGACAGTTGTGGCGGCGCGCCGCCGCTGGTCTTGGGAAAGTGACCCAGCTCAGCCTGCACGGTTCGATCCAGTTGCGCTCGGTTAGATCCGATTTTGTCCAGAATCGGCCGGACAACCCCTTCGTTCTCCGTCAAGAGAGCCGCCAGCAGGTGTAGTGGATCGATCTGTGGGTTGCCGCGATCTGCAGCAAGATCCTGCGCTTGCTGGACCGCCTCTTGAGCTTTGATGGTGAGTTTGTCGAAGCGAAATGCCATGACCGTGTGTCCGAAAAAACGAGGGACCGTAGCGAGAAGTTCGCGACGGATTGCGAAAAACGGCCGGGAGTGTTCCCGGCCGTTTTGTGTGGACGATTTGTCCGAAAGATTTCTCCAACCAGTGGTAAAGCCAACCACGCGTCGTGTACTTAGTTACATTTGGTACCGCTACGCGGCACCGAGTTACTCTTTGACTTCAAACTCGGCGTCGATCGCATCGTCGTCTGCTTTGGCTGCACCGGCCGCCTGCGGACCTGCATCCCCGGCGGCGGCACCAGCTTGTGGGCCAGCTTCGTACAAGGTCTTGCTCACTGCATGCGAGGCCTGTTCCAGTTCGCCGATGGCGCTCTTGATGGCGTCGACATCCGTTCCCTTGGAGACTTCACGCGTCTTGGTGATCGCGGCCTCCAACGCCGATTTGTCGTTAGCACCCAGCTTGTCGGCATGCTCCTTCATCAGCTTTTCGAGCTGGAAGCACATCGATTCAGCCTGGTTGTGCAGTTCAGCCAGTTCACGCTTCCGTTTGTCTTCAGTGGCATGTTCTTCTGCCTCGCGACGGAGACGGTCGACCTCATCCTTCGGCAAGCTGCTGGCATTTTCGATCCGCACGGTCTGCTCCTTGCCGGTACCAAGATCCTTGGCCGACACGCTGAGAATACCGTTGGCGTCGATGTCGAACTTGACTTCGATCTGCGGCATGCCGCGCGGCGAAGGAGGAATACCATCCAAGTTGAACTGACCTAGCGAGCGGTTGTCGCGCGCCATCGGTCGTTCACCCTGGAAGACGCTGACCGTGACCGCCGTCTGATTGTCGACCGCGGTGCTGAATGTTTGTTTTCGCTCGGCCGGAATGGTCGTGTTCTTTTCGACGAGTTTTGTGAACACACCACCTTCGGTTTCGATACCCATCGAAAGTGGAGTTACGTCGAGCAACAACACGTCTTGCACGTCACCGGCCAACACGCCACCCTGAATTGCGGCACCAATGGCGACCACTTCGTCAGGATTGACCCCCTTGTGTGGCTCCTTGTCAAACATCTTCTTGACAAGCTCGGTCACCTTGGGGATGCGTGTGGAACCACCGACCATCACCACTTCGTCGATGTCCTTTGGTTCCAGCTTGGCGTCTTTCAGCGCTTGCTGAACCGGGCCACGGCAGCGTTCGATCAGATGGTCCACCAACTGCTCGAACTTGCTCCGTGTGATGTTCATCTGCAAGTGCTTAGGACCGCTCGCATCGGCCGTGATAAACGGCAAATTGATGTCGGTGGAACTGGCAGAGCTAAGTTCCTTCTTCGCTTTTTCACAGGCTTCTTGCAAGCGTTGCAGCGCCATGGTGTCCTTGCGCAGGTCGATCCCTTGCTCTTTCTTGAACTCATCGGCGACGTAGTTGATCAACACTTGATCAAAGTCGTCACCACCCAGGTGTGTGTCACCGTTGGTGCTGATCACGCGAAAGACGCCATCGGCTACTTCCAAAACCGAAACGTCGAACGTACCACCACCGAGATCGAATACGACAATCTTCTCGTGTTCCTTGCGGTCCAGTCCATAGGCCAACGCCGCCGCGGTCGGCTCGTTGATAATGCGTGCCACTTCCAGGCCCGCGATCTGACCAGCATCTTTGGTGGCCTGACGCTGAGCGTCGTTGAAGTACGCCGGGACCGTGATTACGGCCTTATTCACTTTGTGACCAAGGTACGCTTCGGCGGCCTCTTTCAGCTTGCGCAACGTTTTTGCGGACACTTCCGAAGGAGTGAATTCCTGATCGCCGACTTTGACTTTTACATAGTCTTGAGGACCGCCAACAACCGTATATGGAACGATCTTCTCTTCACTGGCAACTTCGTTGTGACGACGTCCCATGAAGCGCTTGATGGAGTAAACCGTCTTGGTAGGGTTCGTCACCGCCTGACGACGTGCCAGATCCCCGACCAGGGTGTCTCCCTTGTCGGTGTAAGCCACAACGCTAGGGGTCAGCCGATTTCCTTCCTGATTGGCAATAACCTTCGCTTCTCTACCTTCCATGACCGCGACCACCGAATTGGTTGTACCGAGATCGATACCGATGATTTTTTCGCCTTGGGCCATTTCTTCTGATCTCCTTAAAGTGCTTGGATTCGATCCTGGCTATTGATTTGTTTAAGAGTCGTTTTGATTAAAAAGTGAAAGCTAACCCGGCAACTCTGGCATTGCACGGCGAGAGGCTCATCCCACCCTACCGTCAATTTATGCTTTGCTTTTGTTCGATCTACGGAAAAGCAAAGGCCGTGCCAGCTAATAAATCATTTGGTAAGTCAGTTGTTAATGCTTGCTGTATATGGAGTTGCGATTATTCGATTAATCGGTGGGCAGAGATTGCTGTTAGAGATTCATGTCGCATACCTTGAAACTCTGCCAAAATGGCATCAGCATGACGTGGGACTCATAAATTTAGCACCTGGAAGCATAGCGAGTGACAGGTGTGGATCGAACGGCGGAACTGCGCAAGACGTCACGGAAACCACCTAAAGGTGGGGTTATTGGCCACGGCCCGGTTTTCCGTGCTATCGCTTGACACTCAGATTGCACCTAAAGTACAAGAGGGATTCTACTAACGCCAGAAAAAGTGTCCTTCAAATAGAGGACGGAACAGGTAGTCAACAGATGTCCAAGGGGAGATTACCGGATAAGACCTCGAAACCGGCTCCCCGTGCGCCTTCAATTGCCGCGCTACGCGTCAAAATTGATCGAATTGATCGTGAACTCGTGGCACGAATCAATGAACGCGCCAAGCTCGCGCATCAAATTGGCAAAATCAAGGACGCCAATGGTCAGCGCTGCTACGATCCGGTTCGCGAAGAAGAAGTACTGGCCAAAGTGATCGAGCTGAGTCGCGGGCCGCTCTCAAACTCCGCTCTGCGAAACGTCTTCCGCGAACTGATCAGCGGCTCGCGTGCCCTGGAGCGCGCCTTGCGAGTCGCCTATCTAGGCCCCGAATATAGCTACAGTCACCTCGCCGCGATTCATCGTTTTGGCCAGAGCGTGGAACTCGTGCCGGTTGCCAGTATTTCGGCGGTGTTTGAAGAGGTCAACCAAGGCCATGCTCAGTACGGGCTGGTACCGCTCGAAAACTCGACCGATGGTCGCGTGACAGACACGCTCGATATGTTCACCCGTCTGCCGGTGCAAATTTCTGGCGAGGTGCAGCTCCGCATTCATCATTATTTGCTAGGGCGGTGCGATCGATCGGAAGTCCAGGAAGTCTACAGCAAACCGCAAGCGCTTTCGCAGTGTCGCAACTGGCTCAGCAAACACCTGCCGAACGCGCGTGCGATCGATGTCACCAGCACTTCTACAGCGGCACAACTGGCTCACGACAAACCGGGTGCCGCGGCCGTCGCCAGTTTGAATGCCGGTATGCACTATGGACTGAGTGTGCTGGCCGAAAACATAGAGGACGTGCAAGGGAACCTGACCCGATTTGCCGTGATTAGTGAGCAGTCAGGGGATCGCAGTGGTTCGGACAAAACATCGTTGATGTTCGAGATCGCACACAAACCTGGCTCGCTGGCCGACGCGATGAATATATTCAAACGTGCCAGACTAAACCTCACGTGGATCGAGTCATTTCCCATCGCGCGGCCCGAAGGGGGCTACATGTTCTTCGTGGAGCTGGAAGGACATCAAAAGGATTCAAGAGTACGCAAAGCGTGCGAGGCGCTTGAGAAGAAGTGCCTCCGCATGGTGATACTCGGTTCATATGCTCGTAGCCCAATCGTTGAATAAGTTGGAGTTTGAACCCTACTTGTTCGCTCAAGTTTGCTGTAAACTGCGGCAAAATTAGCCGGTGCGGATGCAATCAGATTGTTAAGCTGGATAAGCATGTAGATTCTTAGTTGGTGTGGTGCCTCGCCACCCAGTGAGTTCGATAGAAAATTCAAACCCCCGAAGTTACCGTGATCATTATTCTCAAGCCGCACGCGACCGAAGAGCAAATTTCCCACGTAGTGGAGCGGATCGAAGAGCTTGGTCTCCGCACACATCTCAGTCGCGGAAGTTACCGTACGATTGTTGGCGTAATTGGCGACGAGGCGAAGGCCTTGGAAGCGCCGCTCCGTGCAATTTCCGGTGTCGCAGAGGTCATTCCGGTCCTGCCGCCGTATAAACTCGCCAGCCGCGAAGCGCAAGCTGAGCCAACCATTGTTGACGTGGCCGGCGTGAAAATCGGTGGCGAACACCTGGCGATGATTGCCGGGCCATGTGCCGTAGAAAATGCCAAGCGCATGGATGAAATCGCCCGTGATATTGTTGCCGCAGGTGCGAACATTTTGCGTGGCGGTGCCTTCAAGCCGCGAACCAGCCCCTACGCCTACCAGGGCATGGGTGAAGACGGTTTGAAAATCCTTCGCGACACCGGCGACAAGTACGGTATTCCGGTTGTTACCGAAGTGATGGACCCGCGCCGCGTTGATCTGGTCGCTGATTACACCGATATGATCCAGGTCGGGGCGCGGAACATGCAGAATTTTTCACTGCTCACCGAAGTCGGCCAGACACGCAAGCCCGTGCTGCTCAAGCGGGGCATGAGCGCCACGATCGAAGACCTGCTGATGAGCGCCGAATACATCCTTTCGCAGGGGAACCCTCACGTTGTACTATGCGAACGTGGTGTAAAAGGATTCGACAAGGCGACACGCAATTTATTCGATGTTGCGTCGGTTCCACAGATTCATGGACTTTCGCACCTTCCGATCGTGGTCGATCCAAGCCATGCGACTGGTCGGCCTGATCTGATCCCGGCCTGTGCCTTTGCGGGCATTGCCGCCGGTGCCGACGGGGTCCATATTGAAGTTCACAATTGCCCCGAGGACGCCATGTCCGACGGCCCTCAGGCCCTATTGCCGGCGCAGTACCATGAAGTTGCCGCTCAGATCCGCAAACTGGCGGCTGTCATGGGCAAGATGGTTTCTCCGTTGCCAGCGAAAACCGCTGCCGCGCAACCTGCCAGCGTGTAGATCCCAAGTTCAGCGAAAATACTGCCTGACCAATTGATTAACGGCCTGTTTCGGGCCATAGCTGCTAGCACGCGTAGAAATTGGAGTATTTGATGAGACGACCGTTTATTGCCGGTAACTGGAAAATGAACTTGGATCGCGAATCCGCCAAGGCGCTGGCCGCGGGTATCGCCGCCAAAGTCGGCAGCGCGAATCTGGATGTCGCGGTTTGCCCCCCGTTTGTGTACCTGGAAACGGTGGCTGCTGCGATTGCCGGCTCACCGGTCGCGCTCGGTGGACAGAACATGTACCACGCTGCATCGGGGGCATTTACCGGTGAAATCAGCCCGACAATGCTGACAAATGTCGGCTGCAAATATGTGATTCTCGGCCACAGCGAGCGGCGGACGATCTTCAACGAGTCCAACGAAGAGATCAACAAGAAGGTCCACGCCGCCTTTGCCGC
>JAWXCH010000496.1:0-9091 GCA_034440595.1 Planctomycetota bacterium | reverse complement strand
GGGGTTTCTGGGACAGTCGAACATCTCGGCAGCGAAGGACTTGTCGGGTCCCACTGCTGGCCACACTCCGAGTCGGATTGCTTCACCGATGTCGTTCATTCCATTCTTCTCCCTGGTCAGCGCCAGAAGCGCTGACCAGGGATTCATAACGTCAGATCACTGCATGGCATTCAACGGGGTCTGTTCACGTCTGATTCACTGGTCGTCGTAATATCTTCAGCATTCGCAGCTTCCAGGAGTTTCTTCGCACGATCAACTTGATCCGAGTCCTCGGCATGAATAGCGATCAGTGCCCCACCTTCCTTGACCCGCCCTTCATACAAATTCGCTTCAAACTCAGGTATTCCCAGACCGATCAGCCCTCCGCTGATGGAACCTAAAGCACCACCCAACGCAGCGCCGCTGAGGGCCGCCATAATAGGGCCTGCGGCAATCAAGGGACCTACGCCAGGAATTGCCAACGCGCCGATCCCCGCCAACCAGCCCAAGGCTCCTCCCAGTACCGCTCCTGTTCCTCCTCCAACCGTAGCTCCCTCAGGAGCTTTTGTCGCGTTCGCCATAGCGAATTCACGATTGCTCCCTGGATCGGCCAAGAGTACTGAAATATCGCTGTGGGAAAAACCGGCGTGCCTTAGTACTCCCACAATGCGTTCGGCGTGTGCATAATCGTTCGCTATACCGATGACAGATTTGGCCATTGCTTGGTCTCCTCTTTCTAAAAGGATCGAAATAGATGGGTTAGCGATTTACGGCACTTCAAGTTGATTGTCTACCTTGCCGGGACCAGCCACCTCCTTGGCGATAGATTCGAGCTGCTGTTTTTCATCTGCCGAATCGACGGGCCCTCGCAGGGTTACTTGGCCGTTCTGGGTGATGATCTTGATGTTGTGGGCGTTGATCGAAAGTTTTGTATCCACGACCTTTTTGCGGATGTCCGCGGTCATTTTCACATCAGCGGCATTCTCGTTTTGATTGATGGGTGTCTTAGCAGCGTCATCTCGGTCGCGTACGTTCACGCCGGTATTGTCCGGGGCGCGGTTTGCAGGGGTGCTAGTCTCCGAGCAACCACTGAGACCGCCCAGGCAACAAGCTATCGCTAATAGGAAGAAACGTTTCATGCTTGCATCCTCCGAAGACTCACATTATGGCCGGGGTCAAAGCAAATGCCGAAAATGAGCAAAGACTATTCCATTCATCGTCCCAATAGTTCTTGCAAAAGGCATGCCACGAAAGTTAAAGCCCAGTCCCTACTCCGAAGAGTTAGTACGGCTATGAGCAGCGGTGCCGCGACGCTCTCACCAAGCAGGTAAGAACAACGCCAGCGATGAAGCCGGTTCCAAAGGAAACGGCCACGGATTCCATAGGGCGACCTTCTACAAACTCCTCGGCCTCTTCGTAACCCGCACGAACGGATTCCATGGAGCTCTGGGCGGTGCCGCGCACGGTCTCTACGGTGGCATGAAAATAGTCATTAAGCGATGCCATGAGAGTCGAGTCGCCGGCGACCGTGGACTCAAGATAACTTACTATGGCGGAACGTGATTCACCCGTCCTCAGCTGTATCATGCCAATAAGTTGTTCAACGCTCCCCCGAGTCTGTTGAATTTCTCTATCGGTAAGTTTATCCCAGCGCTCACGGATTTTTGCTTTAACCTCGTCCCACGATTCTTGCACGGATTTAATATTGAGAGTCATGACCAAATGTCTTTCTTCGTTTGAGAATGAACCCATTGAACTAAGGTTCGGTTTTCTGAATGCATTCCTCCGACTCGGCACTGCGGCGACATCTGTAAGGTGGTCGTCTAGCAACCAAGTTGGATGCTGAAGTCGCAATCTGCGCCGCAAATCCCCGCAGAGCTCCTCACCGCGCTACCTCAGCGCTTTCCCTTCTTTCAGGTGCAACCGCGGATGAGGAACAGTAGTAGAAGTACGGGAACCGGCACTCCCAGCAAGAACAGGACGATCCATCCGACTTTGCCGGCCCGTTTACTCGAAAGACCAAATCGACCTGTCAGCACTCTCATAATGTGATCTTCCTGCTCTGGGCTCAAATGGTGAAGGCCAAATGCCTGCTATAGGTTTATGGAGGCAAAAGTCATGCCACGCACGCCAACCGGCTCCTATCAGTCCCATAAGTGGTACGACAAATGCTCTCTAGGTTTGGTCCCTTCCCACGTTCAAGGTTTCCAGGAGGTGTTTCATGGCCAAGAAGAAGCAGACAGCCAAGCGCGGTACCGGACGACGTGAGCTGATCGATACCGGGACAGACAAACGTTACGTTCGCCGGGATGAAGGAGGCAAGTTCAAGGAGAGTGATGATCAAGGCCGTTCTTTGAGCCAAGACCAACGTCGAAAGGCCAAAAATAAGATTAAGGCTGGCCAGGGGGATAAGGGCGACCGCTAAGTTGCCTTTAGGCTGTCATGACTTTGACCGAATATCGCCGGAAACGTAACTTCAAGCGGACGCCGGAGCCGCGGGGCCGTCGCACAGTTGGCCACCCGCAACTCAGTTTCGTGATCCAAAAGCATGCCGCGTCTCACCTTCACTATGACTTCCGTCTGGAATTGGACGGGGTATTGAAGAGTTGGGCGGTACCCAAAGGTCCCTCACTCGATCCGGCTGCCAAACGCCTGGCCATGCAAGTGGAAGACCACCCTGTCGAGTACGGATCGTTCGAAGGAATTATTCCGCAGGGCGAGTACGGCGGGGGTACCGTCATGTTGTGGGACCAGGGCACTTGGGAGTCCGTGGGTGATGCCAAGCGCGACTACCTGGCCGGCAGACTCAAGTTGGTCCTCCACGGTGAAAAGCTGCACGGCGGGTGGATGCTGGTGCGAAAGGGTGGCCGCCGTACCGAAGGAACCGAACGTCATTGGTGGCTGTTTAAGGAGCGAGACGAGTTCGCCGAGCCTGACGTCGATATTGTGGCCCAACTGCCGCTGAGCGTAACGACCGGCCGGGACCTGGACGGAATCGCTGCTCAAGCCGACAGGGTTTGGGGCGCCGCGGGGGAGATGTCTGCGAAGCAACATAGCGCCCATGGCCGTCGTGCCACCCCCGCTCGACGCAAGGCCATTCCGTCGTCTACACGCCAAGTAGTCAAAAAATATAAGCCCAAGGTTGCTAATCGTAAGCAGCTTCAGAAAGAACTGCGTCGCTTGGCACCGAAGCGGGCCGCGCTTCCTCAACTCCCGCTGGTGGAACTGGCCACATTAGCCAAGCAAGCTCCAACTGGCGACCAGTGGTTCCACGAAATCAAATACGATGGCTATCGAATGCTGTGCCGCATCGATGGCAAGGACGCGACATTTATCAGCCGCAATGGTAAGAACTGGACCAGTCAGTTCCCCGAACTCGCCCAGGCGGCCGCTCAACTCGGCCTGAAGAGTGGTGTGCTCGATGGGGAAGTCGTAGCCCTGGATGCCGAGGGAAGAACGAGCTTTCAGAAACTGCAAAACGCCTTTCAGGGCGGACTGACGGGTCAGCTCGTGTTCTATGTGTTCGATCTGCTGTTCGTCGATGGTTATGACTTGACGGCGGATGTGCTGGAAGATCGCAAAAAGCTCCTACATTACGTAGTCCAAGATACCTCACGGGGGCCGCTCCGCTACAGTGAGCATCTGATCGGCGACGGGCCTAAGTTCCTTTCCGAAGCCTGCCGGATGAAACTGGAAGGAATCATCTGCAAACGGCGGGATCGGGCTTACATTTCCGGCCGCGGCAAGGATTGGCTTAAAGTGAAATGCTCCCTGAGAGAGGAGTTCGTGGTCGGCGGCTTCACTTTTCCCAGCGGATCGCGCAGCGCTTTTGGGGCCTTGCTAGTGGGCTACTATGACGCCAAGGGACAGCTTATCTATGCAGGGCGCGTGGGGACCGGCTTTGATGATCGCACACTGACCGATCTTCATGCTCAACTTCGGAAGTTGTCTCAGCGGAAGTCGCCATTTGTTAATTTGTCGGGTACCACAGGCCAGGAACGCGATGTGACCTGGGTGAAACCCAAACTGGTAGCCCAAGTTCAATTCTCGAACTGGACAGACAATGGCTTGCTGCGTCACCCGTCATTTCAGGGCCTCCGCAAAGATAAGGCAGCCACAGAAGTAATCCACGAACGTGCGACCTCGGTGCATGAAGTGTCAACGGCGGCGTCGAACGGGTCTCACAGGACAGGTGGGCGGCGTACAGGAAAAGCGGCCGCCACCAGTGCGCCGGTACGCCAAATGAAATCCAACGGCCCGGTCGAAGTGGCTGGGATTGTACTTTCCAATCCAGACAAAGTCCTGTATCCCGCAGATGGAATCACGAAGCGTGACCTCGCCAATTATTACGAAGCAGTCGCCGAATGGATGCTGCCTCACGTAGAGAATCGGTTGCTCGCACTGGTGCGTTGCCCCGATGGTTACGACAAGCAGTGCTTTTTTCAAAAACATCCGGCGGTAGGTACGTCGGACGTTTTTAAGCGCATCGCCGTTCGAGAAAAAAACAAGACGGAACAGTATCTGGCCATCAACAATACGGCGGGGCTCGTTTCCCTGGTCCAAATGGGTGTCCTGGAGATTCATACCTGGGGCTCTCAGGCAGCCCGTCTGGAAAAGCCGGATCGTATTATTCTGGATCTGGACCCCGACGAGGGTCTTGATTGGTCCGCTGTGGTAACCGCCGCCCGCGAGTTGCGCGGGTTGCTGGAAGAACTAGGATTGAAAACCTTCCTGAAGACTACGGGCGGCAAGGGCTTGCATGTGGTGGTTCCTATTCAACGTCGACACAGTTGGCCCCAGATTAAGGAGTTCTGCCTGGCAATTGCTGATTTTATGACGCGGCTGGCGCCAGATCGCTTTGTCGCCACGATGAGCAAGGCTGCCCGACGGGGAAAGATCTTCGTCGATTACTTGCGCAATGACCGGGGTGCGACAGCGATTGCCCCGTATTCCACGCGTGCCCGTGCCGGAGCACCGGTCAGTGTTCCCATCGCGTGGAACGAACTAAGCAGCCGCCGGCGATCAGATCATTTCACTATTCACAATGTGCCGCTGCGGCTCCGACAACTACGACGCGACCCCTGGGCGAAGTTGGCACAGACACAACAAGCGATTACGTCCGAAATGCTCAGCCGGCTCAATAACGCAGGCAAACCGAGGTGAATGTCTAGTCCATAAAAAGGAATACTGCCATGGCCAAGAAACGTACTCGTAAGAAAACAGCGTCCCATTCCAAGTTTCGAGCGAGCTGGCGCGGGCCGATCAGATTTGGGCTGGTATCTTTCGACGTTCAGGCGATCAATGCCCAGGCCAAAGAACAATCCGATATTCATTTCCATTTATTACATGCCCCGGACCATCAGCGAATCCATTATGCCAAAGTGTGTCCGAAGCACGGCGAGGTCTCCAACGATGAAATCGTAGCGGGATATGAATACGCCAAGGGCCGCTATGTTGAAATGGAGAAAGACGAATTGGACGAATTGCGGACCAAGGAGGAGCGGTCACTCACAGTAGATGCGTTTGTGGAGCCCGATCAGATCGATCCGATCTATTTTGATGGCCGGATGTATTACCTGGTTCCTGCCACTTCAGCCGCCAGCGAACCCTATGCCTTGCTGGCTGCGGCGATGGAGCGAGACAAGCGTTGGGGTGTCGGACAGGTTGTATTTTCGGGCAAGGAACAATTGGCGGTAGTGAGAGTCGTCGAGGGCGTAATGACGATGGCCATGCTCAACTACGAAGCCGAAATCCGCAAACCTTCCGAGATCAAACGGGATTTCGAAAAGTCACGGCCGAATACACGCAACATGAAATTGGCGAAGGAAATGATCAGCAAATGGAGTATCAAAGACTTTGACCTGGGGAAATATAAGGATCGGTACCGCCAAAAGGTCAAAGCCGCCATCCAGGCCAAGAAAAAGGGCGTCGAACAGGCCATCCCCGACGATGACGAGCCAGAGTCCGACGTCATCAACCTGATGGACGCGCTGCGTCAGTCCGTCAGCAAAACGAAGGCTGTCGGGCGGGGCCGCCGCAAAGTAAGTCACTCAAGAACCAGCAAAATTCAGCACACTAAAAGGCGACGGACTGCATAGTAGAGAGATTTTAACTCGTCCGGGATCGCTGGCTCGAGGAGCCGCAGGCTCGCAATATTAGGCAGCGGACGGCTGCAACAAACGATGTTGAACTGCAAGGTCGAGCCAGCCCAATGTATTCGCATATATTTTATTCTAGTGGCAACAGAGCATTTCGCCTGGCAACAGACAACCGCAAATAAGGAGGACGTCCGATGAAACGCCTTACAGAAGGGACTGGCCGCCGCGCTCCTATTCTCATCGCCCTGGCGGGATTTGTCGCCGCAGGATTGACGCTGGTTCCGGTGGTTCGCGCCGAGAACAATATGCACCCGCTCCAAGGGACTTGGAAAGTAATCTCATTGACCAATAAGAAGGGAGAGAAAGTCCCCGGGCCGGCAGGCACGAAGATCACCTTTGACAGGGACAAAATGACGAACGAAGGTCAGGAGAAGAAGGCGGCCTCGATCAAGTGGGACACGACCAAGACTCCGTATGAGATTGACGTCACTCCCGCCGACTCGCCAGATGGCCAACCGCACACGATGCCCGGCATCTTCAAAGTTGAAGGTGACAAACTGTCGCTCTGCCTGGCGGCAATGGAAGTTGCCAGCACGCCAAAGGAGATCGACCCGCAAACCGACAAACCCAAAGAGCCGAACGTTAAGGCCACCTACATAGTTAAAATCGGCAAACGCCCCACGGGTTTCGACGACGGCACGGGCGATTTGATGATCCTGGAACGCGTGAAGCAATAGGCGGGGTCTAATCTATCAGGCACATCACGTCTTGATCCTCGCTGATATTGCGGGTGGAGTGTAAGAACGTATGAAAAGTTTAATCTTTGCATGTTTGCTTTTAATGGGTTCTCAAGCGTGTGCGGCCGATTTGGTTTATGTAGGGCCATGGCGGACTACGAATAGGCCCCTTGATGGTATTATGAATGCGGTTGTATCAGATTTGGGAGAGAATAATTGGCGGGGCCGGTTTTATGGTACTTGGCAGGGCGTTGATTTCGACTACGTAGTGGATTTTACTGGCCCCGCCGATGATCTAAGCGGAACGGCGATCATTGATGGAGCGTCATATAAATGGCGGGGGCGTCTGAATTCTGATGGATTTAATGGAACATTTACGGGCGATAGATACAACGGACACTTTGAGTTACTACCGAAATGAATCGCAAACAGCCCACGAACAATTATGATAACCGTTTTGGGTGTGCTTCGCTCGCTTAATCGGTTCTTCGAGGAAGTCGATTTCCGTAACGCTGCTGTCTCGAATGGCAAAAAACTAAGCGGCGTCGCCTGTCTCGCAATTAGTAGCGAGTTTGAGCCGCTGATCTGGTCAGCTATGTCGGTGAAGGGCTTCTGAGGCATTCCAATACCCAGGGAACTTTGCAGGCGTATCCAAAGATAATGCACTATCGCGGCGGTGGGCTATTCAGGATTTCGGTCCCACGCTGGGCGAATACTCCTTCAACCCTCCGGCAAGAGTTCAATAGCTAACAGCGTCACCAACTGAGCGATAAAAAGCCGAAAATGGGTGCTTGCCAAGGGGAAAGCTATCAACACCTCATCGGCGATCAAAAAAACGCCCCACAATAACAGCGAAGTCGTGAAGGCAAGGTACAGAATCCTGTGTCCCGATTGCCTGCCTCGAAATGCCCACGCCGCTCCCCAGAACAATAATGTGGCAACCAGTTGCCAGAGGATGACGCCTGCGAACAAGATGGCATTCACCAAGTCAGGGATGGCGTACCGGGCCGTCGTCTCCTTGATGACCTTGAAGTTGCCCGAAGCAAACGCCCAGGATTCGCCAAGCAGGCCAACCGCTTTCCCAGCGTCCGCCAAATTGCTGAGGAAAACTACGGTCAGCCAAACCGCCCAGAACAGCAAGAGGGATCGTTTCAAGAAAATCTTGTGGTTCACCGGATTACACCTTATCTAGCAAAGGACGATGGCAAATAGTTTCACAAATCGTCGGAAGATGCTCGTGATAATCTTTATAGTTCATGCTCACACACCCCCAAGATTATCTCCAATGCCTCTGGATCAGCCAACCTGTGTTCTGTGTCGATGCGACCAGAAACGGCCACGATTGAGAAGCGAAAATCGGTAGTGGGCAGGTTGCAGGCAGTCGAGTAAAGTAAGTCTGACATCCGACGAGAGAGATCACCACCGAGGTCAAAGCCAAAACAAATACTGACAAATGCGATTCACGGCTCCGACTGTGCTGCCCTTGTTTTCGCAGTCCAGGAGAATGCAACTCGAAGGAACTTGACGATGTGGAAAATCATGTTGCGGGTGGCAGCGGCGGCGGCAGTGTTCGGGGTGGTTCACAGCCTCTTGGCGAGCCGCCCCGCCAAACGAGCCGCCGCCCGGACGTTCGGCGAACGCAATCGCAACGGCCTCTACCGGGTGTTCTACATCGGTCAGTCGTTCGTGACTTTCGGGATGCTGGCCGCTTACATCCGGCGTCAGCCCAACCGAGAGCTATACCGCATTGAGGGGCCACTCGCCTTCCTGATGCAAGCCATACAAGCCGGTGCGCTCGTATATGCGACATCGGCAGCAGGACAGGTCGGCCTGCGGAGGATCACCGGGCTGGAGAGCTTCATGGCGTGGCTGGGCGATGGTCCCGTTCCGCCAGAGCCGGAGGCGCAGGGACCGGCGCTCGATGACGAAGGGCGGCGGAACGCAGCCGGTCCCTTTGCCTGGAGCCGCCACCCGCTGAACTTCGCCCCGTTGCCGATCCTTTGGCTCATGCCCCGCATGACCACGAACCTTCTGGCCTTCAACACCGCAGCGACGATCTATCTGGTGATCGGCTCGCTGCACGAAGAGGCCCGGCTGCGTGAAGAGTTTGGAGAGGACTACGACGCCTACCTGAGCAGCGGAGTCCCCTTCTACCTCCCGGCACTCGAAAGGACCCTGCATCAGGTGGACTTTGGAACTGTTAGTCAGCTTAAACCCGTTTAAGGGGTGCTTGGATTGGACGGACGGATTGTAGATGGAGACCTTTTCGCCTTTGAT
>JAWXCH010000495.1:0-2971 GCA_034440595.1 Planctomycetota bacterium | reverse complement strand
TTCGTTGCTCAAGGTCTTGCGGGCCGAACCGAAGGTGAGTGTCAACGCCGGCAGTCATGCGCAATGAACGGCCGACTTCCTCCAGCCCGCAAGGAATCGGCGTCTTAGCACCTGGCAGAACGAAAACCAACGCAGCCAGATATTGTTGCGGAATGATTAGGCGGCCACATCGACCATTGGTTCGAGAGATTTGACATATCCTCGAACCACAAACGCATACTCTTTTTGGGATTCGCACTCTAGCCGAACTTGCTCCAACAAAACATCTCTGATTCGAGGATTTGTCGTGCGGGCGATTTGATCCATCAGCGTCCCTATCGCTTCCAATCTTTCCGACCGCCGTTCGATCAACGAACCCCTATTCAATTCCAGACGCTTCTGCGTGAGCAGCCCTCGATCGCTTCTAGGGTCGCGCATTACCATTGGACCGACCGCTATAAGGTGCTCATCGGGATCATCCTCATACGGATTCAGAAGCGGTGTCCCATCGTTGTGATAATTGCCTTTCTTCGTATTACAGACACCGCATGCATACGTTAAGTTGGCGTATTCATATCTGAGGTCGGGCCTCGCAGCCTTGGAAATGATGTGTTCGACATCGCCAAAGTCGACGTGCGGTATCTTGCTTTCACAATAGGCGCACTTATCCGATGTCTCCGCGCGCAGCAAGAGTTTAACCTGCGGGTCTCTGTAAGCAACATTCAAGGCCGCTGGAATCTCCTCTCCCGTAGCCTGCAGCTCGCGATAACGCGCAGTCCTATCTGCAATCCGTTGCGCGATATCCGCAGGCACGTCTCGCTTATGCAAACGAATCATTGCGCACTCTTTCGCCCGGCCAGCCTCGCGATCGTCTGTGTCGCGTGCTTGGCGAGTCCCAACGCCGCCATCTCTGTGCGAAGCGCTGTCATATTGTCATTTGTGAAATCCATCGCCGAATATTTCTCGAGCAACGTACTTAGTTCGGCCTCTACCCAAACCGGCATAGTGAATTCGAGGCCAAGAACATCTCGAAGAATCTCGTTAGCGCTTCCCGCCTTGTTGACGGTATCCAACATAGTGCTGTTGACCTTATTCGTCTCGTCATAATCAAGCACGTAGATATTCGATTGCGGAACCGACCCAACTATAAACGGGCTATGTGTGGCTACCACAAATTGAACGGTCGGAAATGCCGTAATTAGGTCCGCGAGCACGCGACGTTGAAGCTCGGGATGCAGGTGATTTTCTGGCTCGTCTAGGGTTACCACAAACGATGTACCGCCCGGCTGATACATGAACACTTGCCACGCCAAATCTATCACCGCCGCCGCGCCGCCCGACACCGCGTCAATCGAAAATGGCCCAGTTGCTGTGTCCAATATTACTTCTGGAACGCGGACGATTAGTCGTCGAAACCCCAGCTTAGGTGGCAGCATCCGCCGAAGCACATCCTGAAAATCCTCGAATATTCGTGCTGATTCGACATCAGCTTCAACCGCAGCGTTGCCATAGCCAAAAGTCGCAAGCGCAATCAGGGTTTCTTTCATATAGTACTGCGGTGACCATTGTGTATGCCCCCCACCGTAGCGGGTTTTTATCAGCTGAAGGTATTGTTGAAATGCATCGTTCCTTCTCCGCGGAACCGTCGGAATACTCTGGACCTGCTGGTAGCTGTATGTCGGCCGATGCGATGGAATGTGTAAGCCTTCGACAGCTTGTTGGTTCGCAACCTGAACGTCGTAAGCCGAGCCAGTGTTACCGGTTGAAACGGACAGGGTTGCAATTGCGTCATTACTGTATGAAATTGTCCCGATGGGCTGTTGAGGGCCAACCGAGACGACGACTCTTTGCTCAGAAGGCGATTCTTTGTCTTCATCGAATTGCCAATAATCGGTCGAGTATGACAACGTCGAATTTGGCCCTCGGTTTGTTGGCGTGCTGATGAAACTGTTCGACCATCCGAAATGCCTGCTCACGAGATTCAGCAGCGTCGTCTTGCCGGCACCATTGGCGCCAGTTAAAACCGTCAGTCGCGGATGGAAATCGATATCTACACGTCTGAATTGACGCCATCCGTGGATCGTAATGTTTTTGAACATCGTTTCCCTTCTTCCCTTCTGTCTTTCGAACAGCACCTATCTTAGTTGAGCGCCCCAACGTACGGTCCGCAACATCAGAGCTGGCTCGGGAAAATGAGACTGGCGGATAAGTGAAGGACCTGCTCTTATGGGCGAGGATATCGCCCGCAAAGGAGCAGTGCAATGAGAAGGCCGAGACGGAACCATACGGCGGTGTTCAAGGCGAAGGTGGCCCTGGCGGCGTTGAAGGGCGACAAGACGCTGGCGGAGCTGGCCGAGAAGTACGACGTGCACGGCAGCCAGATCGTGCAGTGGAAGACGCAGTTGCTGGAGGGTGCCATCGGCGTGTTCCTGACGCCGAGCGAGAAGCGTGGCGCGGAACAGGGGCCGAGTGCCAAAGAGATGCAGGCCAAGATTGGGCAACTTGCATTGGAAGTTGATTTTTTGGAAGTCGCGCTCGGTCGCGTGGGCGATGCGAGCGCAAAGCGATGATCCTCAAGACCCACCCGCTGTCGGTCAAGCGGCAGGCGGAGTTGCTGCAGATCTCGCGTGCGAACGTGTACTACCTGCCGACGGCCACGTCAGAGCAAGACTTGGCGCTGATGCGCGCCATCGACGAGCTGCACCTGGAATATCCGTTCCTGGGGGCGCGGCAGCTATCGAGGATGCTCGGCCGGGAAGGCCATCCGCTCGCAGGCCGCCTGCATGTAGGCACGCTGATGGCAAAAATGGGCATTGCGGCGCTGTACCGCAAACCCAATACCAGCAAGCGCCATCCGGCCCACAAAATCTACCCGTACTTACTGCGCAACCTCACCATCGAGCGGGCGAATCATGTCTGGGCAATGGACATCACCTATCTGCCGATGCAGCGCGGTTTCATCTACCTGGCGGCGGTCATGGATTGGGCCACC
>JAWXCH010000494.1:0-6005 GCA_034440595.1 Planctomycetota bacterium | reverse complement strand
TGATCTCAGCAACGACACCGGCACCTACGGTCCGACCACCTTCGCGGATAGCAAAGCGTAGTTCTTTGTCCATGGCGATGGGGGTAATGAGGTCAACCTCTACCTGAATGTTGTCGCCTGGCATAACCATCTCGACATTTTCCGGCAACTGAATGTTGCCCGTCACGTCGGTGGTCCGGAAATAAAACTGTGGGCGGTAACCTTTAAAGAACGGTGTGTGTCGTCCACCTTCTTCTTTGGTCAAGACGTAAACAGAAGACTTAAACTTCTTGTGGGGCTTGATGCTTCCCGGCTGTGCCAACACTTGACCGCGTACAACCTCTTCACGTTTTGTACCGCGAAGAAGAACGCCGACGTTGTCACCGGCTAAACCAGTGTCAAGCAGCTTCCGGAACATCTCAACACCTGTACAGGTGGTTTTTTGAGTATCTTTAATACCGACGATTTCGATATCGTCGCCAACGTTGACTTTACCTTGCTCGATACGACCAGTAACAACCGTACCCCGACCGGAAATCGAGAAGACGTCTTCGATGGGCATCAGGAACGGCTTATCGATCGGGCGATCAGGAACAGGAATAAAAGTGTCCAAGGCTTCGATAAGATCAAGGATCGGCTTACATTCCGGAGATTTCGGATCTTGCTTCTCAAGAGCCTTCAACGCCGAGCCGCGGATAATCGGCGTATCGTCGCCTGGGTATTTATAGGCGTTCAGCAGCTCTCTAACTTCCATTTCCACGAGGTCCAGCAATTCCGGATCGTCGACCATATCAACTTTATTCATGAACACGACCATCTTCGGAACGCCGACCTGGCGAGCAAGAAGAATGTGTTCCCGAGTTTGCGGCATGGGACCATCGGAAGCGCTTACTACCAAGATGGCGCCGTCCATTTGCGCGGCACCAGTGATCATGTTCTTGACGTAGTCAGCGTGGCCCGGACAGTCAACGTGCGCGTAGTGACGGTTGGCGGACATGTACTCAACGTGAGTCGTTGAGATGGTGATACCACGTTCACGCTCTTCGGGTGCGTTGTCGATCTCTTCAAACTTCTTGGCGGTACCGCCAGTCAGTTTTGCCATCGTGCTACAGATCGCAGCAGTCAGCGTCGTTTTACCATGGTCAACGTGTCCGATGGTGCCGACGTTTACGTGAGGTTTGTTGCGTTCGAATTTCTCTTTGGACATTGAATTCCTCCAGCCATGCCAGAAAAGCTATTTAAAAAGTAACATCACTATCATTAAGTGGAGCCCAAGACGGGAATTGAACCCGTGACCTCGTCCTTACCAAGGACGCGCTCTACCCCTGAGCCACTTGGGCACGAAAAGGTTGCGCATCATCCGGGTTTCCCAAAACATCCTGGAATATTACCAACTACCCGGCAAACGCGCATAAAGCAACCAAAAAAATTGAGCTTTGGAGCGGGAAACGGGATTCGAACCCGCGACCCTTAGCTTGGAAGGCTAATGCTCTAGCCAGCTGAGCTACTCCCGCCTACAAGTCCCAATGCGAACAACACTTCTAACATCTTCTTTTCAAACTTTATACTGCTTTGCTTCATTGGATTTCGATTTTCGAAAACCGAGAATCGGAAAACAAAGGACGCAGCTCCTGGCGTGAAGAAATGGAGGGAGAAGGATTCGAACCTTCGTAGGCAATGCCAGCGGATTTACAGTCCGCCCCCTTTAGCCACTCGGGCATCCCTCCAAAAAACACCTGGAGCTGGTGATGGGACTTGAACCCGCAACCTGCTGATTACAAATCAGCCGCTCTACCAATTGAGCTACACCAGCAACACCAATCTGAAAACAAGATCCTACATAATAGGAGTCGCGGCTCATATGTCAACGTCGAAGTGCGTGCATCAGAATTCCTGCCGCGACGGCGACATTCAACGATTCCACGGCGGTTGCCGCGCCGCTGATGCTGGTGAACAAATCACATTTGCTCTTGATGTTATGGCTGAGGCCCTTGTCCTCTGCGCCAAGTACTACAACCATTTTTTCGTACTTGCCGGCGACCCCGTCCAGAGGTTCGCCCTGCATATCGGCACCGACGATCCAATAGCCGGCGTCCTTAAGATCGGTTAGCGCCCGGCTTAAATTAACCACGACCACCAAGTCGGTAAGCGCAAAGCCGCCCATCGATGTTGAAACCGCACCCTGACTAAATAAGGCTTGGCGGTCCTGGGGCACGATAATTTCCTTAATCCCAAAAAAAGCGGCACTACGAACGACGGCGCCCAGATTGCGCGCGTCGGTGATGTGATCTAAGGCCAACACGACATCGGTGGCGCGTGCCGCGGCCCCGGCCATAAATAAATCGAAATCTTTCGGCAAAAGTTTAACCCGGGCCGTGTCATCGCCATCTTCGATAATCGCATCTGGGCGATGACGTTTGAACTCAGCGATCGCCGAACGTGAATCGATAACAAATTCCGTTTCGCTGGTATCTTTGCGGGCACTGCGCCGGGCCGGGCGTTGCTGATTCTTCATTTCACCATACTGCGGTATTCAACCCGGACGTTCTTCGCCGTCTTATACGGGAGTAAGTCGCCGGAAACCTGGAGTAGAAACTGAATCAGTGACTCGAGGCGGATAACAAAATACTCGATGCGCTCGGCACTGTCGCGGCATTGACTGTACATGCTCACGCGGCTCTCGCGATCTAATTCGCCAGCTTCGTTTAGATACAAGGAGAGAAACCCTGGAGAATTTAGATTCAGCGCAAATTTGCGTAGATCATTGGCGGGAAACCCAATCTTTTCCTCGACGAATTTTTGCTTCACGACGCTTACCAGAATGGCGTAGGCATCAAGCTTGGCTTTCAATGGCCCAAGCCCTTCCGGCGGCGCGGCGGTTTCGGCCTTCTTAGGCACCGACACCGAGCAATAGCCACGGTTAACAAGAGAGAGCAGCGCCACAAAGGTATTGAGCTCAGTCAATTTTGACGATTCGACCACGGAACCCACCGTCGGGTTAGCTTTGATAAGTTCCAGGAGATCACCGATAAACGAGCCGGGGGCATAGGCCTTGCCTAGGTCGTCTTGATTCTTAATCTTGATGGTGGACTCTGGGGTAATGCGTGTCAGAAACTCGCGGTACATGCAGCCAAAGCTGTAACTTTCATTGATCAGCGACCGCGTCCCTTCAGGGAAAACCACCTCCGTAGGTGCTGGCTCGCCGTCGGTCTCAATCTCAAAAAACACCCGCGACACGAGGAAAACGCTGCGCACGATGTCGCGTACTTGCCACTGCAGGGCATTCCACAGGTCGACCGTATTAAAAATCCCACTGCGCAGCAGGACCTGACCAAACTTGATTTCCCTGGTTACCTGCACGGCCGACTGCGCCAACTGGTCGAGGGAGATACCGTCGGTTCGGTAGATAACTTCACCAAGCCGGTCATCGATAATATTGGAACGGGCAAAACATATCTCACCCTCGCGAAAATAAAGTTTCTTCATGCCGTTGCCGGTATCGACGCTCACCGTGCCGCTCCAGCGGCGTTGGTTAAAACCAAAAATCAGATTGGCAAAAACCTCGCTGTCACAACTAGCCAACCCGGAATTCTCGCTGGAGAAATTACCGCTCTTCTTGGCCTGCAAAAGGTAGCGATCGGCGTCAAGGGGCACCACCATCCAGTCGCTAATGTCGTCTTCGGGCTCGCCGGTAAACATTTCGCTTTCGATTGTCAGGCTACCGTCCGTCTCACGTATTTTGATCTCTTCCCGCTTCATATCACCCCTTCAGCTGCTTCAAATCAATATCGTAAGCACGCAACTTCCGATGCAGGTTGCTGCGCTCAATGCCAATGGCTTCCGCTGTTTTTGAAATATTCCAATCACTTTCTTCCAGCTTCTTCAAAATAAAGGCCCGTTCAAAATCCGAGCGCGCCTCCCGCAAAGTTGCCGCGTTCGACAGGCGCGACGGGCGCTCCGCACCTACGGCTTTCTGCAGGTGGTCGGGTAGGTCGACAAAGCCAATCTCGGAGCCGTCTACCATTATACACAATCTCTCAACGATATTGTGAAGTTCGCGGACATTGCCGGGCCACGAGTAGCAGCGAAACGCCGTCAATACGTCCTCAGAAAACTGCTTCGGCGCATCGCCAACGCGGGCACATATCTGTTGCAGAAAGACTTTCGCCAGAATCACCGCGTCGTCCTCGCGTTCGCGCAACGGCTGCAGGTGAAATAAAATAACATTGAGGCGGTAATAAAGATCCTCACGAAAACGCCCGGCCTTGATTTCCGCTTCCAGGTCTTTATTGGTGGCGGCAATAACCCTAACGTCGACATTGATGGATTCACCGCTGCCGCCTACGCGTTCAAATTGCTGTTCTTGCAAAATACGCAGGATCTTCGCTTGGGTTTTAAGCGACATATCACCAATCTCATCAAGGAAAAGCGTACCTTTGTGGGCAATTTCAAATTTACCCTTCTTCCTACCGAGGGCATTAGTAAAGGCGCCCTTCTCGTGGCCGAAGAGCTCGCTTTCGATTAGTTCTTCGGGGATCGCCGCACAATTGATCGCGACAAACGGATACTTCGCTCGCGAACTTTCCAGGTGGATTTGCTGGGCCACCACCTCTTTGCCTGTGCCATTTTCACCGGTAATCAGCACCCACGAGTTCTTCGGCGCTACCAAGCGTATTTGTTTGCGCACCAGCTCGATACTCGCGGAGCTGCCGATGAGTTCATGCTTGCCAGGTCCGGCTTGATCCTGCAGGTTACGCTGCTGTTTCATCTCGTTGGCGTGCTCAAGCATGGGTAAGAGTTTGTCGAGAGAGAGAGGTTTTTCCAGATAATCAAAGGCCCCTAGCTTGGTGGCCTTAACGGCGGTCTCAATACTGCCGTGGCCGCTCATAATCACGACGGGAATCTCGCGGCGTAGTTCTTTGATCTTTTGCAGCGTCTCGATACCATCCATGCCCGTCATCCACACATCCAACAGGACGATGTCCGGGCGTTCCTGGACGAATTTTTTTATGCCTTCTTTGCCCGACAACGCCACCACCGAGCGCCAGCCTTCGTCAGAAAGGACGCCGGAAAGCGAGTCGCAAATGCTTTTTTCATCATCTACTATGAGGGCTATAGGTTTTGACGCGGACAAATCCAAAAACAAAGGCCTCCTTAAGCTCTCTGGACCGAACCTTGGCTCAAGGGTAAATCAATTACCACGGTTGTGCCAGTCGGTTCACGATCAGCCAGGCGGATGTAACCGCCGTGATCGGAAACGATCTGGTTGACGATCGCTAGACCCAGGCCAGTGCCATCCTTTTTGGTGGAGTAATAAGGCTCAAAAACCTTGTCTTTGATCTTGGCAGGAATACCTTTGCCGTTATCGGAAACTTCGATGCGGAGGGCATTGAGATTTTCCACCACCTTGCTGCGAAACTCGACCACTGGTTCAGCGGATTCATCCTCGAAGGCACCAATGGCATTAGAAACCACGTTCATGATGACCCGATTCATCTGTTCACGGTCGATCAGTACCTGAGGAATGCCTACCGTTAAGCCAGTCGTATCAAACTGCACCTTGGGATAGCTAAGGCTGTAGAGATTGGCAACATCTAAGATGAGGCCATTCACGTCTTCAGGTTTAGCCTTGATGGTGGGCAAGCGCGCAAACTTTGAGAATTCGTTGACCATATCGCGCAAGGAATCAACCTGCGCCAAAATGGTCTGGATGCATGATTCAAAAACGTGCTGGTCTTCATCGGTAAACTTATTTTTGTAGCGGCGTAGGAGCCGCTGCGCACTGAGTTTGATCGGGGTAATCGGGTTCTTAATTTCATGGGCTATGCGCCGCGCCACTTCGCGCCAGGCCGCCACCCGCTGGGCCTTGGCTTGCTCGGTGGCATCATCGAACACGACGACGACGCCGCGATCTTCACCACTATCGTCGAAAATCTTGGTGCCTGACGCTAAAAGCGTCAAGCCGCGGCCCGCTTCTTCCAGGTCGATCTGGCCGTTGATGGTGAAGCGTTTTTCCAGGCCTTCAG
>JAWXCH010000493.1:0-4792 GCA_034440595.1 Planctomycetota bacterium | reverse complement strand
ATCTCGGTGGATTCGCGCTGCCAGAGCTGTTTCGCGAAACCAAGGGATACTCCATCAAGCCCCATCCCGATACACGGCGCAAAGTGGTCACGATGCAGATCGCTTTGCCAGCGGACGACTCGCAGAAGGATTTGGGGACAGAATTCTATCGCATGAGTATCAATCCGCTCAATTTGCTGCGTGAACCGCGTGGTTTTGAGATCGTCAAACGGACCCCGTTCTTGCCCAACACTGGCTACGCGTTCTCGGTTCTCAATACGATCCGGATGAAAAGCTGGCATGGTCGAACGGCGATCTCGGGCGAGTGCGGGGTGCGCAATACGATTCTCAATATCTGGTACGCCAATGAAGCCGACGCCAATCCCGATATGGTCGAGCCGGCGAAGAAAGCTGCTTAAGCCTTAGGGTTCAGCTTCGCGGCATGCTGTCACTGGGCAGTATTTCCGGCGCTTTCGGAAAAATCCGCAAGTTCGGCGCAGTTTAACACGATAAATAGCTGTAGTTCATCGCGCCCGAAAATAGGCGCGAGAGGATTTTACAAAAGATGCCACGGATCGGCGTTCAAAACCGCCGATCCGTGCTCCCTATCGAATCATCGAAGCCGAGGAGCAGGTGTATGTCGATCAAGTTCAAGACAGCCGCAATCGCTTTATTGACGGTTGCATCGTTGAGCACCACCGGCTGCTTCTGGATTACCACGCAAGGTCCAAATCTCGGGCCGTTCAGCATCCCGATCCCGATCAGTCCCTACTTCCAAGACGGACATGAGGTCGCGTACAAGCTGAAATCGCGTTACGACAAGGCGCCACTGCTTGGACCGTTGGTCGAAGGTGGCCCATGTCAGGGAGTCGACACACCGAGCGACGACGAATGCATCGAGGCACTGGAGAGTGCTCGACCGGTTCGTGGTGGCCTGCCATTCTTGGACGAGAAGCAGCGCAACAACGTTCGCTTTGCCAAATACAAGATCGCGGACTTCATCGATCCGCCACGTGTCTATCCGTTGATTGGACCAGCTCAACTGCACCATGTGCGGTACAAGATCGTGATCAACTTTGAAGAGACGACGCGAGTCGGCTGGCCGATTCCGTACACATTGCAGAATGACGAAGCTCAAGAAGTGGTTTACATCGATCACGACCACTTCCACATGGTCGGCAATCCTGAATACGGTCCAGGCAGCGGTTACTAAGCGATCCGAATGGTCCGCTGCATGTCGATCCATCGTACAGTCATCCATCAGGCCAGGCCGGTGAGAACCCTCACCGGTTTGGCCATTGAGATACACACGCCACGCCGGCGTTTGACAAGCGAGTCGCGACATGTTTCTTGCAAGAACAATCCGCTGGACGCTACTAGCCGCGGCCTTACTGGTCGGTTTGATTGACCAAGCGCGCGCCGAGCCAGGGGACGATCAATTCGCAGTGGCGTCTGGCCACTATGCGGCATCGCGATGGAAACTGGCGGCTGATGAATTTGCTACGCTGCTGAGCAAGTTTCCCGATCACCCAAGCCGATCGCAGGGTGAATTCTATCTCGGCGAATCGCTGGTCCAGTTAAAGCAGTTCAAAGAAGCGGCCACACACTTTCAGGCTGCTACTACCACTGATCCGCAGGGCAAGTACGCCAGGCAGGCGTTGTTCCGTGCCGGTGAAGCCAGTCTATTTGCGGACGACAACGCCACTGCCGAAAAACTGCTCCAGCAGTTTTTGCAGAAGCACCCCAGCGATCCGCTCAACGGGTACACGCTGAATTACCTCGGTGAGTTGGCCTTGGTTGGAAATAATCCGGCTCAGGCCGCCAAGTATTACCAGCAGTCGCTAACACAGTTCCCTCTGACCGAAATCGAGGGGGACGTTCGGCTGGGCCTGGCACAGGCCGAACTGCGTCAAAAGAACTACGCTGCCGCCGAGGAACAGTTAAAAACACTGCTCGACAAAAAGCAGTTGGAGCTGCCGTCACTCTACTGGCTCGGTCAGGTGCAGAAGGCTCAGCAGCAATGGGAATTGGCCGCGCAGACTCTGCAGTCGGCAATTGACAAAAACCCGCGGCACCCAAGCGTGGAGGCAATTCGCTTTCAAGCGGCCGATGCACAACTGCGCGGTAAGCAGTACGAAGCGGCCTTGAAGACACTACTCACCAAGGATCCATCGCAGGATCAGGATCGCCCGGCTGAGCAGCGATACTTAATCGCCTTAGCGCGGCAAGGACTTGACCAGCACGCGCAGGCCGCCAAACTGCTACTCGGATTGGACTCCACGATTCAAAGCGATCTAAGACACAGTACGCTATTGGCACTGGCTACTTCCCAAGCGGCACTCGACCAGCACATTTCGGCGATTCAAACACTGCAACCGCTGCTGGAACAGGCTGCCGACGAGTCAACCGATGTGCAGCAGCGCGCTCAAATGCATGCACTTCTGGCGCTTTCCAATGCAAAATTACAGCACTGGGATGCGGCCAAGGTGGCGCTGGCTAGCTTGCGCGGTGTCGCACCCGACAGTCTGCTCACAATGGAAACCATCGAGCATCTGGCCGCAGTGGCCACCAAGTCAGGCGACCCGATCTGGGCTGGCGAACTTCACACGTTGCTGGCGGATGAAAAGAATCCTCCGGAAGTGATTGCCAAAGGTCTGGCGGGCCTGGCTGGAACACAACTCACAGGGGATGAAGCGGCCAAAGCAGCAGTAACCTTCGAAAAGTTACTGGAAAAGTTCCCCGAGGACGCCCGCGTGGCAGAAGCGGCACTGGCACGAGGTGAGGCGCTGGAAAAACTACAGAAGCCGGACGCGGCGCTAGCCATGTACGGGCTGGTCCACGGCAAGCATCGCGGTGATAAGTACGCGCCGCTGGCATTGTTTCGCGCTGCACAGGTTCATGGCCAGTTGCAGCAAGATACCGACGCAATTCAGTTATATACGCGCGTGGTGAACGATCATCCTAAGTCCGCGCAGGTTGACAGCGCGCTCTACGGCTGGGCCTGGTCTGCAAAACGCCTGCAACGCCAAGACGAAGCAACAGCGAAGTTTCAACAGTTGCATCAAGAGTATAAGCAAAGCCGGTACTGGCCAGACGCGACCTATAGACTGGCACAGTCGGCCTATCAGGCGAAGCAATACGATCAAGGTCGCACTCTACTGGATCAGTTGTTGAAAGCCGCTGATCCAGCAACAAGCGACAAAGCCAGCCAGGAGAGGTTTTCTGCATCGACGATCCAACATGCATTGTACCTGCGCGGTCAGATCGCCACGGCAGCCACTCGATACGCCGACGCCGAAGCAGATTTTATGCGAATTACCAAGGAATATCCCGACTGCGAACTGGCGCGGCCCGCCAAGTACTTGTTGGCAGACGCGATCTATCGACAAGATCGCTTTGCCGATGCGGCCGCACAGTTAGATGGCTTAATCGCTTCTACCAGCAAGAGCAAAGAACGCTGGGCACCGATGGTCGTCCTCCGCCGTGCCCAGACACATGCCCAGCAAAAGCAATGGGCCGAAGCGCGTAAACTGGCCGAGCAAGTCTCGCAAGATTTTCCAGAGTTTGAACAGCAGTACGAGGTCGATTACCTACTAGGGCGGTGCTTGTCCAACGAAGCCAATTTTGTTGATGCGCGCAGTGCGTATGAAAAGGTCATTCGCTCCAAGGCCGGCGGCAAGACCGAAACGGCGGCCATGGCACAGTGGATGATTGGCGAGTCGCACTTTCATCAAGAAGACTACGCCACGGCGATTCGCGAGTATCTCAAAGTCGAGATCCTCTATGCGTACCCGCGCTGGCAGGCGGCCGCGCTGATGCAGGCTGGCAAGTGCCAGGAACTGTTGAACCAGCCGCAAGAAGCGGTCGCGCTATACGATCGAATGCTCAAGCTTTATTCGCATCCAGATTTTCAGGCAGAGGCCAAGCAGCGTAGCGACGCCATCCGCGCGCGAACTGCGGCAGAAACCAAGGACGGAACAGTTCGCTGATAATCTAGTGCTTGACGTCCACAATCGCTCCATACATCGCAACCAAGGTGGCTTATGAATATATTCTTCGCCAAAACTGTCTGCCAGCGATTGCTCATCCTGGCGGTTATTTGCATCAGCTTGCTGCCGGCGTTGTCCTATGCGCAAGCGGTGCCGGCGACTGCGGATGCAAATGTCGCGAAGGCAGCACCTGCCGAGAACGACACCAATACAGACATGATTCCGACCAAGAGCCTGCTCAGCATCATCAAAGATGGCGGCTACTTGATGATCCCGCTCTTGATCTGCTCCTTCACCTTGTTGGTGTTCACCTTTGAACGGGCCATTAGCATGCGCGTTGGGCGAGTGATGCCACGCCCGTTTGTCAAACGCTTTTTGCATCAGTTGGAAGAGCGACAGCTCGACAAGGAACAGGCATTGCTAGTCTGCGAAGAGAATGGCAGCCCGATCTCGTTGGTCTTTGCTGCCGCGTGTCGCAAGTGGGGCAAATCCTCGGTCGAAATCGAGCAGGCCATTTTGGACGCTGGCGAACGTGCTGCTAACGATCTGCGGCGGTTCATTCGAATCTTCAATGGCCTGGCCACGGTCAGTCCCCTGCTGGGACTGCTGGGCACGGTGTTTGGAATCATCCGAGCATTCAACGACATTGCCACGTCCGACGCGATGGGGCGCATGGAACTGCTCAGCACCGGCATCAGCGAGGCTTTGCTGACCACGGCGATGGGGCTATCAGTCGCCATTCCCTCGATCTGCTTGTACATCTATTTCAGCGGATGTTTGGACCGGCTGGTGATTCGCATCGATGCCCTCGGCCAGCAGGTCGT
>JAWXCH010000492.1:0-5555 GCA_034440595.1 Planctomycetota bacterium | reverse complement strand
GTCATGAGCAGAGATTATGGACATCGGCTGCAGGATTATGCCTACAAATTGATTAAGGACGACGTGGGTTTGGAGTTCGACGCGCACTTGGAGGAATGGAAAATCCATTGCAACAAGCTGGTGCTGTGGACGCGGATGGCCTTCAATAATCACCACGGACATCTGCAGAACATCAAAAAGATGATCGAAGCGGAGATGCTGCGCCGCCAACAGATGGCCATGCTAGCGCTCTCGCTCATCGCCGGACCGGGCATCTCGTTTGTCGCCGGCTCCTTGCAGTATCGGCTCGGACCCATCCTGTTTGGAAAGCGCACGGCGTCGTTGCCCCGCACGGCTCCGTTATCGCTGCCGAAGCCACCGAGCGTGAACGTGCCCAGACTTCCAGCGCAGACGCCGCATCCATCGACAGTGCCGATCAACAGGCCGCCGGGCAAAGTGCCTTTTGACACGCGGCGGATTGTGAAGGGTCCGCCAGCCCAGCCGCAAAAAGGGCCTTCGCCTCCGCCCCCCAGGCTACAGCCCGAACCTCTGAAGATCAAAGTGCCGGACAAGATCGTCGCGCGTAAGCCCGAGGGCTACGATTCCGATTTCAGCAAGACCAAGGGCAAGGTACTAGGAGATATGGGCGGGTCGGTGATCAAGGATTTTGGCTTGAAACAGACGATTAAGGCCGTGTCGCCAGATACGGCTCAACTAGAAGGAGCGATCCAGTCGGCCAAGCAATCGATCGACATCGACGGGCTGGCGAACAATTTGGACGAGGTTTGGCGTCAAGCCAAGATCGCCGGCAAGCAGGCTTTGCAAAACTATGCGAATACTTTTCGCGAGGATATCACCTGGGGCGATCGGCTTTGGGCGGAGCTCAATATCGGCAAGTATGGCCCGGTGAAAGGGAAGGGCGAGGCAGCAGAACTCGACCTGCTCGATCGCGGTATGGATCGTATTTATGCCCTGGTGAATAAGCAGCGCGAGGAGTGGGCCAAGCGGGACGACTGGTTCTATTACGGTCACAAACCGCCCGTCCTATATCAGAGCCCGATGATCAGCGCGATCGAGACCGAGATATGGGCGTATTGGATTCATTCGGAAGAGTTCAGGCCAGTCATGAATAACGACAGCTTTTGCAGCATGAATGAAGACCAGGAACGAGGGTCTGGATTTCCTCGCTGTGAGATGGCCTACGCCGTTGGGAAAAGTGGGATCAGTCTGGATATCATCTATTCAAAGCTCATGGATCTCGGCGTGGCACCGCATAGCTGGGACATGCTGGAAGCAGCGCGGCGAGCCAAGGCGCAGTCGATGCGCGACGATTCACTCGTGCCGGTGGAACTGCGCGGAATCGAAGGGAAGATCGATACCGACAAGGAATTCCAAATCGTCCAGACATGGGCCGAGACGCGAAAGCCGGTGATGTTCGGCCGGCAGTTGGTTTCGCAGCCGCGGCATATGGGCAACTTGCGGCTGATAGGACCGCACTAAGAGAGGGCAATGCCGATACTGGCCGAGCTCGATTGCCTTACATGCGCTTCAGCCCGGAAAAGGAAATTGGGCCTCAGTGCGTTTTGGACAAGATTTCGAGGCGGTGCCCGCGACGTTCGCTGCGGTAATACGTCCAGGGGTGAGGATAGGCTTGAGGATGATGCAGAAACACGCCGAACGGGCCCCATTTGCTTTCGATGCGGATGACTTCCCCATTCCGGACTGATCGCACCAAACCGGAATGAATAATGACGTTGTCGTTGTAACAGACGGCGAGGTCGCCACTCATCGGCTCAGTGACCTGGCGGTAACCATTATCCTGCAAAATCTGTGGCACATCCTTGTCGTGGATGCAGTGTTGGCCCTCGGCGAAAGTCCAGCCATGGCAATTGCAACCGGGCATCGCCGGTTCTAATCGCACAAAAAATGAGGATGGCCGCTTTAAGTTGGCCAAACAAACCTCTTCCAGGAGAACGACGATGCCAGGAAGTTCCTGGGTCGAATTGAATTCCATTGGATTGTTGTCTGAGGGCACTAATATCAATTCGTAGCAATGCAGCGGAATGGATTTGCCGCTATCCGTCACTGCCATCTGATCATGGTTGTCTGCCAGCAGAAAGCACGCGCCAGCCAAGCCGAAACACTGTTCGGCAGGCGCATTGCAGTACACAGCGCCAGTGCCTATCTCAAAAGGTTCGCTGGCGATGGAATCAACCTGCAACGTGGGGAAGATTGTCGTGGTCATTGTTGAGTGTCCGAACTGCCAGGTGAAGGCACCGTTTGTTCAAGAACTATTGGGCAGAGAAATCTTTTGCCTCGGCTGCGGTCGTCATTTTGTTACATCAAAATGTGAGGCAATTTCGCAAATCGAGGCGGGGAAGGACTACCCTCAGCCCCTCCTCATCCGCTTTCCCGATGGAACAAAAACCGATCTGTTCGCTGTACCGGAAACGCCTCAACAGCCACCTCAAACCGATGGCTTCGACGACTAGTCGCAGAGCGGCTTCCGGCACAGCAGTTGAGAATAGCTGCTCAACCAGCAAATGGCAACTATTTTGCCACTAAGAAGAAATATAGTTTCTCTCCTGGAAGCGATGTTTCCATGTTTTGTCATATCGTTGCCATTTTCGACGTGAATCATGGGCAGTTGAAGAAAAGGTTTTTCCAATTCAATTTGATCTCCTGCACGGAGTGCGCTACACCGGCGAAACGTAAGTGTTCGAGCAAGATAACGACGGCGGCTGGTAATTTATTAATGCTTTGTGCTTGACTTTCTTGTTGTATTCGCCGACCTTGGCTGATTGCTTGCAAAGCATTTACAGAGCGATGTCCGGACTTTTCCATTGTTGCGGTTTGTAGGCCGCGTACGCAGGCATTATGCGCAAAGGGCATCACCGAATTCGGGGATTAAATCGCAATCGAAGTGTGCTTGGCTGGCGACCATTGCGCATGGAAATGCTGGAGAAGCGGGAGCTAATGGCGGCGGATGCCGGGGTGATTGGCGGCTTTGCCGACGCAGAACGGTCGCTCCTGCTGGCGGAGGGAGAGGCGCAAACGACGCCGATTGTTGAGTATGTGATTCGAACGCTCGCGCCGGGCACGGACACGCCGATCACCTCGATTTTGGCCGGGCGGGATTTTGATTTGCAGGTGAGAGTCAGGGACTTGCGTATCGACGGGAACAACAGCCGCGGTGTCTATGCGGCGTTTCTGGATGTGTTGTACGACAAGTCGCTGGCGAAAGTGCGCGTTGCGGAGATGCAGCGGCTGATTGTTGCCGGCAACTTGAGCGGGACATTTACGTTGAGCATGGGGCCGGGGCAAACGACCTCGCCGATTTCTTATGACTTGAACGGTCCGGATGGGTCGGAAGCCTTGCGGGGGCAGATCGAAGCGGCGCTGAATAACCTGTTGGGGGCTGGGACCGTGCAGGTGAGACCCGACAACGGTGATTATCTGGTCCGGTTCACGGGCCAATACGATGTCGATTTTCCCGATTTGATACCCAGTATTGAAGACATCTTGGTATTCGAAGGGATCAAGGGAGATATTAATTTCCCTCCATCGTTCGCCGAGGCGTTTCGTTCGTTCGATCTCGGCCTGAACAATGGGCTGCCAGGGCTGTATCAAGTCTCGCTCTCTGCCAAAGACGCGGCAGATCGGATCGACGAGTTGGGGGCGCAGGTTGGACTGACGACCGCAAAAAATAGCTTGACGGAGGTCACGCGCGGGCGAGTGAAGTCGCTGCTGCCGGGCAAAGTGGCGAGTCAGAGCCTGGTGTTCGCGCCGGACTTTACTCAGATGACGAGGCCGATTCATAACACATTGGTGCTGGCGGACATCACGGCAACAGCCCCCGAAGAATCGCTGGTTCCCAACGAGCTGATTTCGGCGTTGCCGGTTACCTTGATTGTGGAAGCGCCACTGTTTGGCACACCCATTACCGCGACGGTTGACGAGGACTCATTGGCGGGTATCACGATTCCCATTTTGCCGCATGTGACCAAACATGCGGCGGCCCCCGCTGGCGCGAAGGAGTTGCGATCATTTACGCAGCCAGCGGGCGGCCTGGTGACGCGGATTGATCCGAACAACACACCCGCGGATCTTAGCGATGACCTGCTGAAATTTGTGCCGAGCCCGAATTTTAGCGGTACGACGTCCTTCACGTACTTGGCGGGGATTGCCGGCGATTCGTCGCCGTATGACACGGCGAGTAACACCGTCACGATCACGGTGAACCCGGTGAACGATGCGCCGGTGATTTCGTCGCCGAGTTTTGCGACGACGAACGAGGACACTGCGTTGGTTTTCGGTCCTGGTGCGCTCTCGGTGAGCGACGTTGACGCCGATCCGGCTGGTGTGCAGGTTACGCTCTCCGTGACGTACGGAAGTCTGCACCTGCCATCCGCGCAAGGACTTGTGCTTTTCAGTCAGCAGACAGCGGGCACCCTGTCATTTGTGGGGACGACCAGTGCCGTCAATGCCGCTTTGGCAGGCCTGACTTACTATCCGCCGCCGAATTTCAACGGGCAGGATCTGCTTAGATTTTCCGTGAGCGATCTTGGCCACTCGGGCTCGGGTAGTCCGCTACAGCGAGAATCAACGATAGCGATCAATGTTGCCGCGGTGAATGACAAGCCGATGCTGGTAGTGCCGCCGGCGCAAACCGTCTATTCCGTGAACACGCTGGCGTTTTCCCAGGCATTTCAAAACGCGATCAGCGTGTACGACGTGGATGCTGAGACAAATCCGATGAACGTCACGGTCGTGGCGACGGGTGGAATTGGAACGCTGAGTGCCTTGGATCGGTTTGGCGCACAGGTGAGCGGAAACAACACGGCCAGCTTGTCGATTACAGGTTATCAATTCGCGGTCAATGACGTGCTGGCCACGCTGGTGCTCACACCGCCAGCGGCCAATGCCACCGGCACTTTGTCGATCACTGTCAACGATCAGCAGCACAATCCGGGGCCGAATCTTTCAGCGCAGGGGCAGATTGGCGTCACCGTTGTCGTGCCAACTGGCCCGTTTGGCGTTAACGATGCGCCCAGTGGGCTGCTCGAAGGGAGTGCGAGTTACATCATTGACGTATTGGCCAACGATTTGACGAATGGGACGGCGAAGGCCGCGCTTAAATCGTTTACTCAGCCGGTGGGGGGCGGCACGGTCGAACGATTCGATCCTAATAACACGCCGAACGACTTGACCGACGACAAAATTCTGTACCGGCCGCCGCTGAAGAACGGTCAGCCGGATTTGGATTTTTTCGTGCCGCCGTCGCTGCCGCCGATTGTGTTCACGTACAAGATCAACGAGGTGCCGGAAACGCTACCAGACTCCACGGATGCCACGGTTTCGATTCGGATCTTGAACGTGGCCGACATTCCGGTGGCCGTGGACGACGGCGCGTTCCCGCTATACGCCACTACGATCGACTTGCCGTTAACGCGGACTGCCGCGCAGGGGTTGCTGGCCAATGACACGAATATTGACAACACCTATGGCGATGTGGCCGCAGTGGCGTTGTCGGTGGCGGGAGCGGATGCGGGCGCGCCTCTGGTGATGGCGACCAG
>JAWXCH010000491.1:0-9835 GCA_034440595.1 Planctomycetota bacterium | reverse complement strand
TTTACGGACCGTTCGGCATCGTTTCCGTGGCCGCCTGATGCTGGCTCCCGTCCGTTGCCTTTCACTCCGTGAAAGAGCAATTTCGCAAACAGCGGATCATCGGATGCACGCGATCCGTTTCAAAAACACGCTATTTCGCGGAGCGAAATGCGACAGATCGCTTCGGGTTAGGTTGGAGCCTCAGCCCGATTAGCTTTTGACCGGGCCAACCACGACTCGGTTCCCTTGTACCTCAACCACCACGATCGGATCGCCGCGGTCGATGAATCCGCCGTTAGACACGACATCGATCCAATCGTCGCCAAAGTTGGCCTTACCAGAGGGGACCAGTTTGGTCACAGCGATTCCTTGCTTCCCCAGCAGATGATGAAAGTTAACCAGCGATTCGCGGTTATCCATCTCTTCGATTTCTTCAGCCGAAGGGGGTGCCAACATCATCCGATTGAACATCGGCGCATGCGGCAAGTATCTGCGCAGCAGCCCTATGATGGCGATCATTCCAACCGCTGCACCTCCGACCACCATGGTCGAGTTCCGCATCTGTCGCAGTTCGTAATCGCTGTGAGGAATCACAAAGGTCTGGCTGGCCAGAACCAACGAGGCTACCACCATCAGTCCACCGGCGAATCCGAACACGCCGATGCCCGGCAGCACAAAGATTTCAATCACCAGGCAACCTACACCAGAAACAAACAATAGGATCTCCAGTGCGCCGGCCGTCCCTTCAAAGAACTTGGCCCAGAAGTAAAGCAAGAAACAAATGAATGCAATGATTCCGCCGAGGCCCACGCCTGGTACTTGCAGTTCGGCATAGACGGCCGCTCCGCCGATTAGCAGCAGAAACAGCGATACACCATCCGACGCCAGAAACCGCAAAAAGTTGTCGACCATGCTCGGTTCGACCAGCGTCGGATCATTTCCCAGGCTGTACATTGTGCGCAGCTCTTGAAAACTGTCGACCGTTTGGCGGACGAGGCCTAGTTCTTCCGCACGCAGTCCGGTGACCTGCAGTGCGTGGGTGCCGTCTTGAAACAAGGCCCCCTTTTGCCAAACAGTTTGATCCGGCTGCTCCTTATATTCTTCATCGCTCCAGTATTCAGTCAGACTGCTGTCTTTGTGGGTATATCGCCACACCTTAAGCTTCGCATCGAACAATGCCACCGGCAGCGACCAGGATCGGGCCTTTTCTTTGCAAATCGAATTGCGCATCACATGGCGTGCTGTGGCGACTTCTCCCTCTTCCAGAGCAACGTCACCGATGCCGCCGATGGTGGCGTTTGGTGCAGCAATCACTTCATCGCACGCCATGGCGACCACGGTTGCCAGACCGGTACACTCTTGCGGAATGTAGGCCACGGTGCGGATCTGCGAGGAATCCAGCGCGGCCAGATAGTTGGCTAGCCGGGTGGTGTTCGCGGCGTCTCCGCCCGAGCTGTTGATTTTCAAGCAAATGAAGTTGTCGGACCCCTTGATGGCCCGACTATCGATCATCCGCATGACCGAGTGAACCATTTTTTCATCGATCACACCGGACAGTTCGATTTGAATCGGTTGCCAGTCGCGCTCCAGCGATGGATCCTCGGTTAGCGCCGACTCGGGCAGGCCGAGTGCTTTGGCCACACCGGCCACGTCGGACGCCGTGTAGCTAACAAAGCCTAGTTCCATCCGTGCGCGTTGACCTGTAAACAGGCCCGGCCGTGGACTGATTGGCTCCGTAGTTTGCACATTGCGATCCTTGCGCAGCGCGTCCAGCTCATCGGCCAGCACATACTCTGTGCCGGCCGCGGTCACCGCGCGAATCACAGTCGCTTCCTTGTCCAACATCCCTAACGCCAGTGCTGGCGGAATAGTTTTTTCCGACTTGGCAAAATGCAGGTAGGCCGATTTACGCAGCGCTACGGCATTGTCGTCAATTCCGGCGTCCCCGATTTCCGCCTTGGGGTCCATCACAATCTGCTGGCAGGCCATCGCCACCAGCACCGCGTGGCCTTTGATCGTCTTGGGAATATAGGCAACTGTCTTCACACCGTTTAGAGCATCGCTGGTCAGAAACTCGGCCAGTCCGTTGGCACGGTGAAAGTCGGTGCCGCGCCCGTCGGGAGATTTTCCAGTTTCAAACCGAATCACCAGCACCGGTCGCTGCTGCCCAGGCGGCGTTTTTGCCAGCAATCGCTTGACGATGGCGCGAAAGCGATTGTCCGCGTTGTCGGTGATCGGAATCGGCAATCGAACCAAATACGCCGGTGGAGCTTGCTGAACAGGGGGGGCGGCGGCACCATCTCCCGCAGCCTCGTTATCTTCTGCGGCAATCTTGCCCACGCCCGCGTTGTCATCGGCAGGCAGAGCCAGAGGCGCTGCCTCAACCGGTTTATCAGCGGCAGCCGGCGGAGCGTCATCGACAGCAAACGGATCTGCGGCGAGTGGTCCTGGGGCAGCATCTGCATCCTGAGCGCGCAGCACAGAGCTCCGCGTGCCGATTCCGAGGAACAGGCACAGACACAACAAGGTTTGGAATGAAAATCCGAGCAAAGTGCATCGCGGATGCCGTGTCCGCTCGGGCCTGACAGAAAGCGCCATAGATTGTAACCAAAACGCTTGCAGGGATTTGCGCAAGTGGTTAAAGGGCCACTCGTTCCGTTTCAGTTAGATTATAGCGCCAATAGGGCGGCAGTCAATTCTGCATCCACTTGCGATGATATCGCGGCTAATTGGCATACATTTGCCGTTTGCTTAGCGGCGCGGATCGACTGGTCGCGTGGCGGTGGCTGGAACGCTTCGTAATCCGCGACCAGGCTCAACCGGCCCGACTAAAGGCCTGCCGGGTGCAACTCGACTGGCGGTAGGACCGGGAGGAACACCCCCTGCGGCAGGTGCAGCGCCATCCGCCGGAAGCTGGACTAGCTTGTATGTGAAGGGGACGTCTGGTTTAACAAATGACCCGCTCCAGTTCTTGATCTTGTGGATTGAACTGTTGTAAGAGATATCATTGAACTGATAGACCTCGCAGTTGCCACCCTCGACGGCAGCTCCTGGTGCTACTATTCGCGGTTGGTATTTCCTGATGGCATATGGCATAAAGTCTTTTCGATTGAGAATGATATCGACGCGTGCATACTCTGCTGCCAACTCTTGTTTTCGCGGATAAGCGGCCAGCCACAATCTTTCCGGGTCATTCTCTGGCGTTATGTTTTTCATCCAATAGCGAGCTTTCAAAGTCACGGCCTTGGCACCAAAGATGAAAGGTGTTGGGCCATCGGCGATGGCGGCCCCGCGCATCTCGGGAGGCAGTGTCTTCTCATACAGACGTTTCTCTCTGTGGTTGACAAAGAAGACCGAAGTACCATCGCAAACCCATTGTTGAAGCTGGTCGATCGTTCCCTCGGTGTCGCATCGGCCGGTTTTGGGATTGTAATTCATGACCTTCGAGATATTGAAGAATCCCTTGTCCGGCGCACTGTAGCGAATCTGGCCGACGAACGCTCGGTATGGACTGTTTTTTGCCTCACTGTTCACATCATATTCAAAACCATTGAATGTGCATTCAAACGTCTGGATTGTCGAACTTTGCTTCTCCCAGGCGATCAGGATCTGATCCAACTCGGCTTCTTGTTGTGGCGTCAGGACAAACGGTGCCTTCAACTCCGGGCGCACCGGCGCGACTCCAACTGGCCGAGCGGGGGCAGGACCATGCACCGGCGCACCAGGCTGCCGCGGATCGTGCGGCAGATAGCCGCTGTTCGGTTGATGTCCTGTGCGTGGCGGTACGTACGTGCCATTTTGCGGAGTATGCTGGCCGTTTGCCGCTGGCTGGTAGTTACCTGCCGGTTGCCCGTTGTATTGGCCAGTGCCCGGCTGGCCAGCGGGAGCACCGGTCGGCTGGTATTCACGGTATTGCTGCTGTGTTCGCGGGTCCGGATTCTGCTGCGCATTCGCGGTCCAAGGAGCGGCAATCAAGGCCGTCAGGCCCGCCAATCCAACCAGAATTTTGCCGAATGATCGTACGTTCATACCCGACCTTTAATGGCGTAAATGATGCAACGAAGCGCCCCGAGACTGGGCACGCCGAAAGTCGCGGGATTCTAGCGATCCAATGGGAATTCCCCTAGACCAACTTTCCAACGACTTAAACCGTGGCAGCAGCGGCGGTTATTGCGAGTAATCTTGACTTTGTACCCACTGCGCGACTACCCTAGAGTTAGTGGTTGAATGGGCACAATCGCCAGCCACAATATCCAGTGTGGTGTGAGGTTACGTTCGGAACAGATACAGTCAACCTCGGTTGATTCAGAGGCATTTCTATATCGCCGATTCATAACGGCCTGGAAATGCGCCAGTCGGCAACTAGATTAAACGCGCTGAGTGGACCAACAGGTTTGATCCACATCGAAAGCGCGCATTGAAGTCAACGTTTGGCGTGGCGACAATCGTCTTTTACATTGCTGCTATGGACCCTCGCTTATGCGTTTTTTAGGCAAAGGCTGTTTGATATGAGTCGCATTCTAAATCGAATTGCAAGCCGGTTGGTCGCATTGCTTATCGTCAGCGTTTTGGCGGCCTATCCAGCTCACGCCCTGGCGCAGGAGTACAAGCAGCTCCCGGTCGACGCCAAGCTGAACTCCATGTCCAAAATCAAGCTGTCCGATGAACGCAAAGCGGTCGATCGAATGCTGAGCGGTAAAGATCCCTTCAACGAAGCCCAAATCGCAAACTTCTTTGACAAGGTTCTGGTTCCGCAGATGACCGCCAAGGAGAACGTGATTGTCGAGCGTAAGGCAGTCGGTCAGCGTCCTGCTACCAAGACCAGCCTGCTGCCAGCCGTTCGCAAAGAGATTGCCGAAATAAGCGGCCCGCAGGCGACGTCCAAGCAAGCACGGGACCGGATGAATTTGGCGTTATACAATGGAATGGGAGGTATTGTGATGGGGCCATACCACCCAGTGGCTCGCTATAACGCGATGTTAGCCATCAACGAGTTGAATGACAGCGTTTCGAGCAGCGGCGCGGTGCCCTATTCTAGAGCATTAGGCGCGATGAAAGCAGTAGCCGTGGGTGCTACCTTCCCGGAAGCGGTTCGCGTCGCGGGTGTTACAGGCATGGTGCGGCATGCTCAGTATGGCACTCTGACACCAGACCAGATTAAGTTTCTGGTCGATCTTGCAACAGACACGAAGCTACGGCCCGCACAGTTGTCTGATACGGCCTACGATTGGATGCGTCGTCGTGCGGTGGATGCATTGTCGCACTGGTATAAACGCTCGCCACCTACCAAAGGTGAAGCAATCGCACTGGCTCAGACGATACTGGCCGAAAAGGTAGCTTCCGTCGAACCTGTCGACCCGGCCATTAAAAAGGCGGAAGGCGAGGCGGAGAAGAAACTAACCGAGAAGAAACCGGCGGAGAAGCGAGCTTCCGTCGAACTGCGTGCCGAAGCGATCAAGCTCTTGCTGTTGGCCAAGGCTCCGTTGCCGGATGGCCTGGATACAGCGCAACTGGCCAGCGATATCAGTATGGTCGCCGTCGATGCTTGCAAGCGCGAATTGGCGACCAGCTTGCAAGCGGGCAGGCCCGTTTCCACCGAAGATGGTGTGATGTTCTATGTCGCCCTTTCGCAAAAAGCCCTGGCCGCATTGAACACCATTTCACCAACACCGAAAGTGGCCGAGTTGGAGCCGCTGTTAGCAGCCATCCTGGCACTGACTGGCACCGAAAGCGTCGTGAAAGACCAGATCTACGACAACTTGACGAAAGCACATGCTGAAGTGGAGTCGCTGGCGACCGGTGTGCCCCTGTCCAGCGTGCTGGTGACGGTGGCTCCGGTTGGCGGCTTCCCACAAGATCCAAACGGAGTCGGATTTGGTGGAGGTCAACCAGCCCCTGCGCCGGGGGGAGGGCCGGGCCCCATCAGGCCGCCGGGTGGCTTCATTCGACCGCCAGGGCGATAACAAATAGAATAGAGAAATTGCTCGCTGGTGTCATGGATTGACAGTCCAGCATTGCGATAACAGTTCAGCAAAAAGTTTACGATCACGGAACCGGCAAACGGACTTGCCTTGTGAATCACCTGCATCTTCCACGGATTGGACTTGCCGCCACTCTACTGCTCCTTTGCGCAGTGGGGACGGGCTGTGGCTTCATCAATGGCTCGCCACGCTGGGCGAAACTCTTTTCCGCAGATAATGACCCCTTGCCGGCAGATAGTTCCCCCGCTGCCGATAAAGCGGCTGCGAAAGCACAGGCCGATCCGCAACTGGCCAAGGCAACCTCGAGTCATTTGCTGGATACTTCTGCGGCCCTGGCTGATCCGAACTGGGTCACGATTGTATCCCCTGAATCAACAAGCACCAGTGAAGAGTCACCCTTTACACTGCGCCATTTTGGCCTGGATTCGGTTCTAGCCCGCGAAGATGCACAGCAGATCCTCAAAGCCGCGTTAAAATCACCCAGTGAAGTCACGCGCGTGAATGCCGCCATTGGGCTAGGCCACATAAAACAAAGCAGCGCCGTGCCACGGCTGGTGGAGATCGTTCGTGGTGAACAATTGAAGCTCACTACCCGGCAGGCGGCCGTCGAAAGTCTGTCCGCGATGCAGAGTCCAACCGCCGCGAGTGCGATTAGCCAGTTGACTTCGCACTATGGTGCCTATCAAGGTGCCGCACGGCAGCGATATGTCCCCGCCTTGCACGCCAGTCTATTGCGTGCCGCGGCACAGGCTGGCGTCGCGGACCTGCAAAAACATGCAGTGGCCGGCTTGCACAGTCCTGCCGTGGAGGCTCGATTGGCCGCAGTGAATGCCTGCCAGAAACTGGACCCCAAACTGCTACCCAGCGATATTTTTGTCTACGCGGCCGATGTTGATCCACGTGTGCGAAGTGCGGCCCTGCGACTGTTGACCGCGGCAACGCACGAACAAGCGCAGGAGTGCAGCGAGCGTGGCTTGAAAGATATCGATCTGACAGTGCGAACCACTGCTATTGAGTGCCTTGGCAAACTTGGAGGACCAGCCAATCAAAAGTCACTTACTGCATTGCTATCCGATTCTTCGGAGCTGATTCGCGCCACGGCAATTACGCAACTTGCCAGCTATCAGGATCTGGCACTGCTGGATCCGGTTCTGGCGGACAAGTCCTGGCGCGTTCGCGCTGCAGCGGCCGAGGCACTAGCCACATTGCCACCCGAGAAGGCGCGGCCACTGGGTGAAAAGCTGCTCCGCGATCCAAGTAGCGAAGTGCAGAAACGAGTCATCAGCGCCGTCACCAACTGGCCAATGGAACAGGCTGGCCCGCTGTTGCTCACGGCGCTAGAAAAGCGCAGCCCATTACTACGCCGCGCGGCCGCCGAGCAGTTCCAAGATCGCTGGCCAGAAGTTGCCGATGAAACCGCGCGCATTATCGCCGGACAGCAAGTGGATATTGCGGCGCTAACGCAGCGCTGGCAGGCTGCGTTCAGCAAGCAATCCTTGGTAACCGTAACCGCAGAGCAGCCAGAATTCGCTGCCAATGAGAACGCCCCGGCCAGTGGCCACAATTTGGTCGAATTAGCCGAGTTGGTTCGGCAGTTTCAGCAATCCGCACCGGGCGAATACACCTGGAATGAGCAGTATGCCCGACTATCCGTCTGGCCCGAGCTTTGTAAGGATCTGGAGCAGTTGTACGGGGGCCATGCGGTCGAAATTCCTGCCGCGATACTAGAGCAAGTACTGCCGCGTCAGGACCAGCGCTTTGCCGCCTTGGAACGTATTCGGAGCGGATCGGAATCCGAGGGTCGCATCGCAATGGCGAGCTTGCTTGAACTTGCCGAGGCCGAGCCGTTGCCTCGTTTTGGCCTGCGGCGGCTGGCAGAAATTCTCGAGAAACAACCGGACGCCGAATTGTGGGAACTTTCGCTGAAAATGATTGCGTCGGCAGCTTCTCCCGATGCACTGCGAATCGCCACCGCAGCGGCCAGTCACCCAACGGCCGAAGTGCGGCGGCGGGCCTGCGTTTACCTGGGCGAACACCCCAGCCAGCGAGCGGGCGAGGTACTACTGCGTACATTGAAGGACGACAACGCGGCAGTGGTTGAAGCGGCGGTGGTTGCACTTGGCAGTCAGTCGCTTATCTCTGACTACAAACCGCTGGAGCAACTGTTGCTGAGTCCGGCACTCCCATTGCGTGTAAGAGTCGCGGCTAGCCTATCCCGGCTGGGTGCTGAATCGGGCATGAAAGCACTAGCACGACTATCGAACGACACCAGTCCTGGCGTACGGCTACAATCGGCCATCGCCATGGGAGAAGTGGCCAGCACGATGGCGACTTTACCCGGCACCGACGCCTGGACCGCCGAACTGATCCGCCTGCTGGACGATCCTCGCGCGGATGTTCGCCGCGCCGCGTTGCACAGCTTGCCGAGCGTAGCCGGTTCTGCCGCACCGGATGCAGAAGCTACTGCTGAGCAGTGGAAAGAATGGTATTCTCAGCAGCGCAATTTGTAGGGTCTGTGAAACACGCCAAGCGCACTGAGGGGCGATTCTATGGCGTTGGTCTGACTATAGCGCACGACGAATTGTTTCAGAACGATCGATCCGCTTCACCTCTCCCGCTTGCGGGAGAGGTCGTCGCCCCAGCGACGGGTGAGGGTGGCGTGAACCTAGAAATTGCGTTATCGGTCATTGCCCAGATCAATAATAAATAACAAATAATTGATAACAAATGACAAATTGAAACGGCCGCGAGAGGACGACATGATTTGTTATTTGTTAACAGTCATTTGCTATTTGTCATTTATTAAACGAGAGCTGCCCCTACTGCACCCCCTCATCTTCCTCCGAATCCAACTCCGTCAAACTGACGTCCGCTTCATCGCCACTGGCATCGTCGCCATCGACAACATCGCCGTCCTCATCATCGAAAACTTCCTCGGCGACATTGGAGACTCCCGTATAACCGTCTGGCATCTCATGCTCCGACAGCTCGTCAAAATCCTCCGAACTGAACTTCTCGAAGTCCATGTCCGCCTCTTCGCTATCCACATCCGCTCTATCACGCCGGGCATGCGTCGCATCCCGTCTGCGCAGGTACAGTTTGATAGGCACTTCGGAAAACTGCAACTGATCGCGTAGCGCGGTTAATAAGTAACGTCGATACGTCAGCGAGAACGCCGTAGGGTTATTGCAAAACAGCACAATCGTCGGCGGTGCTACGTCGACCTGCGTGGCATAAAAAATCTTAGGCCGACCCTGATGATGCATTGGGGGTGGATTGGCGTCGATCGCAGCCCGAACCGCCTGATTGATCGTGCTGGTCGAAATGCGCAACTGCGACTGCTTGAACAGCATCTGCGCGTGATTGAGCAGTGCCTTCACATTCTTGCCGGTTTGGCCGGTGATAAACGCGATCGGCACATGGTGCATGCTGCGAAAAGTGTCATGCAGGTACTTGACCCAATCTTCCGTTGCGACCGTCTTGGCCAACAGGTCCCACTTGTTCACGACAAAGACGCACGGCTTATAGTTTTCGTGAATATAGTCGACCAGTTGCTTGTCGACCTTGCCGATCGGCTCCGCCGAATCAAAAAACATCAGCACCACATCGGCCCGGCGAATACTGCGCTGAGCGCGATGCAAACCGTAATAGTCGATGTCGGTGTGAATGCTCTTGGTGCGCCGCAGGCCGGGCGTATCGATGGCGACAAACGTCTGACCATCCAGCTCAAATCGCACGTCAATACTGTCGCGCGTCGTGCCGGGGATCTCGCTGACGATGACTCGTTCGGCCTGCGCCACGGAATTGACAAACGTGCTCTTGCCAACATTGCGGCGGCCAACAATCGCGACCTTCATGGTCGGAGTGGTTGGCAC
>JAWXCH010000490.1:0-4984 GCA_034440595.1 Planctomycetota bacterium | reverse complement strand
GTGGTAGCTTATCCGCTAGTCACCCGGCACTGAGCGAACTGTCTCCGCAGCGCACTGCGGAGAGGCAACCACGAGCGCCGAAGTTCGGGCTTACAGATGCCGATCTGCCAGAATCCGAATCGCCGCTGCGCTTGGTTGCTGCAACCACGGTTCCTAGAATTGAACCACCGCGGACTGCCGACGATAGGGACACTCGCCTTCGAGGTGAAATTGTCCGCGATACACCACAGGGAAACACATCTACTCGCGGTACCGCGAAGAAACGACAGCAACTTGTAACGACATCAAGCGACGTTCCAGTTTCAACTGCGCGGGCCACACCTGGGACCACCACACCGAGTGCGACTGCGGCTACAGTACCAAGATCAGTCGTTGTCGCGGCAAATGCGCCGGCAGACGATCCGTTTGCAGAACCGTCCACTACAGAAGATGTCCAGATCGAAGATCGGTACGATTCTGCCCCGTCGCGGCAGCTTGCGGATCCTTTTGCCGACCCGGACGTGGATGCGTCACTGCCGGAGGCGATACCACTTGTCGATCCTTCTGAACTACCGACTGCCGCGCCGGTCGATCCGGGTACCCCCGTACCAACTCCCGGTCCCCGCAGTGGATTTCCCGGCGGCGCACCGGTTCCACAAGTGCTGCCGTCCGCATCAGCCCTGCCTCCGGAGTTGCTCGGACCGGCTCCGACTCCGCGTGCCAAAAACCGTCCTTCACGTCCCGATTCCCGGTCCACGCCAGCATTGCAGGGCGACTCGCCTAGTGTCCCATATTCTGGTTACCTAGGCGCGCCAGGCGGGGGAGTCCCTTTCCCTCCAGGTTACGTCCACCCAGAAACTCCAACGCAACTTTCCGCAGAAAAGCTGGAGCAGATTTCGTCCGATGCCGTCTGGGCGAAGGTCGCTGTGCTGCATTCAAGCGACGCCGAACTGGACGTGGCCAGCCGGCAGTTGATTGCCAAGAAAGCGCCTCCCGATGCACGGGTTGCTGGCGATCGTGCAGTTTCCAAAAGTTTAGTTGCCTTTGAAACTCCGCTCATGCGACGATTGGCCAACCTGCAACGAAACACCGCTATCGACACCGTTCGCAACGAGTACCTGTTCCATCGCCAAATTCATCAGTGGCTAGCGGCCGATCAGTCCACCAGCGGGCCAGAGCTAAAAGCATTCAACCAGCGCGTCTATGCACAGTTATTCCTCACGCCTGACAGTGACCCGTGGCTCGGGCTGATGCCGCCAGATGCCTTTTTGGCGATTGAGAATAATGGCATGACGAAAAAGTAGGGGACGTGCAACGCACCAAAGTACTCCTCACGCTCCGCGTGAGGTCACTTTTCGCGTTGAGAATTGTTAGCCGCGACGCGCCAGCGGAGCGCGTTCTCTGACGGGACGTGCCTTCCTCAATGATTGATGACTGCTGATTGATAACAAATGACAATTCCCATTCTGTGCAACCACCATCCTGTTCATCCCGTTCATCCTTGTTCATCTTAATAAAACTAGGATGAACGGGATGAACCGGATGGGAGTGGACTTTAATCGCGGCGGTTGTTTATTACGCCTAGCTTCCTGTGTAGCGGTTCCGCCCAAATTGGGGCGATTCAAACACGGGCAAGTTGCCCGTGCCACGCTGTGCCGATCCACATCGGCCAATTGTCCCGCCTCGCTGGATCGGGTATGCTGCGGGCTGTCGCATGGCTTCGCCAGTTTTTCCGCCAGGAATGCTCTGGCTTGCCCGCGAACATATTAGCACACAACACTTTCTGTATTCGGAGGACCTTTCAATGGCCTATACACTGCCCCCGTTGCCATATCCAAATGATGCCTTGGAGCCACACATCGACGCCAAGACGATGGAGATCCATCACGACAAGCATCACAACGCCTACGTCACCAATCTGAACAAGGCAATCGAAGGGACCGATATCGGCAATGTGACGATCGAAGCGCTCGTCGCCAAGATCGATGCAGTGCCCGAGAACATCCGCACTGCAGTCCGCAACAACGGCGGCGGGCATGCCAACCATTCGTTGTTCTGGACGATCCTGGGCAAAGGCAAGGGTGGCGCGCCGACCGGCAAACTCGCCGATGCGATCAAGAGCGAACTAGGTGGCTTTGAAAAGTTCAAAGAGGACTTTACGAAGGCCGCCACAACCCGTTTTGGCAGCGGCTGGGCCTGGCTGAGCGTCGACAAGACCGGCAAGCTGGTCGTCGAAAGCACGCCAAATCAAGACAGTCCACTCATGCACGGCAACACGCCGGTCGTTGGCTTGGACGTTTGGGAACATGCTTACTACTTGAACTATCAGAATCGCCGACCAGATTACATCACCGCGTTTTGGAACGTGGTCGATTGGGACGCAGTTGGCAAGCGCTACGAAGCCGCCAAGAAGTAGGGGCGGACGGTTGTTGGGCACTAAAATTTGAACGCGAGAAACACAAGGGGAGCCGTTGGCTCCCCTTGTTGCGTTAACCAGCGCAGATATTTGGCTCGCGCTGAAGCGACCGAATAGGCGGTACTCAAAAAATATCAAATATTAAATGACTAATAACAAATAATAAATCTGATATCGTGTGGGCAGAAAATTCCATTTGTCATTTGTTATCAATTATTTGCTATTTGTTATTGAATCGACAATTGCCCCGCACTTAAATTCTACCCCGCCGTACTCCCCACCGGCTGCCCAGCCATGCTTTCACACCACGTACAGTGCCCACACCGGTCGATGGTCGGTTCGCCAAAGTAGGCGCCGAGGGCCGAGACTTGGCACCCTTCATACGATACCAGGTCCGCTACCTGTTGCAGTCGTGCTAGCTCGCGCGCTTCGCGATTCTGGAGCATCTCAAACAGTTTTTTGGCCAACGCGGGCACGCTATCCGGCTTGCGCAACCGGCGGTAACGCAATCGCGTCCCTTCGGCCTTTAATTCCAGCATCTGCTGCTGGTGCAAATAATCCAGCGCCGCGATGACACGATCTCGGTCGCAACCAATCACGCGTGCCGCCTTGTCGGCATCGATCCGAAACCAGGTCTTGAGCTTCACCGCCTGCCGAAGTAGCTGGTGCAAAAACTCGCGGCGTTCTCCTTCAAACCGTGCCAGGATCTGTGCCGAAGACTTCAGCGGCTGGAATTTGTAGGACGAGTAAAACGGCGTGCCCCCTTCTAGATACTCTTGCAGCTCCAGATAGGTCAGCAGTGTCCGCACCACCGGAAACCGCATGCCGTGCTGCGCGGCCATTTCGTGCAGGCTGACATCGAAGGAGTCGCGCAGCGAAAATACATCCTTCACAAAAGATGCGACGGCACTCTCAGTCGGCGTATCCCGCTTGGCAAATTCTTCCAGAACCTTTAAGTCGCCGTAACACAAAAACGACTGACAGATGGCCGGCTCGCCATCACGCCCGGCACGGCCGATTTCCTGAGCAAAATTCTCCAGGCTCTTTGGTGGATTGTAATGATAGACATAGCGAATGTTGGCCTTATCGATTCCCATTCCAAAGGCGATAGTCGCCACCACAATGCCATTCTGCGATGCCAAGAACCACTCTTGTACGCTGGTGCGCTCCTCGTCTTCCAGCCCGGCGTGGTAGGCACGCGCAGAAATGTTTTCCTCACGCAACCAGACGGCTAGCTCTTCCGCGGTCTTTTGCAACGTGACATAAATGATGCCCGGCCCAGGGGGCTGATCCTTTAGCATTTTAAGCAGCCGCGCGTCACGGCTGGTGGGGCTGGTCGCGGTCATGCGAATGGTCAAGTTTGCGCGGTAAAACGTCGTGCGCACCGCGTCGTCGGACTCGATTTGAAACACGCGACAGATATCGGCCAGCACCGCGTCGGTTGCCGTGGCCGTCAGTGCCAGCATCCGTTCGGCATTGCAAAGCCGCGCAAACTGCGGCAGCTTCAGATAGTCGGGCCGGAAATTATGCCCCCATTCCGAAATACAGTGTGCCTCGTCCACGGCAAACAGCGCAACGCGAATCTTGCGGATCGACTCGCGAAAACGCTCATTGCTAAAACGCTCGGGGGCGACGTAGAGCATCCGCAGATCCCCACTCCGGGCACGGTCCATCACACTCCGGTACTGCTCCGTCGTGAGTGTGGAATCCAATCGCTCGGCGGCAATACCACGCGCGGCTAGGGCGTCGATCTGGTCCTTCATCAGTGCGATGAGTGGCGAGACGACGACCGTCAAACCCGGCAGCAGCACCGCCGGCAATTGATAGCAGAGGGATTTGCCGCCGCCAGTGGGAAAAACCGCTGCTGCGGACCTGCCGTTGAGCAGTGCCTCAATGACGTGCTTTTGACCAGGACGAAAGCCGGGGAGCTTAAATTGCTCGGCTAGGACTTTATCGATTTCGTTGAGCATGAGTTTTGCACCTGAATATAATAGGTGATCAAAGGATCGCCTCGATCAGCGTGCCTCTATGCTAAACAATTTGCTGGCGTTTTGCAGGCGGCAAAAAAGGCCAACTTTATTAATCCAGCGGAAAGTTTTTCAGCCGCAGGGCATTCATAATGACTGAGACGGAACTGAGGCTCATGGCGGCCCCGGCAATGATCGGGCTGAGCAGCACGCCAAAAAACGGATAAAGCAGCCCCGCAGCCACGGGAATCCCCAGGGCGTTGTAAACAAAGGCAAAAAACAGATTCTGGCGGATGTTCGACATGGTCGCGCGGCTGAGGCGAATGGCTTTCGCAATCCCGCGCAGATCCCCCTTGACCAGTGTAATGCCGGCACTCTGCATGGCCACATCGGTGCCAGTCCCCATCGCGATACCGACCTCGGCCTCACTCAACGCGGGGGCGTCATTGATGCCGTCCCCCGCCATGGCGACATGCTGACCTTGGCTTCGTAACTGCTTGACATGCGCAGCCTTTTCGGCCGGCTCCACCTCTGCCTCGACGGCATCGATCCCCAGCGTTTTCGCAACCGTCGCAGCGGTGCGGCGATTGTCACCTGTCAGCATCACGATACGCAGTCCCAG
>JAWXCH010000489.1:0-16534 GCA_034440595.1 Planctomycetota bacterium | reverse complement strand
GGCTAGCCGACTACCTTGCCCGCCGAACCGGATCCCCCTTCGTCCGCCGCACCACCCGAGCTATCATGGCCAACGCCGCATAAGCTGACGTGGACCCCCTTGCCCCTTCCTCTCCTTCCCTTTGCGTCCTTCGCGTTAAAAACGGAACTGTTAACACGCGTCGACAAGCCTTTTTTGCGCCTTTGCGTCTTTGCGTGAAACTCTTCCTGACTACACCAATTCTTCCTGAATCCTGTGGCCTGAAGTCTGAAGCCTTTTCTGTCTTGAAAAAAAGCCAGCACCTGTGCTAGGTTGAAATGATAAATCCGCGCAGTCCAACGGACGCGCTCCGCTAGCGCGTCGCGGCTAACATTGTTCGACCGTTTCAGGCAGTTCGTGGAACCCACCAGAACCATGCGACCGTTGCGAAGGCACTCTTTCGGCGGAGCGAAAGGCGACTGTAAATGCCTGACCCGCTGACAGCCGGGCCGGTTTTCGGTATGCTGTTGCTTTCATTTTCTCACTTGATCGCGGAACAAAAATGGAAGCTGGTATTGTCGGTCTGCCCAATGTTGGCAAGAGCACCCTGTTTAATGCACTCACGCAGTCCAAACTGGCACAGAGCGCCAATTATCCGTTCTGCACCATCGAGCCGAACGAAGGTGTGGTGTCGGTGCCCGACGATCGTTTGGAGCGAATCAGCCGCTACATCGTTCCCAAAAAGCTGGTTCCAGCGGCGCTGAAGCTGGTGGATATTGCGGGCATTGTCAAAGGTGCCAGCGAAGGGCAAGGGCTGGGCAATAAGTTTCTAACTCACATTCGCGAAGTCGATGCGATCCTCCAGGTCTGTCGCTGCTTTGAAGACGAAGACGTCGTACACGTTGCCGGACAGGTTGACCCCGTCTCGGATATTGAGACGGTGGAAATTGAACTGATGCTGGCCGATGTCCAGATGATTGACGCGGCGCTCCCCAAGGCAGAGCGTTCCGCCAAGGGAGGAGACAAAGAGGTTGCAGCGCGTGTCGCCGTGCTGAAAAAGTGCAAGGAACATTTGGCCAAGGACGAGCCGCTGCGCAAGATGGAATGGGACAAGGACGAAGCAAAGATCGTGGCGTCGTACGGTCTGCTGAGCGCCAAACCGGTGCTGTACGTGGCGAATGTCGACGAGACCGATTTGGCGGGCGAAGGAGATTTGGTCATGGCCGTGCGTCAGTTTGCGGCCAAGGTCGGCGCGGGAGTGGTCCCGGTCTGTGCCAAGCTGGAAGCCGAAATTGCCGAGCTGGATCAGGCGGATCGCGAATCGATGCTCGAAGCAAGTGGGCTGAGCGAACCGGCTCTGGCGGCTTTGGCGCGCGAGGCTTATCGCACGCTGGGCCTGCAAAGCTATTTCACCGCTGGAGAGCAAGAGGTTCGTGCGTGGACGATTCCCGTCGGCGCGACTGCACCGCAGGCGGCCGGGGTAATCCACACCGACTTTGAAAAGGGATTCATCCGCGCGGAAGTTTACACCCTGGACGATCTGGAGAAGTATCAGACCGAGAAGGAAATTCGCTCTGCTGGTAAATTGAGGGTGGAAGGCAAAACCTACGTCATGAAAGACGGCGACATCTGCCACTTCTTGTTTAACTGATTACCGTAGAGTTACGCCGAATACGGGTAGAACTTCACATTCGTTGCTGTGCGTCCGGTACCCGTGGCGACAAAGCCGAAGGAAACCTCTGCACCAGGAGCGATTTTGGCGTTCCAGGATGCCATTTGCACGACGTAGCGAGTGCCGACATGGCTGACGATCGTACCGTTCCACAGGTTGCCGATTTTGGCATCCAGGTCGAATTCCACTCGCCAACCGTTGATGGCGGTTTGCGTCGTGTTTTTGACCTTCACGTTCATGGTGTAGCCCGACCCCCAGTCCAGTGTTTTAGTGAACGTGACTGCGGCTGTGGCCGGAGGTGAGTCATTGTCCAGGATCGTGCCGGTGCCTTGCGCGGTGGAAATTGTTGCTCCGGAAGCGCTGGATAGCAGTAGGCGGAATGTCTCGTTGCCTTCCACAATGGTGTCACCACGCACCGCCACGATGATTGTCTTGCTCGTTTGGCCGGCGGTGAATGTTAGCGTGCTGCTGGTGGCGTTGTAATCGCTTCCCGCGATTGCCGTGCCATTGGCCGTGGCGTAGTTCACAGTGACCGTACCGGTCGACGCCTGCGATAACGTCACGGTGAAGGTCATGTTCGATGTACCACTGTTCCCTTCGGTGATAGTCGCATTTCCAATCATCGATAGCGTTGGCAATGGCGCGGTGTCATTGTCAGTGATCGTGCCGGTCCCTTGCGCGGTTGCGATCGTTGCACCAGTAGCGCTGGATAGTAACACGCGGAATGTCTCGGTGCTTTCGGCAACTGTGTCACCACGCACGGCAACAGTGACTGTCTTGCTCGTTTGCCCTGCGGTGAAGGTCAGCGTGCCGCTGGCGGCGTTGTAATCGCTTCCCGCGATTGCCGTGCCATTGGCCGTGGCGTAATTTACAGTGACCGTACCGGTCGACGCCTGCGATAACGTCACGGTGAAGGTCATGTTCTTCGTGCCGCTGTTCCCCTCGGTGATGGTTGCATTGTTAACCGAGAGCGTTGGCAGCGGTGCCGTGTCATTGTCAACGATGGTGCCGGTCCCTTGAGAGGTAGCAATCGTTGCTCCGGTGGCAGATGTCAAGCGAAGCAAAAAGGTCTCGCTAGGCTCAAACAGCGTGTCACCGATGATTGGTACATCAACCGTCTTTACAGTCTCGCCGCTGGCAAAGGTCAACGAGCCAAAGGTTCCCATGTAGTCACTGCCGGCGGTCGCCGTACCATTGGCGGTCTCATACAGCACCACGACAGGGCCGTTGGCAGGTGCGCTCAATGTGACGGTGAAACGCGACATAGAAGTGCCGCTGTTCCCTTCCGTCACCGTCGAATTGCCAATGGAAACTGTTGGAACTGGGGCATTGCCACTGTCGTCGTCTTGAATTGTGGCGATTGCGTCCGACTTGTTGAACGTCGCACCGCTAACATTGCTGAGCTTGAGCGTGAACACTTCCGTGGACTCTGCCAGAAGATCGCGAATCACCGGCACGGCGATCGACTTTGAAGTCTCACCAGGTGCAAAGGTGAGTGTGCCGCTGGTGGCAGTGTAGTCGGTTCCTGCCGTGGCGGTGCCATTTACAGTTGCGTATTGCAGCGTGACCGATTGTGAACTGGCTTGCGACAGTACCACGTTGAATTGTGCCGTGGTCACTGCGTTGCCTGCGCCAAAAGAGAATTGAATTGGCGTCAGCTTGGCCAGCTTGTTGGTGTTCACCGTCTGCCAGTCATTGGCAAGGATGCCCCCGGTGTCGCCACTGTTAGGGTTCCACGACCAATAGGTCCAACTGATGCCTTGCTGTCCAGCGGTCAGATCGTTCGTGCCATTTCCATCCAGGTCGCCGGCCAGGTACTGGGTGATTTTGTTGAACCATTGTTGATCACTCGTGGTCTGCAGCTTGGTGCCGAATTCACCGAGCAAGACTGGCGCGATTCCCTCGCGAAACAAATAGCCCCAGGCCTCATCCCAAACCTGCGGCAAGTTGTTCGGATAGTTCGGATCGCTGAACCAATCCTGTTGATAGAGCGACGACGGGTAGTCGTGCGGCGAATAGACGAGGCGGCCGGGTTGATTCAACCGCACCGGATACTGGCCAGCGTTGGAGAGATTCCCACCCCACCAGTAACCCCCAGAGGATGTATCTTGCACTCCTTCGACAACAATCAGCCAGTTTGGATTGGCGGCCAGGATTGCATTTCCGGCGCGCTCGGCGGCAAGTCGCCAATCATTCGCGCTGCCATCTCCCCAGGTTGCCACCCCATACGGTTCGTTGTGGATATCCGCGCCAATGACCGTTGGGTTATTCGCGTATCGCGTCGCAAGCATGGTCCAGTCGCTAATCCAGCGGCTTTCGGGGTAGGCCGCAGTGTGCCAAAGCCCCGATTCATTCGGCCCGGCTCCTGCGTCGGATCGATGGTGATCCAAGATAATTCGCAGGCCGATCTGGCCGGCATAGCCGACGATTTTGTCCATGATCCCGAGGCCATTCAGACCTCGTAGATCCGAGTTCTTTGAGTAATCGATGTCCTTGGGCGCACTTCCGGAGTCGAACAATTCGTTTGAATAGGGCAACCGGATGGTGTTGAAGCCCGTCTGCTTCATTTGATCCATCATCGATTTGTACCCGCGAGACCAGAGGCCATGCGGGGCAAAGTCTTCTGTTTCCAAACCAAACCAGCTCACACCAGCTATTTTCACTGATTGGTTATTTTCATCCAGAATCTGATTGCCGGAGGTATGAAAGTAGCCACTGATCGCTGTCGCGACCGGGTTGCCTTCGATGACGGCCACATCGCTGATTGTGACGGTTGGCAGCGCCAGTGGCGCGACACTATCGCCAACGCCGTTGAGCGTCAGCATGGTCGGTGTTCCTGAGCTGCCTTCGGCGGTAAAGCCAAATGAGACCGATTTGCCAACCCCTATTTTGCTGTTGTAGGTTTCGTTTTGCACGACATAGTGATTGCCGACTTTGCTTACAATCACTCCATCCCATATTTCGTCAATGTTCCGCGCGTAGTCGAATTCGACTTGCCAACCACTGATCGCTGCCGCTTGATCATTGGTGATATTGACCTTCCCTTCGAGTCCATCCCCCCAATCGTTGACGGTGGTGTACGACACGGAAAACGCGATGCGAGTTTCGAGGGCTTCAAAGGTCCGCGCCTTTTGGCGAGAACGTTTTTGTGAACGCTGAGTCGGTGCATTGCTAAAAAGTCTGGACCACCACGAACGGGGATTTTTCATTGAAGTCGTTCCAAAAATGTAGATGTGATCGAACTGGTGTTGCAAGAAAGCGCACGCCACGAATGTAGCGCGCACTATCAGTTCACACCGTCCGAGACGGTTACTTGTAGCACTCCTCTACGGGCTGAGATCAGCCATTGTGCGGAGATCGGTGCAAAGAATTATTGATAAATGCTCATATAGAATAGCTGGTTGAGCGGGAGATTCCATGCCTGCCGATTGGCCGGATTACGATGGGAGAGTTACAAAAACGAGCGAAGCAAGCACACAAACAGTGTTCCGGCAGTCCTATATATCAATTGCCAACTTCGGACTTAACGCGTAGGGGACAGTTTTATTATATTGACGCACTGGTGGTGATAGCTGATTGCAGACCGAGCTGGACAGTCGGGATTGTAAATGAATGCCAGCATAGCATCCAATATAGTGAGACAAAATATGGCTAAGAACATAGCAAAGCCGAAGGGTAACCGCGTGTCTGGAAATGCTGGTTCCCAATCCGACCACCGGCCGCCTTTGGCTGACTGGCGTAGGGAGACGCTGGCTCGGATGCGCGCGCTGATTTTGGAAGCGGATCCAGAAATTATTGAGGAGGTGAAGTGGCGCAAGCCATCGAACAACATGACCGGTGTGCCGGTCTGGTCGCACGGTGGAATCATTTGCACTGGCGAGACGTATAAGAATGTTGTCAAGCTGACATTTGCCAATGGGGCCTCGCTGGCAGACCCTGCAAAGCTGTTCAACTCTAGCTTGGAGGGGAATACACGTCGCGCGATCGACATTCGTGAGCGAGAGACAATCAATGCTGCGGCGTTCAAGAAATTGGTCCAAGCTGCAGTTGCAGTGAATACACAGTCGGCCAAGGCAAAAACCAAACCAGTTGCGAAGCAAGCAAAGTCTGTGAAGCTTCTTTCCGGGGGCAACCCACAGATTGCCAAAGCGGATGGTGATGCACCGGTGCAGGCATACATAGCCGCCATGCCCGGTTGGAAGCGGGAACTGGGAGAGCAACTCGACGCGCTGATTACTCGCGCAGTACCGAAAGTACGCAAGGCCGTGAAGTGGAACTCACCCTTCTACGGCATCGAGGGGCAGGGCTGGTTTCTGTCTTATCACGTCCTGACTAAGTACGTGAAAGTGACGTTCTTTGCGGGCATGTCGCTAAGCCCAGTCCCTCCTGGTGGCACAGAAAAAAGCAAGGAAGCTCGCTGGATTGATATCTACGAGGATCAGTTCGATGAAGCTCAGTTCACGAAGTGGGTTAAGCAGGCGGCGAAGTTACCCGGTTGGATGACGTAGCCTGCGGGCCGAACTCAGGCAAATTCCACAGCGGTCCAAGTGTCAGTTCTCCTAAATGGTAACGGGTTCTTGCCATAGATCATGCGGCCAGAAAAGATCGATGCTTAGGATGCTTTGAACCTTACTCCGGCGACCAGAGGGAAGTCTGCGTCCACGAGAGTTGACGAAAATAGCGAATTCGTTATTTACATAGCTCCATGATCCAGTAAGCACGCAGTTAAGCTGGAACGGGGAAAGGCCAAGGAACTGCCGAATATCACCTCCTAGCGGCATCGTAACATTTTCGAATTGCAATTGGCCGGTAAAATTACTGTGGGGAGTAAACCGATAGTGAGGGTCATCTGTGGCGAACCAACAGGTCACTAATTGCAACAGACGGGTATGGTGATGCTCATTCAATGTGATTCCCAGCTCATCGTAAACGTGAATCTGATTGTTTCGATGCCCGGCCGGGGCAGGTGTTTCTCCCGTATCAATCCTGCTGGGAGTTCCGAAACGTTGGTGCATTGCGGCCACCGTGGGCGCTGTGGTGATGCGGAAATCGTCAACGCAGACGCAGGGCGGCTGTTCGAAGAAGTGGGTCTGGATGATTGAAGCCATCGCTGCTCACATCATAAATCGTAGTGGTGCCTTGAACGCCATTCCATCTCCAGGGTCTGCTAGAGGACTCGGGCGCGTGTCACGCCAGAATTCTGAAAATCGTTCGACCGGTTCGTTTGTAATTAGCTCCAAACCGACTGCCGCCAAGTCACCACCAGCTTCAACGATTTGCTCCCAGTCCCCATCTTCGAACTCCGCCATTCGATAGTCCAATGACCGGCCTTCTTGGTCATCCTTGCTCCCATCGATACTGCAAATCTCTATCAGGTAAAGGTTCGTTCCTTCCAGTTCCCTTAAACGTCCATCCGCACCGACATCGATTGGAACCACTAGCCACAAGACGTATCGGTCGTAGAGTGGTGCCCTAGAGATCCACTCGTGGACAATTTTCCAACCCTCGGTACCGAAATCTCGTTTGGCTTTGACAACGGTATGGTCAGCATCTTTGAAAATTTCTTGGAACTGACGAACAACCGGGATGGAAGTCAAGCCTTCGGCAAGTAGCGAGTCATAATTCATGGTCGTTAGCTCCAAGAGTCAGTCCAAAACAGCCTGGCTAAACCTAGTTCCTAGCACATTGAACCCACTCTTCAAACAACTTCTCCCCTTCCTTGAGCAGCCACTTTCGCTGGCGCGACGGCTTGGTTGCCAACCGAGCGCGGGTGATTTGCAATAGTCTCTTGGCCAGCTCCTCGTCAATCGGAAAATAGCTGCCGCAATGGGCATCATAACTTGCAAACTTTCCGTTCAAATAGTCCTCGAGAAACCGCTCTGGGTCCGTTCGCATAAGTCGTTCCGCCAGCTCTTACAGATCCCCCAAGCCTCGACGGAACACTCCGCTTCAGCCTTGAATAGATCACGTACCAGTTCAATTGGCACCGCTTCGATGTCATCCAAAACAAAGTCGTACACGGCGTCGCGGAAGTTCATGTTCGCGTCGTCAAACTCTTCGGCGTGCTTGCCGTTCCAAGCGAAGCAGATGCGACATTCATCGGCAGAGGTATAGCCGGCCACAAATGTAGTGACATCGTTGTGGTTAAACGATAGGAAAGGTTGCGGAACGATGGCGACCGGAGCAGGGGTTTCCTCCAATGAGGACTCGTCGTTGTCCTCATCTAGGGTCTCAACGGCTACATATGCGGTGTGATCATTGTCGTCAACCGATAGAAACGCATCGAGAATTTCGGCCTTAGCACGATCTTCCTCCGAGGGCGATTCGTCGTAGTCCTTCTCTAAGGATCGGCCACGACCGAAGAACAACCGGATTGCTGCGGAAATATGATGAAACATTGAGCACGCCCCTTGTTACTTAAATCTACGCGCTTAAATTACTGCGATCATTTGGTGAAGTAATCGTATCAACGCGGCAAACCGCCCCCATCACAATACCCCCTTCAATTCACCACGTCTATCATTCCCTATCGGTCAGGGGGTAAAATGCCGAGCGGTGTCATCATGGCGGTAATTTTTCTTGGGTACGATAGCGCAAATGCCTTCATTTATTCAGCGTCTTACAACGGCGGTTCAGACCAAGCGAAACGGTGTGTTGGTTGGGCTTGATCCGCGATATGAATCTCTGCCACCGGCGCTGCAAACGGCCGCGGCGGGAGATTATGCGGGCAGGGCGGCCGCGTTTGGGACATTTTGCCGTAGTGTGATCGATGTGGTTGCGCCATTGGTCCCGATCGTTAAACCGCAGGCGGCGTTCTTTGAAGAGTTAGGCCCGGCGGGGATGGTGGTTCTGTGTGATGTGATTCAGTACGCACGTACTCGCGGGCTGCTGGTGTTGGTCGATGGGAAGCGAAATGATATTGGCACGACCGGTGCCGCCTATGCAGCCGGGTATCTGGGCATTGATGGGCAGAGTCCCTGGGGGGCGGATAGCATGACGGTCAACCCGTACATGGGGAGCGATAGTTTGGAGCCGTTTGTGCAGCGGAGTGTGGAGACCGGCTCGGGGATCTTTGTGTTGGTAAAGACATCGAACCCTGGTGGGGCACAGTTTCAGGATCTGGTGTGCGATGGAAAGCCGCTCTATCGGCATGTGGCAGACTACGTTGAACAACTGGCGCTGCAAACAATAGACACTGAAACCAGTAACGGCGGGGCGTATGGCGCGGTCGGCGCGGTGGTTGGGGCGACGTACCCGGCGCAGCTTGCAGAGTTACGCGCGGCGATGCCGCATACATGGTTTTTGGTCCCCGGTTATGGAGCACAGGGAGGAGCAGCAGCGGATGTTGCTCCAGCGTTTGATGCTAATGGATTGGGAGCCGTGGTGAATAACTCGCGCGGGATTATCTTTGCTCACGCGCGAAAAGAGTATGCAAAGTTCGGTGCGGCGCGCTGGCAAGAGGCGGTTGAAGCTGCCACGCGGCAGATGATGAGTGAGCTGCCGCCGGTACGGGGGTAGGTGCTCATACTAACCCGACGCGCCGCTTTTGATCTTGCGTTTTTTGATTCACCGCAGAGGGCGCCGAGAGCGCGAAGGACGCGCAGAGGCGGAAATCATTGATAGCGCGAGTGATGTGCAGCGCATACACGCTTTGACTTGCCGAAAATGGTTGAACGATGTTAGCCGCGACGCGCTAGCGGAGCCCGTCGCGGGGGCAGATCTATCAATTGTTATCAATCATCAGTCATCAATCATTTGATTTTGGGGCAGGCCAATACCAGTACGTGATCCCCCTCACCCGTCGCTGGGGCGACGACCTCTCCCGCAAGCGGGAGAGGTGAAGGAAAATTTTGCGTTGTCCGAATGGAACAGGCCGTGTATCACGCGCTCCGTTCGCGCGTAGCGGCTAACAATTTATGGCGCGATGCGGAGAGTTCTAGCTCTCGTCTCCCGCGCGCAGCCAAGGAGTGATTGTCGGTTCGTAGGCGACTAGCTCGTCTGGCTTGAAGTAGAGGGCAATTTCGCGCGTGGCGGCTTCGGGTCCGTCAGAGGCGTGGACCAGATTCATCTGTCGGCTGGAGCTGAAGTCGCCACGGATTGTGCCCGCGACCGCTTTCAGACCGCTGGTTGCGCCAAGCAAGTCGCGAACCACGCGGATCGCTTCCAGCCCTTCGATCACGGCGGCGATGACTGGCCCACCGGTGATGAACTGTTCCAGGTTTGGATAGAACGGCTTGCTGACGTGCTCGGCATAGTGCTGCTTGGACAGTGCTGGCGTGACGTTGAGCATCTTCAGCGCGATGATGTTCAGGCCCTTGTCCTCGAAGCGGGTGAGGATCCGCCCGGCAAGGCGGCGTTGGACGCAATCTGGTTTAAGTAAGATAAAGGTTCGTTCCATAGTATTACTCCTGTATGTGGATGTTTTGGCCGGATTGTAAAGGAGTTACGTCGACAGGACAAGGAGTTAAACAAGGCAGTTGAGGGTCTTTGTCGCGATTAAGTAGCAAATGAGTCTGCTGAACCTGGCGAGCTGGCAAGTGTCAACTAACAAGTCTCAAAGCGGTGTGCGATTCGATTCTTGCCGTCAAAGCTTTACTAGCTTGTTTAGATGCTTTGCTAGCATGGTAAACCTTGCCGGTTCGGCGCGTCGATTTGGCGAATCGTAACGGTTCTGTCGAAGATTCATTCTATCCGCTTGTCCACTGCTCCATTTCCACCGCTTCCTATCCGCTGAAGCCCGTTCTACAGATCTCTTTCGACGCCGCTATGCCGCAGATTTCTGAATACTGTCTGAGATTGCGTCGAGCGTTCTGGCCGGCTGGCTGGAGTGTGGCGATGGCCGGCGTTCTGTTGGTCACGCTGTCGGCAACTGTCAATGGTCAAATAGTGCCATTACCCGCGCCGCCGGAACTGAGCCCGTGGGGGCCAAGCGCGCTGGATCATTCGTACACGGAAGCCAGATATCCGAGCCATACGCAAGGCGGTGGTGCGTACCCTGATGCCTCGCAATCGGCGTGGAACGAGTTCGCCGCGACGGCCAACGCTAGCGACTATACCGAGCCACTGCCAACTGCACCGACGGTTGCGCCTGCGCGTGCGGTGGTTTCGGATGAGTACCCGGTGCCGCAAGGGCCGGTTGGTTGTGAGCCGTGGGAGTATCAGATTCTGCCGGACAGCATCATCTACAAATCTTACCTGGCCGGAATGAAAGAGCCACGGCTCGGGAGCTTCATCGCATACGAAAACAATGTCGGTTGGATCTGGGATATTGCGCTGGGTGGTCGCGTGGGCTTGTTACGGTATGGAACGCGCGGCGACATTTTGCCGCAAGGTTGGCAGATCGATTTAGAAGGGGCCGCGTTTCCTCGGCTCGATCTGGAAGAAGACAATGACATGATCTCGACAGATTTTCGTGCCGGGTTGCCGGTGACCTTTGGTTATGGCAACTGGCAGACGAAGCTAGCGTTCTATCATCTCAGTTCACACCTGGGTGATGAACTGATGCTAAAGGATCCATCCGTTCCGCGATACAACTACAGTCGTGACGTGCTGGTCTGGGGGCAGTCGTATTACTTCAACGAGGTATTGCGGCTCTACGGCGAGGCGGGCTGGGCATTTCACTCAGATGTTTCGGGCAACTGGGAGTTTCAGTTCGGTGCGGACTACAGCTCACTGATCCCTTCGGGGCCGCGTGGGGATCCGTTTGCGGCGGTGAATGTCCATTTGCGGCAGGAAGTGAACTACAGCGGGAATCTTGTCGTGCAGGCTGGTTGGCAGTGGCGTGGCGAGGATGGGGGGCACCTGCTGCGTGTCGGCGCACAATACTTCAACGGCAAGAGCGAGCAGTTCGAGTTCTATAACCTGTCGGAGCAAAAGGTTGGCTTCGGATTGTGGTATGACTTCTAAGTAGGCGCAAATGGGTGGTGTTCTAAGAGTGTGGTGGTGGCTACTGGATTGCCGGCATCACTAAGCCCGCCAGTGAGATCGCACCAATCCCTAGGAACAGCCCTAGTAGGCCGCGCCGAAATAAGTGACCGATTCCGAAACCTATGAGCGCCCCGCCGCCGAACAGTGCGAAAAACGCCTGTTCCGCCGACTGAATCACATGCATCCGGTTAGTCACATACAACCAGAATGCCGCCTCAAGTGCTAGTCCGATCGCCACTAGCATCGCGCTGAGAATCCTCCGAGAAGGCTCAGACTCTGGTTCAGGCAAGTGCGGTGCGCGTGACGATTCGTAAGGATTTTGCATCATAGCGCGAAATTATACCACGCCGCGACTGCGGTGCCCAAACGGTGTCGGTGGTGACGGCGCAATTGTCCAACAAGCTTTAGGACACCTCTACCGCAAATTGCCGCATCTTTACAGGTCTGATCGGGTATCTTAAAATTATAGTACTCCGCGTGATCGATTCTGCTGAGCAACTGCTAGAGGTTGCTAACGCACGAAGTCTTTCGCCAGGGGGCGGTAGCTCAATTGGGAGAGCGCAGCGTTCGCAATGCTGAGGTTGAGGGTTCGATCCCCTTTCGCTCCAATATTTCGTTCGGCACCGACTAGCGGCCGGATGGCTTGCCGCTTTGATGCGGTTTGAAGGCTGCATCCATTGTCGACTTCAGCAGGCTTTCTGCGCGATCGTCGACGCGAAAATTCTTGTCGGTTGGAATTGGCGAGCCTGCTGCGATGGACGCTGGCGTTGTGCTTCGTGCTGCGGTCAAGGGCTGACCAGTGTAACTTGGCAGTACGGGGCAACTTGGCTTGGCATCGCCACTCAGATGGAGCGCGGTGACTTGTTCCCAACGCGAGATTTCAATGTTTGTTGGATCCTGCAACTTCCATTTCTCTAAAAGTTGAGCCGCACTCTGTGGCTCGCCCGTCTCCAGATACGTGGCGCACAGCCAACGCATGCAGACTGCGTCGCGACAGCCTGAACCAAAAGCAGTTTGCAGGTAGGCCAAGGCAGGAACCCAATTGGCCGTGGCAGCCAGACAAGCACCGCGTACGGCGCTGCGCATGGCATTGCGCTGCGCGGCGTCTTGAGGGAACTGGTCGGCCAGCTCCAGCGCCTTTTGACGGCGATCATGGCGAATGCAAAGATCCAACAGGTTGCGGCGGAGGCGGAGCGAGTCAGACACCGCGGCGATGGCCTCTTCGATAATCGCAATCGCGGCGTCGATTTGTCCGAGCTTTTCCAGACAGGTCGCACGGCAGACGGTGGCAACCTCGCCTATATCGCTGAGATGAGTCGTCTGAGGGTCGATTTGTCCATGATTGGCCGCCGCTTCAAACGCGCGACAGGCCAGATCGGTGCGTCCTTGCTTTTGCAGGTAGCTTCCCATTGCGCAGAGTAGCTGGGCGTCGAATGGCCATATCTCCAGTCCTGTGGCACACAGACTGATCTGTTTGTCGAGCGCGGTTGGAATATGATCCAGCGCGGCGAGCAGCCCGTAGTAGCCTTCGAGCATGGATGTCGATTGCCGCGGCGCGCATTGCAGAGCCTGGCCGTAACATTCGATCGCTTTTTGAGTTTCGCCAAGTGCGATCAGAGCGTCGGCCATAGCGAGCAAGGTGGCCGGATTGCGCCCGTTGCCTTGCAGTTCGATGGCGGCCAGACGCAACTGCCGTTGTGCCTTATGGTGAATTTGATCCTTGGAGAGAGGGATTTTTGGCGCAAACTGAATATTGAGAGCGGTCAGGGCGACCTCGATGCCGGACTCGGCCAGCGAACGGCGGAGCGTTTCTCGCACGCGCCCTTCGAACAGCAGGTTATTCTGCCGCGGATGCAACCGGATAGCTGCGTGTTGCTCGCCGGAAAGCTGCTCAGTTGTTGAAGGGGTCTGAATGGTCAGCAAGTAGGCCTGTTGCGGATCCGCTTCGCCATCTACAAAAGCGCGCAGGCGGGCCGCCATTGCAGGAGTCATCGATTCGCCAGCCTCCAGCCAGAGCACCCAATCACCGCCGACATGTTGTAGCGCAGTGTTGCGTGCGGCGGAGTAGCTATCGTTCCAAATGAAGTCGACCAGTCTGCTGGCACGTGGCCGAACGATATCGCGCGTGCGATCGGACGATCCGGTGTCGACAACGACAATCTCGTCGGCTATGTCGCGAATGCTATCCAGTGTGGCGGCGACCTGTTCGGCACAATCCTGGACGATCATTGCCACGCTCAGGCGGCGATGCTGAGTGGAAGCTGTCATGTGCAATCCTTCGCACGAAAACGTGTAATAATTGTAGTCCGGCCCAGATACCTGGATCGGGCCGGTTTGGCGCAGCGGGCATCCTGTTTAGCTGGCCAATTGCCTGGAAGTTTAGCGAAAGCGGCGGAACGGGGAAAGATCGCTTTGGACGGCGGAAAAAGGCCGCATTGGCAGGAACGACGACCATTGTAGCCATCTCGCTCCGTGAGATGGAGTAGTGGGATACGGTTTGCTGCCGTGCAGACGGTTAAAACCACCACCGCGTTGCTTGCTGCTACTTCATGCGGAGCATGAAGGCTACATTGTAGACGCGAAAACTAGGTATGATAGTCAGCATTGAGGCGGACGTACTCGGCCGTCAGATCAGTGGTGAAAAAAGTGATATGCTCGGTCCCTTCTCCTAGCGTCAGAATAATGCTGGTATCGCGGTTGTCGCGAATCGACGATGAAACTTTATCGGCATCGAAGGGGACCGGCGCACCTTGCTGATAGAGCGAGAACCCGTTGACGGTCAGATCGACACGTTTTGGATCGAAGGGGATGCCAGCATAACCGGCTGCCGAGACGATCCGTCCCCAGTTGGGATCGGCACCGGCCACAGCCGTTTTGACCAGCGCACTATCGGCGATCGTCTTGGCAATTTGCCGGGCATCGCTGCGCGATTTGCACCCGACAACTTGAATGGTGATCAAATGCGTGGCCCCTTCGCCGTCGGCGGGGATGGCTCGGGAAAGCTCTTCTGCAACGTCAAAAAGCGCCGACTGGAACTGTGCAAGTTCCTTTCCAGACAGTTCTGCACCGCCAGCGGCACCATTGGCCAACAGCAGCACCGTGTCGTTGGTGCTCATGTGCCCATCGACGCTGATGCAGTTAAAGGTATCTTCGACAACGGCAGATAACGCGGCCTGAGCCGATGCTGGCGAAAGCGGTGCATCGGTCAAAATCAGGCCGAGCATGGTCCCCATGTTCGGTGCGATCATGGCGGCTCCCTTGCACATGCCGGTGACTTGAATCGTGCGCGGGCCGATCGCGATGCTTCGCGCGGCGACCTTATGCACGGTGTCGGTGGTCATCATGCCACGGGCGGCGTTAATGAGCGACGTTTCATCCGAGCCAAGCTGCGCGGCACACTGTTGAAGGCCAGCGGTGATTTTGTCCAGCGCGATGAACTCGCCAATGATGCCGGTCGAGAGGACCAGTGCTTGTTCACCGCTGGCACCGCAAGTCGCCGCCGCGGCGGCTGCCATCTGTTCGGCGTCGCGCAGGCCGCGCTCACCGGTGCAGGCATTGGCACAGCCGGAGTTGATCGCCACGGCGCGAAATCCGCTGCTGGGGGTTCGTGCCCGGTCCAGTTCCACCGGGGCAGCATACACCAGATTCTTGGTATATACACCGGCTGCAACCGCTGGCACGTCTGAAACAACGAGCGAACAATCGAGTCGGCTCAGGTTTCGCTTCACACCGCTGTGAACGCCAGCCATCCGAAAGCCTTGCGGAACTTGCATGCTCATATTGTAGAGGACGAATCGAGGTGAATGGATGAAAGGGGTGTGTGAACGGTTGTAATGAACTAAATCAACGCAGTCGTTTCTTCAAAACCGTACATCAGGTTGAAGTTCTGCACGGCGGCACCGCTCGCTCCCTTGATCAGATTGTCTAGCGAACTGAACAGCAGCACCTTGCCGCGGACGACTCGCGCGGAGATGTGGCAGTAGTTTGTGCCGCTGGTGTCTTTGGAGGCCGGCAAGTGACTGACAATCTTTACGAACGGTTCGTTGCGATAGAAGTCCTGCAGCGCCTCCGTGACCGTGGCATCACTGACGCTGCCTACCGGGTTGGCATAGATAGTACACAGAATTCCACGGTCCATCGGCACCAAGTGCGGAGTAAAAATCACGCTCAGCTTTTTGCCAGTGACACGGCCCACGACTTGTTCGATCTCAGGTGTGTGCCGGTGGTTGCCTACGCCGTAGGCCGAGATACTCTCGTTACATTCCGGGTAGAGCGTATTGAGTTTGGGAACGCGACCGGCCCCAGATACGCCGCTCTTGGCGTCAATAATAATGTCGTGCGGGTCGATCAATCCCGCCTTGACCAGCGGTGCCAGTGCCAAAATCGATGTCGTGGTATAGCAGCCCGGATTGGCGACCAGTTGTGCAGGGGGAATTTTCTCGCGAAACAGTTCAGGCAGACCATATACTACCTGACCTAATCGGATCGGATCGGGGTGTTTGAGCGCATACCATGCCTCGTAGGTTTGGGCATCATCCAGACGATAGTCGGCGCTAAAGTCGACAACGCGTACACCAGCGTTCAGAAGTTCTGGTACCAGCTCAGCGGTCACGCCATGCGGCAAACAACTGAAGACCAAGTCGGCGCGCTCGGCGATCTGTGCGGGGCTGAGGTCTTCCAGATTCAAATCCAGTCGCCCGGCCAGCGACGGATGGACGGTAGAAACGTGCTTGTTTCCTTCCTGGCGGCTGGTGAGCGCAACAATCTGCACCTGCGGGTGGCGCAGTAGCAGCTTGATTAGCTCAAGTGCCGTGTAGCCCGTGCCTCCTAATATACAAACACGAATCATCGCGTGGTTTTCCGTGAAAAAAGCCGAGACATTGCCAAGGCGGCGGTTTAACCGTCAATTTGCTCGAATGGTCAATATACTACCTGGCCGGTTTTCTTCCCAGCAGCCTACAACAGACACTACAGTGC
>JAWXCH010000488.1:0-5451 GCA_034440595.1 Planctomycetota bacterium | reverse complement strand
GGCACTGGTCAGTTGTTTGTTGCGGGAATCGCGCCAGAGGAGTTCGGCACCTTGACCTTCGCTCAGCTTCAGGTGGGCATCGGCCAGGCGATCGACGATGTCGCAGACAATTTCTGCACCCAGCGTTCCTTTTTCGCGGCTGACCAAGCGATAGCCGAGTCCAATGAGATAGTCCCCGATGTTGATCGCCGTGGGCGTGCCGAATTGTCGGTGCAAAGTTGGCTGGCCATAGCGATACGAATCATCGTCTTCAATGTCGTCATGGACTAGTGAGGCTTTGTGAAAAGCTTCGATCGACATCGCCACGCGCCGAATTGCGAGGGGCAGATTTCGCAGATGCTCATCACCATGAGGGCGCGTACCATTCCCGCCGGTCAGGCTGTCGTATACGGCGAGAGTGATAAACGGACGAGAATATTTCCCTCCTTTGCCAAGGAAGTCATAGGCGATGGCCTCTGTTCCGGCGAGAGGATTGATACCGGCGAGCGGGTCATCTTGCGTCTGAGTGAGTGGCGTGCCATTCTGTTTTGCCGTCGGGCTTCTGCGATGCACACGGGGGGCGATCGCTTCCAGTTGATCCCCCTGGAACATTTCGGCCGCAGCGCGCATAAGATGAGCGTAGTTCGTAAATGGCGGATCCGCTTGATTCGCACCGCCTTGATTCACACAGTGCGGAAGTTCAATCATGGATTGAACCCAGGCGGCGTCGACAGCATCTTGGGGGCGCTGTTCATCCAGAAGGGGAATGGCCATGCAAGGGATACCGGCTGGCAAAACCTGATCGATCGCTTTTTCCAGCAGAGCGAGGCTGGCTACGCCGAGGATCGCATCGACCTGACCACTGACAATTGCCTTAACGACCGAGGCGACATCGTTTGCATTCAGCACCTGGTAACCCAGCTCGTCTGCCTGTCGACGGAAGCGGAACAGTGACTTGCCATTGGTAGTGGCCGTCTCGTCGGCAGGGGAGTGATTCTTGCTGGCACCGTTGTGCAACCACGCAGGGGGGAGCAACAGGAGTCGCCGCTGATAGGGAACGGATTGAACCCGTAATCGCCAGAATTCGCTGGCGAGAATGACCATTGTCCAGCCGACGTAGTCGTGGCTGAGGGCTTCTTCAGTCAGAATTTGACGAGCGATGGATTCCAGTTCCGGTTTACCCAACGGGCGGGCACGGTCCAGGGAGGTAATGGCGTCGGTGCAGCAGGCCAGGATCTGCTCGCGCAGCTCCAGGCTTTGTGGAACGACCTTCAGCGTGCTTTGCTTGCGGGTGCCGTTCGCTGTCGCCATTTTTTGAGAAACCACGGTCGGGGTTACTTTTCCGTTTTGAATGGCGGCATTGTCATCGCCCGACAACGACGCGTTTGGAGTTACAGTCGCCACAGGAGGGGCTTTCCAATGTTCATGGTTTACGCAAAATCGCAAATTCAATCAGCATGGCAGGTTGGGCGACTGTCTGCCTGGCTAAACCGCAAATTATCGGTCGCGGATGCCAAGTTGTCGAGTGCTTTGGGGGCAGATTCGCCAGCTTACGTGGGCCCGGCAATAGTAACCGCGGTTTCGCCATAGGATTAACTCCGCAAATACAAGGCAGCCTGAGGCGTAATTAGGCACCAATTCAGGACGATTTAGCGAGCAAATGCCAAATAGTTGCAACGTACTGCTACTTGGTGGATACTACGAGGGCCGATTGGTGTTCCGTCGGTACCTGCCTAGATCCTACCTGTTGCGCTGCGATGCGGCGCTTGAATACCTGCCTTCAACTTCAACCCCCGACGATTCTTATGCAACTTGGACTGGTTAGCTATATGTGGGGCTCGGAATGGGATCTGCCGACTTTGATCAAGAATTGCCAGGACACCAAGTTTAAGGGGGTCGAACTGCGGACGACGCACAAGCATGGCGTGGAAATCCCGCTGAGCAAGCAGCAGCGCGGCGAAGTGGCTCAGCGATTTGCGGACAGTGGGATTATTTTGGTCGGCCTGGGAAGTGCCTGTGAGTATCACTCAGCTGATCCGGCGGTAGTGAAAAAGAACATCGAGGAGACGAAGGCATTTATCGAGCTTTGCCACGACGTTGGTGGTAGTGGCGTGAAGGTGCGTCCGAACGGGCTGACGAAGGGTAAATCGGAGGCGGAGTCGTTGGCTCAAATTGGTGCGGCACTACGGGAGTGTGCGGAGTTTGGCGCTGGCTACGGAGTTGAGATTCGGCTAGAAGTTCATGGCAAAGATACTTCGGATTTGCCGCGGATTAAGACGATTATGGAGCATGCCAACCACGAGGGTGCCCGCGTGTGCTGGAATAGCAACCCTGGGGATATGAACGGGAAGGGTCTGGCGGCCAATTTTGAAATGGTCCGCAAGTACTTTGGTCAGACTATGCATATTCACGACCTGACGAGCGATTACCCGTGGATGGAGCTGTTCGGACTGCTCAAGAAGTCCAAGTACGAAGGTTGGACACTGGTCGAAGAAGGAAAGACGGCCGATCCGGTGCGCGTGATGAAGTACTACCGGATGCTGTGGGACCGTATGACAGCCGCCGCGTAATGCCGAGGCTGCCGAAATGGTGGCCAGTCTGTCGCATTGCCGACCGATAAAGTGGCGGCAAAAAGAAAAAACTGGAGACGAAGGGGATCGAACCCTCAACCCCCGCCTTGCAAAGGCGGTGCTCTCCCAATTGAGCTACGTCCCCAAGCGGTCTTTCAACTCTACTAATGGGCAACTATCTGCCTTGGCTCATCGTACCGAGCACTGACCGTATTGGTCAACGTGTCCGATTGCCAGCAATTAAATTGTCGTAAGTGTAGTGCGCGCACTAAGATTCGAACTTAGGACCTCCACCTTATCAGGGTGGCGCTCTAACCAACTGAGCTATGCGCGCAAGTACTGCTTTTTTGCAGTGCTATCTCCTTCAATGACAAACGCGACCGGCGTAGGGTTCATAGCCCCTGGTCTGGGTCGCGCCATCCTGACGAGTGGAAAATAGCCCACACAGGAGAATAGCGTATTAAATGGCCGTTCGCGGCGAATGTCAACCCCTGGGGGGAAACGGCTGAACGGGGTACGGAAGATAAGGATTCTGCGGGGATTTAGGGCCGTGAAAACCGAAATCCGGTGTTGGAGTAGAATACGACGTGCTCGAATCAGTTGGGGAAACTCCGCGATCTCAGGAGCTTGCAATGGCGTTTGAATTTTACCCACCCTGGCACCAAGTCAATGACGATGGACCACATTTGGAGCAGGAACTGAGCAGAGAGCTTTCAGAGAGACATCTACTATTTGGCCTGAAGGCTAAAGCCATTGCGCGGCGTCAGGATTGCGACGACGTATTGTTTGAAATTAGTGGAGCAAGCTTTCGATACGCAGCGGTGCATCTGACTTGGAGCGGAATGGCCGAGGCGGAACCCTCATGGCCGTATACGAAGACTTTTGAGACTCTTGAAGATTGTCTGGCGTTTTGTGCCGATCCAGATAACTCGCTATAGAAGTCCATTTGGTCAGGGTTCCAAGTGCATGTCGCATCATGTTAGGTTGAAACCATACTGGACGGCCCGGCAGTTTCGTTCGGCGTGATGCTGATAAAGGATCCGCTAGCTAGCATCTCGCGTACATCTGGCTTGGCGAAGTAGACGCGCATCAAAGTGTCGAGTGCGCGTGATTGGATGGACTCTCCGTTGACCCAACGTGAGACAGATTCTTCGGCGACGCGCAAGTGCGAGGCAAAGCTGCGCTGCGTTAAGTTGTGTTTGGTAAGGAACTCTTTGATCTGCGCCGGGTGGAGAAGTCCGATATGGTCACGGAGGGCATTATTTTTCGCGTCCGCAGTCGCGTTAGTAAAGTAAATTTGCTGGCATTCGCTGCACTGATCGGAAGGCAGCGCAGGAATGTGAAATTCATGCAACTTGCCGTCGTGTTTTATTTTGACATCGTAAGGAATGACTACGCCATGCAGCGCTAATTTACCGCAAAGCGCACAAGGTCGCGGGTAGGGACGTTCTTTCCTGACAGTTTGTAGCAATTGTTCATTCATCATGCATACTCACAACAACAATGACGGGGCCACAGGGTGAGTCGCGAAGGACGGTTTCGATGTACACCCTTCGGCCGTTAATAGCAAATCGAAAGTCGTAATGGTGTGAGTTGTCGGTGTAATCTAGCCGGGTCTCACGAACTTGGTCGATTTCGCCGCCTCGATGAAAGTGTTCAAACATCAGCTTTCCGGCTGACTTGGTGTCGTGTCCCTCAATATTTGCGTCCAGCCACTCAGTGGGCTGCGGAAGCCAAATGATCGTCCCACCAATGTTCCATTCGGAAAGGACTTCCTGAAAAACGGCTAGGAGCTCTGGGTCTTTAAGTCTAACCACGCTGGCCTCCGCTCAGCGTGCCCGGGTGGAATCCTTCACGTAACCAAATACTAGACATCGTTTTGACATATGTCAAGTTTTGAGGGCGGTTGCAAGCCGAGGATTGCGAGCTAATTTGCCCTGCAGTCAGCGAGATTCTGCCCATTTTATGCCCTCCCAAGAATGTACTATCGAAGAGCTGCGTCTTTACTCCCACTCAATCGTCGCGGGGGGTTTGCTGCTGATGTCGTAGACAACGCGGTTGATGCCCTTTACCTCGTTGATGATCCGGGTCGAGATCCGTGCCAGCAGGTCGTATGGCAGGTGGCTCCAGTCGGCGGTCATGAAGTCTTCGGTCTCGACCGCACGAACTGCGAGACAGTCTTCATAGGTGCGGGCGTCTCCCATGACCCCAACGCTCTGAATAGGTAGCAGCACGGCGAAGACCTGCGCGGTTTGGCGATAGAGCTTGGCCGCCTTGATCTCTTCGATCACGATCGCATCCGCTTCGCGAAGTCGCTCCAGGCGATCGGCGGTCACTTCTCCAAGGCAACGTACGGCCAGGCCAGGCCCAGGGAATGGATGCCGCCAGACAATGTCCTCTGGCAGGCCCAATTGCAGGCCGAGCTTACGGACCTCGTCCTTAAACAGGTCACGGAGCGGTTCGATCAGCTCAAAGCCCAATTCTTCTGGAAGTCCGCCGACGTTGTGATGGAGCTTGATGGTGGCGGCAGGCCCGTCAACTGCCGCACCGCTTTCAATCACGTCCGGGTAGAGCGTCCCTTGGGCAAGGAAGTGTGCTCCGTCGATTCGAGCTGCCTCTTCGGTGAAGCATTCGATAAACGCCCGGCCGATGATTTTGCGCTTCTCCTGTGGATCGGTCACACCGGCCAGTTGTCCGAGGAACTTTTCTTCGCCGCGAACCACATGCAGGTCGGTTTTGAAATGTGTGGTGAATTCGCGAATGACCGCTTCGGCCTCGTCCTTGCGCAGCAGGCCGTTATCGACCAGAATGCAGGAAAGCTGCGATCCAATCGCCTGATATAGCAGGGCGGCTACGACCGACGAGTCAACGCCACCGGACAGCCCGCAAATGACGCGGCGAT
>JAWXCH010000487.1:0-15443 GCA_034440595.1 Planctomycetota bacterium | reverse complement strand
TATTGATCGAAAAACGCCCTGGGATTTCTCAGGGCGTTTTTTTGCGCATCCCTTGGCGATTGCAATCCACCTTTCACCTCTCCCCCACGGCGCAATGCGTGAATTCAGAGTCTTGTGGGCGAAGAGGTGGAAGGCGGCTGGACGCTAACCAGGGGCACCTCACTATTCGCTGAGGTCGATTTTGCGTACCATGCAAGCAGAGGAGGGGGTAAGCCTTTCAAAAGCCAAGATAACCGCGTTCGCATAGGTAATTTGCATGAGTACCGATCCAAGTTCCGTCTCGATTCAACCTGCCGAAGGGTGGCACTGTAGCCACTTCTATTATCAGTTTGACCGCGCGCTGCTCACGGCGCTCAACGAAGATGAACTGAAGGTAGGTTGCCAGCAACTCATCGAAACGCTAACGCCCGATCGCGAAGGAGGCCCGGCACGGCTGCAAACCTCGATCGTCAGCGGTCACAAAGCGGACTTCGGCCTGATGATTATGGACCCAGACCCGCTTCGCGTGGACACAGTGCATCAAAAGATTCTCAGTGGGACACTCGGTCCGGCCATTGTGCCGACGTACTCGTTCGTTTCCGTAACAGAGGTCTCTGAATATGTGCCGACGGTCGAAGCCTACGGCAACCGACTTGTTGAAGAGGGAGAGCTGCGCGATAGTCCGACCTTTAAGGCCAAAGTGAAGGCGTATGAGAATCGCGAAGTGATGATGCGCAAGCAGCGGCTGACGCCCGATCTGCCGCCGTGGCCAAATACCTGTTTCTACCCGATGAACAAGAAACGCAAAGTGGGCGAGAACTGGTTCCTGCTGCCGCTGGAGGACCGTAACCGCCTGATGGCTGAGCATGGCCGCACCGGCATGACGTTTGGCGGCAAAGTCACGCAGCTAATCACCGTCGCCCTTGGCTTTGACGACTGGGAATGGGGGGTCACACTCTGGGCACGCAGCCCAGAGTTTCTCAAGGAGATCGTTTACAAGATGCGTTTTGACGAGGCAAGCGCGCGGTACGCCGAGTTCGGGCCATTCTATGTGAGCTATGTCACCACCCCGGCGGAGATTTTGAAGCATTGCCGAGTGGGGTGAACCATAGATTTATCTCGCGGGGAAAATCCCGGACATCTCATAGAACCTAGCCGAGCTGCGCACACCCTACTTTTTCTCCGGCTCCACCTTCACTGGTTCCGCAGTTTTCTTTCCGTCCGCTTGCTTTGAATCTACTTTCTTGCCATCTACTTTCTTAACATCCTTAACCTCCAGTTTCGGCGTCAGAATCAGCGACACCTTAGTACGGCGCGGAGGAATGTTCTCTGTAAATGCTTCGTACAACAGATCCTCTGTATCCTGTGAACTGGCAACGGGCAGGTCCATCATCGCGCTGGAAAAGTTCGAGACACAAATAAAGTCGCCAAATTCGGCCAGGTAAGTACGTATGCCGGTTGTCTCGTCAGTATCAAATTTGCTGCCGGCAAAGACCCAGGTGTAATCCATCGGCTTGCCATTCTTGACGTTGCGAATCCAGTTCTGAGCAGCCGTTTGGTGTGGCACCCCCTTGTCGTCCACCCAATAAACCTCGACTCCGACTTCGGTGCCGGTCGCCGGTTTGTATTTGGGGTCGAACTTGACGGTGGTTCCTGGCTTTGCCCCGAGAGCCAACAGTGCCGCATGCACGTAATAAGCCTTGGTCCGAACCGAGACGACCGACTCATGCTCCTTGGTGCCACTCGGGCAGGCAAACATTTCCAATTGCCCTTTAACCAGGCAGACCTCGCCATCGATCACCACTTGCTTCTTCTTGGCATCAATCCAGACGTCCGCATCCTTGGCCAGCTTTCGCAAGCCCGTGCGGTCCAGCTTTGGTGCCGGTTCGTATTTTTTCTTTTTCGCCTCGGGCACAGCCTCTTCGGAAACCGTCGTGTCGGGCACGGTATCATCAGCCGCTTTTGGGTCGGGAAGTACCGTACCCTCACTTGCGGTCAATCTGTTTACACTAGTTGGCCCGGCCTCACTTTCGGTGCTTTCCTGCGCAAACACCGAAGCAACTGCGGTGCAGAGGACAGCGAATGCCAGCAGCGACCATATGCGAACTGACAAGTTTTCCACCGTCTTTGCAGGGGAGATTTTCACGCAATTCGCTCCTTAGTGAAAACAGCGGAGGATATCCGGACGTTGCCTGAAGTTGGCCCGACTTTGCCCGATGACTTCCAGAACCGCAGCATATTGCTAAGATACCCCTTTTGAGCAAGCTCGTCCAATTGCGGCTCGTCCAATTGCGATGTCGCCAGTTTTCACAAATACCATTCTTCCGCTGGATTCGTCACGTGAGCACATCTGACACCGGACAAATCGATATTCGCCTCAATGGTCATGCCGCCACGGACAACGGAGCAAAATCCGAACCCTTGTCGATAAAGGCGGATTCGATCTGGCACGCATCGGCACCGGCTTCCGTTCTGGATGCTTTCACCGAGGGGGATCGTGATGCCGTGTGGCGCGCCTGGCAAAAGCACCTTCGCCGGCGATCCTCTCCGAGGCCGCTTGCCAAATTGTTTGGAACGTCGCCACACAGCTACCTGAGCTGGGGCATGGACCGGACAAAATGGGCACCGGACTGGAAGGAGCAGCTCAAGACTCTGTTCTCCAGCGACTTGACGCAGCAGTGCATTGCTGCCGAGGCGCTTTTGCACTCCGCCGCCCCGTTGGATCGTGTCGATCCGTCGCCGCAAGCGGCACTCGGCTGGCTGGCTTGCGGACAGGCGCTGCCGCGGCTGAGCCGGAATCCGTCGTCGCAACCGTGGTGGGAGACGTTGGACTTTTTGACCGAGGCGGCCCACTTCAGTCAGTCGCGCACTGTTTTGGAAAGCCCCTTGGTCAGCCAGTTGCTGGGTGGCGAGCTTTCCTTGTCCCTCAGCCTGTTATTTCCCGAGCTAACGAGTTGCCGCGAGCTGTCGCGGATTGGACAAAAGACACTCCAGGACGGTTTTGAAGAACTGCTGGATGGCAAAGGGATGGTCCATGCCAGGTATCTGTCGCATTATTCTCCGTTGGTTGCCTGCTGGACGCGGTGCAGTTTGCTGTCTGCAAGTCACGAAGATTTAGGGTGGTCAAAATTGCTAGCGGCGCATTATCCGCAGGTGGTGCGGCACTGGCTGGCCTGGATGCGCGAAGATGCCAGCCTGCCGTTCGAATCGGCCAAAATCGAGCGGAGACCGGGCCGGCTCGATCAGCAGTTTCTGGCTGCTGCTGTTGCGCAGGCTGATGATCGCAGAGCGGATCAATTGCTGGCAGTACGCCTGAAGGCGAAAAGCGGCAAGTCGAGCGATGAGGCTGCCAAACTTCTATCTAAGAAGGGGCCGGGCTTTCATTCGGAATGGTCCGAACTGGCCTTGCTGCAATCGAATTGGGGAAAAAATCCGGCACGGTTGGCGGTGACCTATCACGACCGGACCATGCGCGGCGAATTGACGCTCGGGCGGCAACGCCTGATTTGCGGCGACTGGAATTTTACAGCGACGGTAAACGGTCAGCAAATTCAGAATAGCGACGATTGGACGGAGGTTTGCTGGGTTCGGGACGAAGATGTCGTTTATTTGGAACTACAGTTGGACTTGTCAGCGAACTTGAAGCTGCAGCGACAGATGTGCCTGGCACGCAAGGATCGGTTTTTGATGGTAGCCGATGCGCTGATTGGCAAAGAGCCGCACGGCCTGGAATATGAAGTGCGGCTACCGCTGGACACGGGTATCACCGCCCGGCCTGCGGAAGAAACTCGCGAGATTAGCCTCTGGGACGAAGAGCAGCCGGTCGCCGTGGTGCTTCCGTTGGCGTTGCCAGAATGGAAGTCGGACACGCGCGGCGGATCTTTGAGCGTTATTGGTGACGAGCTGGTCCTGCGTCAGTCGCAGACCGGAAGCAGCCTGTTTGCGCCGCTCTGGATCGACCTGGCACCTCAGCCACGCCACGTGGTGACCTGGCGTCAGTTGACGGTGGCCGAAGAACGGGTCAACGTATCGCGCGACAGTGCGGTTGGGTATCGCGTACGGCTCAACAAGTCACAGTGGCTCATGTATAGGGCACTGGCGAAGATTTCGAACCGAACAGTGCTAGGTCACAATCTGGCTGGCGATTTTACGGTCGCCCGGTTTCCAAAATCTGGCGTGGCAGAGCCGCTGCTGGAAATTGAGTAGCACGGAATGACTCGCGAGACTGTTCGATCAATTTTGAATGCGAGGAATGGCGATGACTCGGCTACTGGATAATCTGGCCGAGGTTCGAGAACGAATCGCCGCAGCAGCCATTCGCAGTGGCCGCACATCTGACGCGGTAACACTGGTCGCCGTCACCAAATATGTCGAAGTGCCGCTAATACGCGAGCTGATGGCCGCAGGGTGCCTGGACCTGGGGGAAGCTCGCCCGCAGGCACTCTGGAATAAGGCTGCGGAGCTGGCTGATTCGACCGGGACAATTCGCTGGCACATGATCGGCCATTTGCAACGCAACAAGGTCGAGCGAACCTTACCTCTCACCTCTTTAATTCACTCCGCCGATAGCGTCCGCCTGATTTCTGAGATCGACGCTGTTGCGCAGCGGCTGAATCGCGTGGCGGATGTCCTGCTCGAGGTAAACATCTCGCAAGATGATACTAAGCATGGATTCCAGCCAGAGCAACTGTTGACTTCGTTGGATCAACTAGCAGGTTTTCCCAACATTGCGATTCGCGGGCTGATGGCCATGGCCAGCCGCGAGGGGGACGAGCGGCAGACTCGCGAAGAGTTTATTCGGCTGCGGGAGCTGCGCGATCAGGCGCAGAGCAATCTAGGAGACCAGGCAATTCTGAAGCAGCTTTCGATCGGCATGAGTGGGGACTTTGAGATTGCCATTGAAGAAGGAGCCACCATTGTCCGCATCGGCTCGCAACTTTTTGAAGGGATCGACACGTGATCGATCTGGAAACGGTCGCCGAGGGGGTATTGCTGACAGTCCGAGCGCATGCGGCGGGACCGGTCAACGCCATTCGCGGCATCCGTCAAGGAGCATTGCGAGTCAGCGTGACTCAGGTGGCGGAAAAAGGGAAAGCGAACCGCGCCATTGCCGAGGTGCTGGCCAAGGAGCTAGACCTGCGAAAAGCAGACGTTGAATTGATCAGCGGAGCAACTGCTGCAACGAAAAAGTTCCTGCTACGCAACATCAACGAAGAGACTTTGATTGCAAAACTGCAAAAGTACGCGAGTGAAGATTGAATCGGCCAGCCATAAAGACCGGTGAAATCAGTCTTCGTAATTGATCTCCAGGATCTTGAATCGCATCATGCCGGCCGGGACCTCGATTTCGACCTTGTCGCCGACCTTCTTGCCCAAGAATCCCTGAGCCAAAGGACTGGTCACTAGAATCTTGCCAGAGTCGTAATCCTCTTCGCCCGCTCCGACCAGGATGAATGTCTCGTCATCGCCGAAATCCAAGTCCTTGACCAGAATGCTGGCACCAAACGAGACTTCTCCCTTGTTGACCTTGGAAGTATCAACAATGCTGGCACGCGACAGCTTATCGCGCAGCAAGTTGATCTTGGCCTGCAACATTCCCTGCGATTCACGCGCACCGTGGTACTCGGCGTTTTCGCTCAGGTCCCCCTCGCTGCGCGCGTCGGCGATGCGCTGAGCCGCCTTGGGCATCTCAACCTGGTCCATGTGATCCAGTTCCACTTTGAGTTTTTCGTACCCAGTTCGGGTCATTGGGATGAGATCGGACATGAACGGCTACACTCCCGCTTACGGTGAATAACGCTTGCGCAAAAAAACGCGGCCCTCAAAACAAAGTGAGGACCGATCTGATTATTGTGACCATTGCCGATGCAACTGTAAAGTCACACGCACTGGCATTTGGACTTGGAAACGGGAATTCGCCAGGGTCACCACCGCGTCTTGGGGGCCACGCGCGGCCTTCCGCGCAAATTTAGCGGCCTGCCACACTTGTTTAGCGTTCGGAGGCCGGTGCTCGATTCTCGGGCAAATACAGCAACCGCCCGCAGACTTTGCAGAACACGACCCTTGATAGCATCAAATCATTGATCATATTTGGCGTTAGCTGCTGGAAGCATCCGCCGCAGCTTTCGCCATCGATGGGTGCCATCGAGTCGCGCCCTTTGGAGCGCACCACACGGTCGTAGGCGTCCTTAAAATCCTTGGGCAAGGCGGCTTCGGCCTGCTGCAGGTTCCCCTCGACGCGCCTCACCTCCGCTAGCAACGACTCCTCCTGAGCCTGGACCGCTTGCTGCGTGGTTTGCAGGTCGGCACGCGTTCTGGATAGCAGTTGCTCCAGCTCGCCAATCCCTGCCTTGAGTTGGTCGATTTTCTCCATCGACTCCAGTACTTCATCGGAAAGAACGCTATTGGCCATTTCCGAGGCGGCAATTTGATCCTTAAGAGCCTGATACTCGCGATTGGTACCGCACGCGTTGAGCTTACTCTTCAGGTCGACAATTTTGGCCTCACCCGTTTTGAGCTGCAGTTGCTTCTGATCGGAAGCAATTCTGGCGGCTTTGGTTTCGGCCTGAGCTTTGGCTAATTTATCTTCGGACTGGGCGACATTCGCCTGTCGAGCGCGAATCTGTTTGGGACCGCGTTCCAACCGGTCGCGCAGATCTCCCAGTTGTTGGTGTAGGCGATGCAATTCCAGCAACGCCGCGGCCGTAAACGACATGAAGCAACTCCAAAGTTGGCAAGTGACTGTATAAACATAGTTTAGCCGAGCCAGAGCATTCGACAAACCCCTGCGGCTGCGGGCTTGCTGAATCATCCTGGCAATGCCACGTTTTTGGGCAGTTATTAGGACGGCTGGCTTATTGCAGACCGGCCAGAGGGTTCATTTCACCGCCATTTCGAGAGGCCAGACTGAGCAGCACTTCAACGGCAACCTCGTCCGACAGAAAATGCACCGATCCATCGCAAAGCAAGATCCCTACGCCGCCCGAATGATCCGAAAACAGCGACGAATTGGCCGTATCGGTCCAGGCTTGTTGCGGCGTCGGATTGATATGCGCCACACTTGCGGTGCTGCGCGGTACGGTAATGCAGTTTTGTCCACCAGCCCAGACCCCGTGCAGTCGATTGCTGGTGCCGTCAATCAGCACGCCGCGACCGCTCAACTCTCCCACTATCATTGTGTGCGACATCCCATCGGTCACCTGCGCAGGACGAATTTGCAAACTGTAACCGGTGCTGATGTTATGCAGCATGCCGTTGTTGACCAGATAGGGGTTACCGGTCACCGGATTAGGAAAGCGCGCATTCACCGTGGCTCCGCTGATACCGGCGTAGTCCAGGCAGGCCATTCCTTCGCCGGTCCCTTCGTCCCAAACACCAGGATTGGTCAGGTCCAAGGACGTGACGTGATCAGTGCCGCGAGAATTGTGCAATCGGCTGCTGCTAGGACAGAGGTAAACCGGCACAATGGTTTGTACAGCATCTAAGTTGTCCGCACTCCACATCTGCTTCTTGAAATTGATCTGCTTTGAGAGCGTGCGCTCCTCAATAAAGTCCAAAAAGTAGGCCGTCCAGGCGACCGTCTTGCAGTTAGTGCAAGTTTGCCGCTGACCCGGTGGAAAGCGGCGATGAGTGCCGACATAGTTCAGCATCCCCAGACCGATTTGCTTGAGGTTGTTGGAGCATTGCGTACGTCGGGCCGATTCGCGCGCCGCTTGAATGGCCGGCAATAGAAGCGCGACGAGAATGCCTATAATGGCTATTACGACCAGCAGTTCAACCAGCGTAAATCCGCCAGTGCCACCAGATCGCCGCGCGTGGAGTATTGAGTTTCGGAAGAGAATGCCCGTGGGCAACCGTTGCATGGTCCTGCCCTCCAACGATGCGATCTAGGAATTGTCAGAAAGCCCGTTTTACCCGAGCTAGCACCGGCGTCAATCATCTACTTGGAAAAGTTTTCGACAATTTTTAAAAAAGACCGTAAGTCTTTATGTTAATGCCGAACGGGCAAGAAAGTCAGGCCAATTTCGGCAACCAGCGGCAGGGGACGGACCCGGGCTGTACGCCTCCCGAATGATGATTTCGTTAGCTGAAAATCGCCTTTAATTGCCAGCGGAGTGCTGGGATTTCAAATGGCTTTGAGATCACGGCGCTCACGCCCGCGGCATGCGCTTTGAGGATTTCGTCGATCCGAGGAAAGCCACAAAGAGCGATGATCGGCACCTGCGGGTATTGAGCAGCGAGAGATTCGAGTTGCACGGTGGACTCTGCCAGCGAACCTGCGCAGTCGTAAAGAATGGCCTGATAAGCGGCAGGAATTGGCGGCGAGGGTACAACGGCAGGCAAGACAACCGTATTGCCAATCGATTGCAATGCATCGCACAGCATCTGTGCAGCACTGAAGTCACGAGAGATGACGCCAATTGAAGCAGCAGACGCCGTCTCGATAACAACCGCACCAGCACCGCGGCCGTGCGTTCGCAAGAGTCGATCATCTACTGTTTGCGTAAAGGGGGGCATGCATAACAACTCGCCAGCAGTCTCGACGCCATACCTTCGGCCAGCAAGGACAGCGCAAAACTGATGTGCATAGTATCGCTGTGCGCCGGGCCAAATCTTGCTGTTGCGAGATTCCCCCTCGCACCAGCTTCCCAACAGTTGCACGATCGGCAACAGGGGGTACAGGTTCCTCAAAATGCGAAATTGATGCGGTGAGTATTCTCCCGGAAAAGACTGTATTACCAGGATGGCTCGAGATGGAGCAACTTCGAAATCCGTCGCTGTGCGTTGGACTTCCGCGTCAAAATCTGCGAATCGGACAGTACTTTGCTGCAATAGGGGCTTAATCGCAGCAGCAAATTCTGGCCGCTGACAATCTCCAAGCACCAGATACTCACTCATTGCCAGTCAGTCCTGCCTCGCGCGAACTGAGCAATTCCAGCACGGCATGCGCGCTCTCTGCGCTTCGCAATTCCGACAGCAAATCCTCGTCGTGCAGCAGCCGACTCAGCCGTGCTAGAGTTTGCAGGTGACCGTGATCGTTCAGCGAGCAAATCAAAAAGAACAGATCCGTCATCCGGCGGCCACCAAACGGTATTCCGCGGCTAGTTCGCCCGAATGCCAAAAACGCCTCCCCGAGAATCGTTTGCATCGGACGGCGCGGGTGCAACAATGCGACGCCGTTTTCCAGCGCGGTGGTGTGCATTTCTTCGCGAATGCGAATTGCCTCGATCATTTTGGCAGGATCCCAGATGTAGCCCGTGCGCGAGCCAAGCTCCACCATGGCCGTTATGACCGACCCGCGGGTCTTGGCCGGCAAATTGATATCGATGGCGTCCAACGGAAGAATTTCCGAGATGGTCGGCTCGACTTCATTTTCCATCATCGCTGGCCGCAGGACTTCTTCCAGTTCCATCAATTCCGCTTCATCTGAGAGGCCAATGCGATTCTCTAGCCAATGATGAATCTCCGCCGGAGAAAATCGCCAGACACCCTGGACGCGCCGCGCTGGTATGCGACCCCGCTCCACCAGGCGCGTCACCTGACTGGGGCTGAGATGGAGATACTCCGCCAGCGATTCGACATCGAAATCATGATCGGCCATGGCTCAACGACATCCTCTCAACAAAATAACGCGATCAATAACTTGCGTGAATTTTAGTAGCTACACGGCTTGAGACTGAACTGACATGCAACACGCAGACAGGTTACATCAAGAAACTGCGAACAGCATTCCGTCGTCGGCAGCTCGTTGGTGCCCCATTGTCACCGATACCAGCGGGAATAGCTAGCTAGCATCGCCTTCATTAGGTGAGGTTCTTCTGAGTAATTGAGCGGAGATTTAAGCGAGTTTGGGGCCAGCTAACGAGTTCCAAATCTTGTTTGAACAAGCTCAGAATGCCGCGCTGAACTCACGCTAGAACCTGTCTTGACACGAAATCGAATTATTAACACAATCCCTCCAACATTTTATGACGAGCAGCCGGATGCCGCTTGTCACCACTTCGAAACACGATGCCTTACCAGCATCGCAGGGCATGGAGGCCTTGCGCTATGCATGATTCGGTCCGCGGCGTCAGTTTGCGCACATTACTGCCAAAAGCCACCTTTTTTGGCACGGATGGCGATATCGTCATTCACTCCTGTTCGGCGGACTCGCGCACGGTTCAGGCTGGCGACCTGTTCGCCGCACTGGTAGGGGCCGAGTGCGATGGCCATGACTTCGTTCATGAAGCCGCGTTTCGTGGTGCAAAGGCCGTATTGGCGGAGCGCTACGTCGTTGCCGATGGGCTGCCGGTTTGCGTCGTCCCTGATACACGTGCGGCTTTTGCACAAATCTGTCAGGCACTAGCCGGCAGCGCCAGCCGACAGATCAAGGTCATCGGCATCACCGGAACCAACGGCAAGTCTGCCGCCGTGTCACTAGTTGCCAATGTCTTGCACTCGGCTGGCTCATCGGTCGCCTGGATGAGCTCGCTCGGAACATTTGACGGGGTTGAGTATGTTCCGTCGGCCTCGGCCACTCCAACGGCTCCGTCCATCGCAAGTTGGCTAGCGAACGCCGAAGCCAACGGCTGCGACTTTGCCGTCTTGGAGGCATCGAGCCAGGCCCTCAGTCAATCTCGCCTGGCGGGAATTCAACTCGACTGTGCCTGTATCACCAATGTGCGTCGCGATCATCTCGACGAGCACTCCACGCTCAAGAACTACCGAGAAGTCAAATCACGCCTGCTCAAGTTGCTGAAACCTGAAGGGGTAGCGGTTCTCAATCTGGATGATCCCACCTGTGCCGAATTCGGGCGCAATTTGGATGGTCCTGCCCTGACGACTGGCATGCTGACCAATTCGGACGTAACCGCCGTCTTGCTCGAACGATCCATCAGCGAACAGACATTCTTGCTAACCGCCGGAAGCGAAACCGTGCCCGTGCGAACTCGCACCATTGGGGACGGCATGATCTACAACTGCCTGACTGCCGCCGCAGTCGGCTTGTTATACGGGGTCTCGCCAACGGAAATCGCACGCGGCCTGGAACGCCTGGACTACGTCCCTGGGCGCATGGAACGAGTTGAGTGCGGGCAGTCATTCACGGTTTTCGTCGACGCGGCCAAATCGCCAGAGACCCTCAGCAATTGCCTGGAATCGCTGCGTGAAGTGGTGAGCGGTCGGTTGATCTGTGTCTTTGGTGCCAAAGGCGACACCTGCCGCGAGCAGCGTTCACACCTTGGACAGACAGCCGAAGCACTCAGCGACTTGGCGGTTATCACCGATGACAATCCGACCAACGAAGACCCAGCGACCATCGTCTCCGACATTCTCAGCGGATTTGACTCGCTTGGACAGGCGGTCGTAATTCACGATCGTGCTCAGGCCATCTGCTGGGCGCTAGCCCATGCACACGCTGGCGATTGCATTGTGATCACCGGCAAAGGGCATGAAGAGCATCAACTGATCGGCAAGCACAGAACCTGGTTCGACGATCGCGAAATCGCTCGCCAATGGCTGTACGAACAGGCAGCTCAAACCAGACTGCCACATGAAAACTGGCGCGAACTGCGTGCTGGCTAGGACTCACACGTTTTCAACATTCCGAACCACTCATCATTTTTCAACATAGTCGCGATGAATCTGACCATTGGGGAACTGCACGAACTGTTGGGAGGCGAGCTGCGGCTAGGTCGCATGCCCCCGCGCAACGGCGCGCACACTCAAATCGGCTCAGTCGTCGTTGACAGTGATGCGGTTCAGGCAGGAGATCTCTACTGGGATGTAGCGAGTAACTCTGCCGATCGCTCACTTTCGGCCGAAGAAGCCTATCTGCGTGGAGCGATCGGAGTCGTAACAAGTGGTCGCGCGGTCACCCCTTGGCCAGGCCGTTGGTCGCTGGAAGTGGCGGATGCCCAGACTTCGCTGGTGCAGCTTGCCAGTTACAATCGTGGGCGCTGTAGTGCCAAAGTCGTGGCGGTCGCCGGGTCCGTTGGCAAAACCACCACTTGTGCGATAGTCGAAGCCTTGCTTAGCGAACAGTTTTCCACACCCCAGAGCGAGTCGACCAGACGGTGCTCGCGAAATCTGGCAGCTCAGATGCTGGCACTGGATTCGTATCACGAACTGGCCATCGTTGAATATCCTGCTCGACAAGAGCACTGCACATCGCTTCCTTGGATTGCACCGGACATTTTTGTCATCACGCAGTGGGATGACGGGCTGGCAGCGGCACAGACTGGCCGCTGCAATCTAAATCCGCTACTGGAACTGATCGATCAATTGCCGACTTCGACCTGTCTGGTTCTCAATGGCGACGACACCAGTCTGCGACGGGTCGGCATGCGGACAAATCGCGATATCCGCTGGTTCGGGCGATCGATCGATTGCGATCTCAAGGCGAGTCAGATTTCTTCCGAGCAGGGAATGTTGCAATTCACAATCGCTGGAAATCGCCTCAGTGTCCCGCTATGGGGACGACACCATATCAGCTCTGTTCTGGCTGCGATCGCAGTAGGTCAACTACACGGCCTGGAGTGGAACGAAATCACCGCGGGCCTAAGAAAATTTCAACCGGCCAGTGCACCTTGTCGGGTCGTCTCGGAAAATGGATTTACGCTGGTGGCAGACGATGGCAATCTAAGTCCGCTGTCGATGCGCGCCACGCTCGCCTTGATGGCCGAACTGGAAAACCCTGGCCGACGCATTGTTGTGTGCGGTGATCTGGATACGCAAAACGACGATGTCGCACAGCTCTATCAAACGGTTGGCGAAGAAGCGGTGACGCAATGTGCCGCCGACATCGTGATCGCCTGTGGAAGCCATGCCGAACAAGTTTTGGCCGCCGCACGTCAAGCGGGCCTCAGTTGCCAGTGTGCGATTCACTGCCGACCGACCGACGAACTAGTGGAGTTGGTCGAGCAACTCGTTCGACCGGGCGATGCAGTGCTGCTCAAGGCCGGGCGTGCAACAGCATTGCCATCGCTACTGCAAGCATTCCAGAGTAAGAGATCCAGAGTCGCCGCCTGATCGCTGGCGGCCCTGAAAGACGAACCAAATTTGCAAGCTTAAATCAATCAAACCTCGGACAGTAGGAACCATGTTGTAGGCTGTCGTTGCTCGAGTCACACTTTGCGGGAAGTCGTGACTTTACCCTCCCTCCTGGGTAGAAGCCATTTGCCGGTCAAGTGCGGTTACTGGGTCAACCAAACTTCGATTGGTGCTTCGCAACGTCGCCTAAGGACTGAGCGCCGGAGCGGCTTAGGCCGCTCTGGCGACTCAGGGATCTGCTCACCTCTTAGAGCATGCTTCTATCTGATCGACCTGCGCTTAGCGACTCGCACCGGGTCATCAAAAGCGCATCTGTTGCTGTTATATTGGCAGGTTGGGGGCATTTCTCTGCGGTTTAGATCTATTGTCGGCTGAAATCGTACTGGACGAAGCGGTGCCGATTCTTCACAATGCCGGTCTGGAGTATTTGTCTGCCGACTGCGGTGCAACTTGCAGGAATCGATCGAATGGGATTGACCAAGGGTCTGGAAAAATTTGTCCGGCGTGACGAACTACTCGCTCCGCTAACCTGGTTCGGGCTAGGTGGCCCGGCAGAGTACTTTGCTGAACCGACTTCGGTAGAAGATCTGGCAACGGTAGTCAAACGCGCACGCGAAGCGGACCTGCCGGTACGCGTACTCGGTGGCGGTTCCAATTTGCTGATTCGTGACGAAGGGGTCAAAGGCCTCGTCCTGCGTTTGACAGCTCCAGCGTTCAACGAAATCACCGCCTCTCCTAAGAAAGTTGTTGCCGGTGGCGGCGCTCGCCTTGGGCACATCGTATCCTCCGCGGTGCGCGAAGGATTGGCCGGGCTGGAAACGCTGGTGGGCATTCCTGGCACGCTAGGAGGCGCACTGCATGGCAATGCCGGCAGTCATGGCGGAGACATCGGCCAATGGGTCGCGCGTGCGACGGCGATGACGCGGAGCGGCGAAATCGTCGAGCGCAGACGCGACGACCTGGTCTTTTCTTATCGCCAGAGCAGTTTAGACGAACTGGTAATACTTGGGTGCGAGTTTGAGCTGGAAACCGAGGATCCGCAAGAATTGACCAAGCGTATGCAAAAAGCCTGGATCACCAAAAAAGCCAGTCAACCGCTCGGTCACCAAAGCACTGGCTGTATTTTTAAGAACCCACGCGGTATCAGTGCGGGCATGCTGATCGACCAGTCGGGTTTAAAAGGGGCGCGCGTCGGTGGTGCCGAAGTCAGCGATCGTCATGCAAATTTCATCGTTGCCGACCCAGATGCCACTAGTAACGATGTGCTGCAATTGATTGAGTCGGTGCGTGCTACGGTTGCAGAACGTCTTGGTGTCGAATTAGAAACCGAGATCGAAATCTGGTGACGCCGGCAAAGTATTCCGAACCGAGAGCGGCAAGGAGGCCGAACCCGTGAGTGCAGCCAAGAATAAAAAGAAAGGCCGGCTGCTCCGTGCCTCGCTGGCACTTACTAAACACACCTGGCGGTTGATCTATCACGGTCGCAACTGGCTAGTTGCCTGTTCTCTACTGGCTTTCTGTGCGCTGGCCGCCTATTTGCTCTGGAATCGAATTGAAGATGACGTCCTGGCAAATGACGATTACCAGATCGCTATCGAAGAGATCTCAATCACTCCACCACCATCATGGATTCGCACGGACATTCGCAAGGAAGCACTGCGCGATGGCAGCCTGGATCCGCCGCTATCGATCTTGGATGACCAACTTCTGGATCGATTGGATAAGGCGTTTGCACTGCATCCCTGGGTCGCCAAAGTGGAGAGAGTGCAAAAATTCTACCCTGCGCGGATCGAAATCAAACTCCAGTACCGTCGTCCTAGTGCAATGGTGGAAGTCCCCAATGGACTGTTTCCAGTCGACATGCATGGAATTCTCTTGCCGACTGGCGATTTTACATCACTAGAAGCGGGACAGTACCCGCGCGTCGTTGGCATTCAGTCCGAGCCACTTGGGCCACCCGGCACGCTCTGGGGAGATTCCACCGTTGTTGGGGCCGCAATGATCGCCGAGAATTGTGCCGCCATCTGGCGCGAATTGAATCTGAAGAGCATCCGTTGGGTCACAATTAAAGGGGACTCCAAAACCGAGCCGTACTTTGAACTGGTCACAAAAAACGGCACTGCGATTCCCTGGGGAAAAGCCCCCACAGAATCTGCGACAACCGAACCGATGACGGCAGCCAAAATCGAACGGCTGCGTAAATACATCGCCGAGCATGGCAATCTGGACGAGGCCGCACGGCGAAAGGATCTGGACCTGCGCAGTGCAAACGCCACGTCGAGCAGTACTGGTACTCCCAAAGCCGCGCGATAGCACGGCCACTCTTCGCAACGCAGGGTCCACGTCAGCTTATGCGGCGTTGGCCATGATAGCTCGGGTGGTGCGGCGGACGAAGGGGGATCCGGTTCGGCGGGCAAGGTAGTCGGCTAGCC